>DASRPM010000178.1:0-7651 GCA_035646375.1 Vicinamibacterales bacterium
TTGCTACGGCGCTGATGCTCGCCGCGCCGGCCGTCTTGGCTCAGGCGGCGTTCGACGTGGCCTCGATCAAGGAGAGTAAGTCGCTCGAGGCCGGCGGGTCGATGCGGTTCTTTCCCGACGGTGGCGTGCGGGCCGACAACATGCCGGCGCGCGCGCTGATCACCATCGCTTACGAGCTGAAGTTCGCGCTCGTTCGAGTGCAGCGGGATCGGCTCGGCCCCCAGCTTCGCGTGTCGGAGCTGGACTGCCAGGCCGCGTCCGCCGGTCCGAGGTGCCGCCAGGGCCGCATCGGCACCGAACAGATCGCGTTGATCGGCAATCCAATGACGATGCTCCTGCAGGTCGTCGTCAACAAGGTGACCGCGCCGGTCAGCGACGAGACGGGCCTCACCGGACGCTACGACATCGACATGCAGTGGTCGAACGAGGTCGCGCCCGGTGACGATCGCCCGTCGATCTACACCGCCTTCAGGAGCAACTGGGGCTGAAACTCGAGCGTCGTCGCGTGACGACGGAAGGTCTGGTGGTGGATCGGCTCGAGCGGGCCACCCCCGACTAGGGCGGGTAGGGCGGGTAGGGACGTACAATTCCCGGATGACCCGCACCATCAGGATCCTGTTCGTCGCGGCCGCCTGCGCCGCCGCGGCTTCGGTACTGTCGGCCCAGGCACCCGCTTCGTCCACCTACCAGCCGCCCAAGACACCGTGGGGTGACCCCGATCTCCAGGGCGTCTGGCCGAGCACGGACATGGTCGGCGTGCCGTTCGAGCGCCCGCAGCAGTTCGGCACCCGGCTGTTTCTGACCGACGCCGAGTTCAAGACGCGTCAGGACCAGGCGTCGAAGCAGGCGGAACTCGACGTGCTCGAGTTCGATCTCGAAAGACCGCCCGCCGAGGTCGTCGCGCTCGGCGACGTGGGCGGCGTCACCTCGCCGCCGCCGCACTGGCTCGAACGCGGAGAGCCGTCGCGGCAGTCGTCGCTCATCGTCGAGCCCGCCAACGGGCGGATGCCGGCGATGACGCCCGAAGGACTGGCCCGGCAGAAGGGCAGCGGCGGCACCTACACCAAGCAGACCGGCTGGAACAACGCGTCCGAACTGAGCGCCTACGACCGCTGCATCTCGCGCGGGCCGGTGGGCTCGATGATGCCGGTGGTCTACAACAACGGCAACGAGATCATCCAGGCGCCCGGGCTGGTGGCGTTCCGCAACGAGATGATCCACGAGACGCGTATCATCCCGCTCGACAGCCGCCCGATGCCGCCCTCCTCGTTCAAGAGCTACATGGGCTACTCGCGCGGCCACTTCGAAGGCAACACGCTGGTGGTGCGCACGACCAATCTGAACGGCAAGACCGGCATGCAGGGCAACGGCAGCATGCTGATCAACAGCGAGGCCCTGGTCATCACCGAGCGCTTCACGCCGGTGAGCAAGGACGCGCTGCAGTACGAGGTGACGATCGACGATCCGAAGACGTGGTCGCAGCCGTGGAAGGTGTCGTTCCCGCTCAAGCGCGAGAGCGACTACGGCTTCTACGAGTACGCGTGCCACGAAGGCAACTACTCGATGCGCAACACCTTGTCCGGGTCCCGCGCCGACGAGAAGAAGTGATGCGCCGGATTGTGCTCGCCGGGGCGCTGGTGGCGGTGGCCGTGTCGGTAGGCGTCTCGGTGGGCGCGCTGCGCGCCCAGGAGGCGCCGCGTCTGCCGGATCCAGCGGGCCAGGATCGCGTCGTGCCCGTGTATGAGGAGCCGCGCCACCGCCAGATCTTCAAGTCGGGCACGACCCGCATTCTCGAATTGATCGTGCTGCCGGGCGACACGTCGCTCTTCCACTCGCACGAAGATCCCGTCGCGTACATCAACCTGAGTGGGAGCACGCTGCGGACGCAGGAGCTTGGCAAGGAGTGGTCGCAGGGCGGCGCGCGCGGCGGTGCCCGTGCCGGCGGCGCCGCGCCCCCGGCGCCGGCCCCGGCGCCAGCGGCCCCCGCCGTTCGCGTGACCAGCACCACCAGCTACGCGCAGACGCCTGCGACCCATCGCATCGCCAACACCGGCACCGGCATCGTGCATGCGCTCGTGGTCGTCAACCAGACCAAGGGGAACGACGCGACGACGCCGAAGGACGCCGGGTTCGAAGGCATGCCGGAGCTGACCAACAGCTGGTTCCGGGTGTACCGGTTCTCGCTGCCGCCGGGGCAGGCCGGCACGCACACCCACAAGACGCCCACGTTCCTGGCGCAGACGAGCGACGGCACCGCGGTGACGCAAGGCGGGCGGCTGCGGGCGCACAACCAGGTGGGCGACTGGGCCTTCTTCGACGCCGGCGTCGCGCACGAGATGCGCAACACCGGCACGGCCAGCGTGGAGTTCGTGGAAGTTGAAGTCCGGCAGCCGCGCTGACGGTCGAATCGCAGCGAGTGCGACGCTGGCCGTCCTGCTCGTCACGGCGGCCGGCACGGCGGCGCAGTCGCGTCCGGCCGCGCCCTCGGCGGCGCCGGCGGCGTGGTTCGTCTGTGCCGGCGGCGTACAGGGCCATGTGGTCCATCCGGTCCGGCGTCTGATGGCACTCAACGACAAGGCGCTCGTGGAGGCCGACGTCGCCGCCGTGTTCGCGCAGCGCGAGAAGGAGCAGCGCGTCTCTCCGGCCAGCCTTGCCAAGGCCCGCCTGTCGATCGACTTTCTCTACGCGGCCGGCAACGGCGCGGCGCGCATGTACTACTACGAGGCGTCGAAGACGATCCCGGACGCCGAAGGGCTGCTGCGCGTGTCTGTCTCTGGCTGGCTGCGCGGCGACGGCGGTCTGCCGCGCTCGCTCGGCTCGAAGAGCGAGCTGCAGTGGATCGAGCTGGGGGAGGATCCAGGCGCCGACAACGAAGTCATTCCCAATCCCGCACCGATTCCCGACCCCACCGCAGCGCTCGTGCCGCAGGGCGTGCTTGGCACGGCGGCGGAGCAGATCTGGGTGATGCGGCGCGCGATCGGCAACGGCCCGTTACTCGTGTACGAGGTCAAGCCCGGCCGCGTGTGGTTGCGGCCGAAGTCCGCCGCCAAAGCCTGTTCCTAGCGTCGTCCTGGCAGGTAGCGGCCGTGCTCGACGCGCAGCTTCGTCAGATCCTCGGGCAGGATCCGCAGCTGGTTGAGGACCCGGTGGATCTCGGCTTCCTCCGCCATCGAGATCTGATGGTCGCTCGAGGCCACCGCGAACAGGCAGCGCCCGAGCGACATCTTCTCCTCGTAGGTCGCGCCCTCGCCGAACTCGAGCGCCACCTGATAGTCGGCCGTGCCGCCGAAGAGCAGGTTGCTCGTCTTGGCGAGTCCGACGACCACTGTCGCCTGATCCGGCGACAGACGGCCCTCGCTCACGACCAACGCCTCCATGGCGCGAGTCTCTTCCGGGCTCACGTGACGATCGGCGTGCGCCACGCGCCCCAGCAGATAGGCGAAGCGCGCCAGGTGGCGCGCCCGCGGCGGCTCGAGACGGTCGAGCGTCTCGACCAGCTCGCGGAGCGGCGTGGCCTCCCGCGCGTCCTGCGTCTGGTCGACGCCGAGCCACGTGAGCAGCTGACGGACGCTCACTCGCCGGGGTTCTTGGCCGGCGTATAGCCGACGTTCTCGACCTTGAGGGGCCGGTCGGCTTCGATCTTGATGGGACGGTCCGCTTCGATCTTGACCGCGCGTGTGAAGTCCACGCGCAGCGGCTGTCCGACCACGCCCACCGGCAGATACTCTTCGCTCCGTGGAGGCAGCTGAATGCCGCGAATGACCACCGGGGTCAGCGCCGCCTGCGCGGTGACCGGCGTGGCGGTGTCCTTCACCCCGATCCAGAACAGCTCGAGAGCGATGATCGTAAGTACCGTTTTGACGTAGCGATCGACACCAGTCATGAAGGACCCTCCAGAAGCAGGTGGGGATATTCTACGTGTTAGCATTCGCCCTTCCGACTCAGCGAGGAGAGACGTGAGCGACAGCGACATCGCCAGCGACAGCAGGCCGTGCCCGGTGTGCGGCGAGACCATCAAGGCCGCCGCGCTCAAGTGCCGTTTCTGCAACACCGACCTCGCCGCGTTCGAATCGGCCCGGCACGCGGAGGTCGAGCACGAGGTGTGGGCGGGCCATCCCGCCGTCGTCTACTCGGCATGGCAGTGGATCCTGGTGGTCGTCACCATCGGAATCGCCTACCTTGTCCTCTGGATCAAGAGCCGCTCGATCACCTATCGCATCACCACGCAGCGGGTGCAGGTGGAGCGCGGGCTGCTGTCCACCGTCAAGGACAACCTCGAGCTCTTCACCATCGAGCATTTCGACGTCCACAAACCGCTCGGCATGCGCATCGTGGGCTATTGCCTGCTGCATCTGCGGTCGGCCGACGACAACGCGTCGTCGCTCATGCTCCACGGCATACCGAATCTCGAAGCGGTGGCCGACGAGATGCGCGAGAACTCACTGCGGGAGCGCACGCGGCGGCGCGTGACCACCTTTATCGAAACGTAGTGGAGATTCTCGAGACCGAGCGGCTCGTGCTCCGGCGTCCCCGCGTCTCGGATGAACCCGCCATCTTTTCGCGCTACGCCTCGGATCCGGAAGTCACCCGCTACATGGCGTGGCCGACACACACGTCGCTCGACGACACCCATGCGTTTCTCCGGTTGAGCGACGATGCGTGGGCGCGTTGGCCGCTGGCGGGCCCTTACCTCGTCTTCGCACGCGACGGCGTCACCCTCCTCGGGGGCGCCGGCATTGTGAACGACGATGCGGTGAGGGCACAGATCGGCTACATCCTCGCTCGAGACGCCTGGGGGCGCGGCTACGCCACCGAAGCGCTGCTCGCCAGCGTGGAAGCGGCGCGCGCCGCGGGTGTGCGCCGGTTGGAGGCGGGCGTGCACGTGGACCACCACGCGTCGGGCCGCGTGCTCGAAAAGGCGGGCTTCGTGCGCGAGGGGCCGCGGCCAGGCCGCCCCGGCGCTTTTCCCAACCTGCCGCCGGACGCCATCCGCGATTCGGTCGTCTACACCCTGGCCCTGTAGCCTCGCCCCGTATGCCTCCCGTTCTCGAGCTGACGCGCGCCACCGTTCTGCGCGGCGGGGTCCGCGTGCTGCACGACCTGTCGTTGCGCATCGAATCCGGCGAGCACACCGCCATCCTGGGGCCGAACGGCGCCGGCAAGACGTCGCTGATGCGCGTGCTGACGCTCGACGATCGGCCGCGCGCGTCCGACGAGGACGGTCCGCCTCCGCTGCGGCTGCTCGGACGCCAGACCTGGGACCTGAGCGAGTTGCGCGCGCGCTTTGCCGTGGTCACCGGCGATCTCGACCAGCGGTTCGGGCTCGAGATGTCCGGCGGCCGGGTGCCGGGCCTGGATGTGGCGACGTCCGGGCTGCTGGGGAGCCACGGCGTCTTCTTCCATCATGACGTCACGCCCGAGATGCGCCAGCTGGGACGCGACGCGCTCGCGCGCGTAGACGCGCTGCACCTGGCGGCCAAGCCGCTGAATCAGATGTCGGCGGGCGAGCGGCGGCGCATGTTGATTGCGCGCGCCCTCGTCACGAGGCCCGAGGTGCTGCTGCTCGACGAGCCGACCACCGGCCTCGACTTCGTGGCGCGGCAGCACTTCATGGAGAGCGTCGGCCGTCTGGCGCGCGAGGGCACGACGATCCTGATCGTCACCCACCACATCGAGGAAGTGATTCCCGAGACCCGGCGCGTCGTGCTCCTGGCCAACGGCCGCATCGCGTTCGATGGACCGCCCGACGAGGCGCTGACGCCCGAGCGGCTCGGCGCGGTGTACGGCGCGCCGCTGGAAGTCGAGAAGAGCGGCGGCTACTATCACGTGCGCGTGAAGGCATGACAGAACGCCCCTTCGGTACGTGGCCGTCGCCAATCACCGCGAAAGTTGCGGCGTCGCAAGGGCTGCGCCTGTCCGCACCGATCGTGGACGGCAGCGACACCTACTGGCTCGAGGGGCGTCCCGCCGAGGCGGGGCGCAGCGTCGTCGTGCGGCAGGGCGCCGATGGCGTGGTTCAGGAGCTGACGCCGCCTGGCTTCAACGTGCGCTCGCGCGTGCACGAGTACGGCGGCGCCTCGTACGTCGTCCATCGCGGCACCCTCTTCTTCTCGAACTTCGCCGATCAACGCGTCTACCGCATCGATCATCCGTCGCCGGGACACGAGGGCACGCCGGTGCCGATCACGCCCGAGGGGCGGTGGCACTTTGCCGACGCGGTGGTGGACGCCGCCCGCGGCCGCCTGATCTGCGTGCGCGAGGATCACACCGTCGAAGGGCGCGAGTGCGTCAACGCGCTCGTGAGCGTCGCCATCGACGGCAGCAGCGGCGCCGGCCGTGTGCTGGCCGAAGGCTTCGACTTCTATTCCACGCCGCGCCTCAGTCCGGACGGCGCGCGGCTGGCGTGGATCTGCTGGCGGCACCCCAACATGCCCTGGGACGGCAGCGAGCTGTGGCTCGCCGACGTCGCGGCCGATGGGTCGCTCACCAATGCGGGTCGCGTCGCCGGCGGTGACGATGAGTCGATCTATCAGCCCGGCTGGTCGCCGGGGGGCGAGCTGCTCTTCGTGAGCGACCGCGACGACCGGTGGCGGCTCCATTCCCTGGCAGGCCCGGTGCAGCCCGCCCCGCCCGCCGACGCGGAAGTGGGCCGCCCGCAGTGGATTCTCGGCACCAGCACCTGGGCGTTCACGAGCCCGACGCGCCTCGTCATCTCCTATACGCGGGAAGGGCGCTGGTTCCTGGGCTGCGCGGATCTCGACACGGGTGTCTTTCGCGACCAGGCGCCGGGCGTCGAGCCGGGCCCATACCTGGCGCCGAACGGACGCGAGGTGGTGTTCGTTGCCGGCTCCGCGACCGGGTTCGACGCGATCGTGGCGCTCGACGTGGAGTCTGGCGCCGCACGGACACTGCGCACCGTGCCCGGCACGCTCGTGGACGAAAGCTATCTGTCGGTCCCCGAACCGGTGTGGTTTCCGGCCGCGAACGGGCAGCGCGCGCACCTCTTCTACTACCCTCCCCGCAATCGCGACTGCGCGCCGATGCCGGGCGAGCGGCCGCCGCTCGTGGTGATCAGCCACGGCGGCCCGATCGCCGCCGCCGACTCGACGCTCGATTACGGCATCCAGTTCTGGACCAGCCGCGGCTTTGCCGTCGCCGACGTGAACTACGGCGGCAGCACCGGCTTCGGCCGCGAGTACCGGCGCCGTCTCAACGGGCAGTGGGGCGTCGTCGACGTCGTCGATTGCATCCGCGCCACCGAGTTCCTGGTGCGTGAGGGGAAGGCCGATCCGGCGCGCCTGATCATCCGTGGTGGCAGTGCGGGCGGGTTCACCACGCTGGCGTCGCTCACCGGCTATCCCGAGGTGTTCAAGGCGGGCGCCAGCTACTTCGGCGTGAGCGACCTCGAGGCGCTGATGCAGGACTCGCACAAGTTCGAGGCGCGCTGCCTCGACATCCTCGTGGGCCCGTATCCGGCGATGAAGGCGCTGTACGAAGCGCGCTCGCCGATTCACCACGTGGATCGGCTCGTGTGCCCGCTCATCCTGCTGCAGGGGCTCGAGGACAAGGTGGTGCCGCCGAACCAGTCGGAGATGATGGCCGACGCGCTGCGCCGCAAGGGCCGTCCGGTGGCCTACATCACCTTCGCGGG
>DASRPM010000179.1:0-5714 GCA_035646375.1 Vicinamibacterales bacterium
CGCAACGGCTACTTCGGGGTGAAGTCGAACGTGGAAGTGGCGGTGAAGCTCAACGCGGTGCAGGTGCCAAGCGGCTTCTACGATCAGACCGAGAACTGGCACATCACCTACGGGGATTCGGATCAGGATCGCTGACGAACTATGACGCTCAACGATAAGGTCAACGGCGAGATCACCGCCGCGATGAAGGCCAAGAACCCCGCGCGCCTCTCGGCGCTCCGCATGCTGAAGGCCGCCATCATGAACAAGGGCGTCGAAAAGCACCGCGATCTCGACTACGCCGAGGTGCTGCAGGTGGTGGCGGCGCTCGTCAAGCAGCGGCGCGACTCGATCGAGCAGTTCTCGAAGGCCGGGCGCACCGACCTGGTGGACAAGGAGACGAGCGAGCTCGGCGTGCTCGAGGAGTACCTGCCGCCGGCCGCGTCCGCCGAGGAGGTGGCGGCGGCCGTGGCGGCCGCCATCGCCGAGACCGGCGCCGCCTCGATCAAGGACATGGGCAAGGTGATGAAAGCCGTGATGCCGAAGCTCGCGGGCAAATCCGCGGACGGGCGCGCCGTCAACGAGGCGGTGCGCCGAGCGCTTGGCGCCTGACCCTGCGCCCCCCGCCAGCGTCGCACGGTCGGCCGCGTCGGCCGGCGCGGCCACCATGACGAGCCGGATCCTCGGCGTCGTCCGCGAGCAGGTGCTCGCCTACCTCTTCGGCGCCGGCGATGCGATGGACGCCTACAAGGTCGCCTATCGCGTCCCCAACCTGCTGCGCGATCTGTTTGCCGAGGGCGCGATGAGCGCGGCGTTCGTGCCGACGTTCGCGCGCGCGCTCGCCACGGGCGGCAAGCCGTCGGCGTTCCGGCTGGGCGCTTACGTCGTCAGCGCGCTGCTCCTCATCACCGGCGTCTTCGTCGTGCTCGGGATGGTTTTTGCCGAGCCGCTGGTGCGGCTCTTCGCCGGCGACTACCGCGAAGTGCCGGGCAAGCTCGAGCTCACCGTCCTGCTCACGCGGATCATGCTGCCCTTCCTCACGTTCGTGGCGCTCGCCGCGGCGTTCATGGGCATGCTCAACGCGCTGCACCACTTCTTCGTTCCGGCGGTGTCGCCGGCCATGTTCAACGTCGGCTCGATCGTGTGCACCGTGGGCCTCGTGTCGCTGATGCCGCGAATGGGGCTGCCGGCCATTGCCGCCGTGGCCATCGGCACGATCGTCGGCGGCCTGGCGCAGTGGCTGGTGCAGTGGCCGCTGCTGCGGCGCGAAGGGTTCCGCTACAGGCCGGCGCTCGACTGGCGCGACGAGGGGCTGCGGCGCGTGCTGCTGCTGATGGGGCCGAGCACGATCGGGCTGGCCGCGACGCAGGTCAACGTGTTCGTCAACACGCTGCTGGCCACCCGCGAAGGCACCGGCGCGGTCTCGTGGCTCGACGTGGCCTTCCGCCTGATGTACTTGCCCATCGGTCTCTTCGGCGTCTCCATCGCCACGGCCACCACGCCGGCCATCTCGCGCATGCTCGCGCACGGCGACACCGCCAGCGTCCGCAAGACGATCGCCGACGGCATGGTGCTGATGCTGCTGCTGAACGTACCCGCAACCGTCGGACTCGTGGTGCTCGCGGAACCGATCGTGCGCCTGATGTACGAGCGCGGCGCGTTCCTGCCGTCGGATACGATCGCGGCAGCGGGGGCGTTGCAGTTCTACGCGCTCGGCCTGCTCGGCTACTCGGTGGTCCGCATCGCCTCGCCCGCCTTCTACGCGTTTGGCGAAAGCCGCACGCCGGTCACCATCAGCTTCGTGACCGTGCTGGCCAACGCGGCGCTCAACTTCGCTCTCGTGGACGTGATGGGCTACCGGGGACTGGCCCTTGGCACGTCGATCGCGGCGCTGCTGAACGCCGGGCTGCTGCTCGTGATGCTGCGCCGGCGCCTCGGCGGCATCGACGGCGGCGCGATGGCGGGCGCGTTGGCGCGGATTGCCGTGGCGGCGGCGCTCATGGGGGCGGCCGCGGCTGGCACCGACGCGTTCCTCTCGGCCCGGCTTCCCGGCCACGGTCTCGCGGCCCAGCTGATGCGCGTCGGCACGACGATCGGCGTCGCGCTGGCCGTGCTGGCGGTTTCCGCCCACCTGCTCCGCGTGCCGCAGTTCTCCGAGGCCGTCTCGCTCGTTTCGCGGCGTCTGCGGCGCCGCTGACGCCCGCCCGGAGAGCGGGCCATCGAACACTGCCGCTTGCGCCCGCTCCGGGGTTGAACGAGACTGGAACCGATGGGATCGCGCTCGTACTCCGGCGGCTCAAACTTCGCGATCGGGCCCGGCGCGCTGACGCCGGCGATCAAGATCCTGATCGCGCTCAACGTCGGCGCGTTCCTGCTGCAGCAGATCGTGCAGGAGCTGGTGTTGGAGCTCGGACTGCAGCCGTCGGCGGTGCTCACCCAGCTCCACGTGTGGACGCCGCTCACGTACATGTTCCTGCACGGCGGCATTTCCCACATCCTCTTCAACATGCTCTCGCTGTGGATGTTCGGCGTCGAGCTGGAACGGATGTGGGGCACGGCGTTCTTCACGCGCTATTACCTGGTGTGCGGCGTCGGCGCGGCGGCCACGACGATCGTGCTGTCGTTCCTGCCCGGCGACATCGGCCTGCAGCTGTACCAGTCGTTGACGATCGGCGCGTCAGGCGCGATCTACGGCGTGCTGCTCGCCTATGCGCTGTACTTTCCAGACCGCCGGATCCTGTTCTACTTCCTGTTCCCGATTCCAGCGAAGTACTTCGTGATGATCATCGGCGCGATCTCGCTCCTGTCGGCCATGGGGAGCGCCGGCGACGGCGTCGCGCACGTCACACACCTGGGCGGCCTGCTGGCGGGTTGGATCTACCTGCGAGGCCGGCGAATGCGCCTGACCGCCGAGATCCAGTACCAGTTCAACCGCTGGCGCATCAACCGCGCGCGGCGCCGGTTCGACGTGCATCCCGGCGGGCGCGACGATCGGCCGCGGTACCACTGAGCTCTAGCTGGTAGCCGGTAGCTGGTAGCTCGTAGCCGGTGGGCCGGGCGAACGGGCTACAAGCTACTGGCTACGAGCTACCAGCTATGCCGCTGTTCTCCACCGCCGTCCAGCCGCCGTAGACGCTCGTGATCGGGTCGGTCGCAGTCGACGGATCCTTGGCCTGCGGGATCTTCGCGAACTCCTCGTTCTGCGCGGCAAAGACGACGTTGGAGTTCGGAAACAGGATGCCGCGCATGACCTGATTCAGGTTGCCGTGCACGCGATACCGCGCCGCGGCGGGCGCCCCGGCTTCTGAGCCGCCGGGGCCTGCGCCTGCACCACCGCCATGGCCGCGATGCCCGCGACGAGCGCCGCAGCGCGATGCCTTTGATGAATTCTCCGTCAGGCACGGCTATGATCCGGCCACCATGGGCAAGCACACCTTCCGCCTCATCCTCGGCAGCCTGCTGGCCGCCGCCACCGCGCTGACGCTCGCGGCCGCCAGGACCGACCCGAACAACATCACCGGCTCGACGGGCCTCGTGATGATCGACAAGCGCGGCAATCTGGTGCGCTTCTTCGATCCCGCGACGCTGAAAGAGACCGGCACCGTGGGCATCGGCGGGATACCCCACGAGCTCGCCATCTCACCCGACCACAAGTTCGCCTACATCCCGATTTACGGCGACGGCGTCTACGGCGCGAACCCGAACCCCGGCCACATCATCGCCATCGTCGATCTCACCACGCGGAAGATGACCGGCACCATCGACGTGTCGCCGGCCATCGCGCCGCACGGCCTGAAGGTGGACGAGAACGGCACGCTGTACGCCGTGTGCGACCTGAGCCGAAAGTTGCTCGTCATCGACCCGAAGGCGCGGAAGGTGCAGGCCTCGATCGACATCGAGGGCCACGGGCACTGGCTCGCGGTGCTGCCCGACGGCAGCAAAGCCTACACGGCCAACAAGCAGGACCGGCTGTTCGTGAGCGTCGTCGATCTGAAGGCGCGCAAGATGGTGGGCCGGATCGAGATGCCGAACGGCACGCAGGGCATCGGCATGTCGCCCGACGGCTCGCGCGTGGTGGCGGCCGACTATGCCGAGCCGAACATCCGGGTGATCGACACGGCCACCGACAAGGTGATCGACGTCCTGAAGCTCGATGGTGTGAAGGGCGGCGGGCCGTTCCGCCTGCAGTACTCACCCGACGGCAGCCGCCTGCTGACGACCACGCTCGGCGCCAACGTGCTGAACGTGTTCGACGCCGCAAACCTGCGCGGCAAGCAGCTCGTGGTGCCGGTGGGGCGGGATCCCTTTGGCGTGGCCTTCACCAAGGACGGCAAGACCGCGCTGGTATCGAACCACGGCGACGGGACGATTTCGGTGGTGGACGTGGCGTCGGGCACGGTGAAATCCAGCTTCACCGCAGGAACCGGGATCGAGACGCTGGCGTTCTACTGACGGGCCGCCTGAAGGCGGCCCCTACATCTGATCGTCGTCCCGCAGCCAGTCCTCCCGCGGCGGGCTGTAGACGTCGAGCTGAAACGTGTCGTCGAGCGCCTCCGCCTGATGGCGCAGGTTCGCCGGGATGTGGAGCACCTCGCCCTCGCGCACGATGATTTCCTCGTCCTCGACGCGGAACTTCAACGCGCCCTGCAGGACATATGTCATCTGTTCGCTTGGATGGGCGTGCATCGGAACCAGCGCCCCCTGCTTCAGATAGGTCTGCGCGAGCATCTGGTGGGCCCCGGCGATGATCTTCTGGGACATCAATTCGGTGATCTTTGCAAGGGCGATTTCATCCCAGCGGTGCAGTCGGGCAGGCATTGGAGGTGTCGGCCGATAGTGCCATAATTCGTCAAGCCATGAAGGCTTCGACCCTCGCCAACGGCGCGGCGTCCCGCGCCTCTGGAGCGAAGTCGCCTACCACCGGGGACGCCGGCTTCTCCTCCGACGACCTGCTCGCGGCGTATCGCACGATGCTCCTGTCGCGGAAGATCGACGACAAGGAGGTCCAGCTCAGGAACGGCGGCAAGATCTTCTTCCAGATCAGCGGCGCCGGGCACGAAGCGGTGCTCGTGGCGGCCGGCCTGCAGCTGCGTCCGGGCTACGACTGGTTCTTCCCCTACTATCGCGACCGGGCCCTGTGCCTCGCGCTCGGCGTCACGCCGCGCGACATGTTCCTGGCTGCCGCCGGCGCCGCCGACGACCCCGCCAACGGCGGACGTCAGATGCCGTCGCACTGGAGCAGCCGCCCGCTGAACATCCCGTCGCAGAGCAGCTGTGTCGGCACGCACTGCCTGCACGGCGTCGGCTGCGCCGAGGCCGGTCTCATCTACAGCCGCGTCGCCGACATCGAATCGCGCGAGACCCGCTATCACGCGGACCAGGTGACCTACGTGTCGATTGGCGAGGGCGGCACGAGCGAAGGCGAGTTCTGGGAGTCGCTCAACACCGCGTGCAACGCCAAGGCGCCGGTGCTGTTCCTGGTCGAGGACAACGGCTACGCCATCTCGGTGCCAGTGGAAGCGCAGACGCCCGGCGGCGACATCTCGCGCCTCGTGAGCAGCTTTCCCGGCCTGCTCGTTCACCAATGCGACGGCACCGATTACATCGCGTCGTATCGCGCGCTCGAAGAGGCGATCGGGCACATCCGGGCCGGCAAGGGTCCAGCCCTCGTCCACGCCACGGTCACGCGGCCCTACTCGCACTCGCATTCCGACGATGAACGGCTGTACAAGCCG
>DASRPM010000180.1:0-3908 GCA_035646375.1 Vicinamibacterales bacterium
CGGCGGTCAATGCGGCCCCCAACGATACGGGCGCGATCTACCTCCGCGGAACACTGCAGGCCGTCAACGGGCGGCGCGACGCAGCGGTCAAGTCGTTCAACGATCTGCTGCGCCTGAATCCCAGAGCCGCGGCGGCGCAGGTGCAGCTGGCGCAGCTGAGTCTTCAGACCGGTAACGCCGACAACGCGGTGGGGATCGCGCAGGAGGCGGTTGCGAACAGTCCCCGCTCCCCCGAGAGTCGTTTGCTCCTCGTGCGGGCGCTCATCGCTCAACGAGAGCTGGGGCGTGCCGAAACAGAGCTGAACCGCCTCCTCGCGGCGTTCCCCAATGCACCGGCGGTGAACGCCGCCAGGGGGACGCTCGAACTGCTGAAGGGGAACCCTGCCGGGGCTCACGCGGCGTTTCAGCGGTCGTTCGACGCCGAACCGAGCTCGATCGCCGCCATCACGGGCTTGACGATCGTGGACGTGCAGCAGAAGCGCCTCGCCCCAGCACGCGAACGAATCGAGAAGCGCCTTGCCGTCGAACCCAAGCGTGCCGAACTGCTCTTGCTCGCGGCGCGCGTGTACCTGGCTGACAAAGACCTCGGGAAGGCCGAGCAAGTGCTGAAGGAGGCGCTGGACGTGGCGCCCCGCTCGCCGGAGCCGTACATCCTTCTGGCCGATGTCTATCGCACCACCCAGCGCATCGACGGAGCCCGCGGGGAGTTCGACGCGCTCGTCGCGCGCAATGGCGCTGATATCGGGGCGCGGACGATGGCCGCGATGCTCGTACACATGAAGGGCGATCTCAAGGAGGCGAAACGGCGTTACACGGAGCTTCTCGCCGTCGAACCGCGCGTCCCCGTCGCCGCCAACAATCTGGCCTGGATCTACGCCGACGAGAAGCAGAACCTCGACGTGGCGCTCGAGCTCGCCGAGCGGACCACGGAGCAGGCTCCCGAGTACGCCGCGGCCTGGGACACATTGGGCTGGGTGTATCAGCAGAAGCAGCTGCCGGCCCTCGCGGTCGCCCCATTCGAGAAGGCCGTGAGCAAGGAGCCCACCAATGCCGTGTTCCATTACCATCTCGGCAAGGCGCTCGCCGGAGCCGGCGACCGTGACAAGGCTCGCGAATCGCTGCAGACCGCGCTCAAGTTGCAGCCGTCGTTCCCCGAGGCGCAGCGCGAGATGAGGGCTTTGACTCCGTGAGCACGACCACCGCGACCCGACCCGCGGCCCCCGCCGTCGCCGACGCATCGGCCCCAGCTGGCGAGCGGCCGCCGTCGCGCCTCTTCCTGTGGCTCGTGCTCGCAGGTTTGCTGGCCGTGTTCGCGCCAACCCTCATCTGGTTGTGGGAACGCTGGACGATGAGCGTGTGGCAGAACGCGCACGGGCTGCTCTTCGTGCCGGTGGTGGCGTACTTCGTCCGCGAAGAGCTGCTCGCGCTGCGCCATCTGCCACGAAGCTCGAATCCGTGGGGTTTTGTCATTCTTCTGCCCGCGCTGGCCCTGCACGCGCTCGACGCGGGTATGCACACCGAACTGTTGAGCGCCGGGGCGCTGGTGCTGGCCTTGCCGGGCTTGTCGCTGCTGATGCTCGGCACGGTGCGCACCAGGGCGATTCTCGTGCCGCTGTTGTTCCTGGCGCTCGCGCTGCCGATTCCGTTGTCGTTCACCGAGAGCCTTCATCTCGTGCTGCGGCACATCGCGACGGCGGGAACCGCCGCCGTGGTGCCGATGCTCGGCGTGCCGGTGTTCGTGGAAGGTACGACGCTCCACACCGCGCAGGGCGCGCTCGAGGTCGCCGACGCGTGCAGCGGCTTTTCGACGTTGTACGCCGCCATCGCCGTCGCGATGCTCACGGCGTACCAGTCGAAGTCGCCCACCCGCCGCGTGCTGGTGCTCCTCGGCGCCGCCCCCATCGCGATCGCCGCGAACCTCCTGCGCGTCATTCTGCTCGTCATGCTGGTCGTGTGGCGCGGCGGCGATATCCTCAACACCTTCGTGCACCCGCTGTCGGGGATCATGACGTTCGTGCTCGCGCTGCCGATCATTTTCTGGCTCGGGGGCGAACAGCGTGGGCTGCCGTCTCGTACCGCGCCCCCTGCGGGCGCCACGCCCTGATCGAGGAGAGCGCTCATGTGGTCGTCACGCTACGCTCCCGCCGTCTGTGTCGTGCTGCTCCTGGCACTGGTGCCCACGATCATTCACAGCTATGCCGGCCTGGTGACGAACGATGGGCGCTCGACGGCGACGATTCCAACCAGCCTGATGTCCTATAGCTCGGCGCCGACGCGCCGGTCCGCGGACTGGGGCGAGCGCCGTTTCGACAGCCACGATTGGTTCGAGCGCCAGTACACGTCGACGGGAGACGAGGTCGTCCTGACGGTCGTGCGGTCCTACGATCTGAAGGCGCTCTACCACCATCCGGAACTCGCCGTCTCTTACCAGGCGGCCAAGTTCGACAAGTCGAGGATGGAAAGCGCGGAAGGCCGTCCCGACGTTCCGGTGCGCGTTCTCACGAACCGCCCGGGTGGCGCGGTGGCGATGTACGTGCTGCACTACGACAGCCGCTTCATCTCCGACCCAATCCGCTTTCAGCTGCGCGCGGCCGGCGAACTGCTGTTCAGTGGCCGCAAGCCGATGACGCTGTTTTTCGTGCTCGATAAAACGACGCCGGAAGGCGTTGCGCCTCTCAATCTGCCGGCGGCGAAGCTTCTGTTCGAGGCCATCGACCGCTTCACGGCAGTGCCTGACGCCGCGCAGTGAGCACCCGCCGCGTGCTCGTTCGCGGGGCTCTTGCCGCCGCGGCCGGGCTCGTCGTGGTTCTCGCCGCTCTCACGCCCTATGCCGGGGCAGCTCTCGTGGTGGACGCGCCGATATCGTCGCCGGACGTGATCGTGTCGCTCGCCAGTCACGAATGGGAGCGGCTCCCGGCCGCGGTGGCGCTGGCGCGCCGCTACCCTCGGGCGCTGGTCGTGCTGACCCTTCCGTCGTCCGTGACCCAATTCAACTGCAACGACTGCGCGCACCGCGCCGAGCGGTTGATGCGCGCCGGCGTCGAGGCGGACCGGATCCAGATCGTGCCGTTGACGCTGGGCGGGACGTACGGTGAGGCCGTCGCGACGCGCGGCTTTGTCTCGGAGCGACGCCTCCGCTCCGTTCTCGTCGTGACCTCGCCGTATCACACGCGCCGAGCGCTGGCGACCTTCCGGCGTGCGCTCGCGAGCGCCGGAGTGCAGGTTGGCGTGGCGCCGGCCAGCAGCACGTCGCCGGCGCGGCCGCCCCGCTGGTGGGCCTCCGGGTACGACCGGGCGTATGTGTGCTACGAGTGGGCCGCCGTGGCGTATTACCGGCTCCGCTACGGGGTGCCGCTCCTCTAGCCTGGGGCCTATCTGAAGAAACGCAGCCAATCGACCGTCCGGTCGGCCACGGCGACGAACTCCGGATTGAGGACCTCGGCTTTGTTGTAGGCGACTGGTTCGCCGTTCAACTGCAGCACCGCCCCGCCAGCCGCTTCGAGCACTGCCTGTGCCGCGGCGGTGTCCCATTCGGACGTGGGGGCCAGACGGGGGTAGATATCGGCTTCACCTTCCGCGAGCAGGCACAGTTTCAACGCGCTGCCGACGTTGCGAAGTTCCGGCGTGCCCTCGTCCTTGGCCATCGCGAGCAGGGCGCCCTCGAGCTTCTCGCCGCCGTGCCGCCGGCTGGCAACCACGGTTGGCCGGCTGCCGACGTAGCGTCGTGCGCGCACGTCTCGAGCCCCCGAGGCGTCGAGCCGTTGTGCCAGCCCGCCCGCGACGTCGCCGACGAACAGCTGATCGCGAGCCGGCACGCCCACGACGCCAAGCGTTGGCCGGGTACCTTCGACCAGCGCCACGTTGACCGTGAACTCGCCGTTGCGTGCGAGGAACTCCTTGGTACCGTC
>DASRPM010000181.1:0-6499 GCA_035646375.1 Vicinamibacterales bacterium
CTCGGCCATGGCGAGCGGCAGCCCGGTTTCTTCGCGCAGCCGTTTGTCGAGGTTCTTGAGCAGCGCGCCGCCGCCGGTGAGCACGATGCCGCGATCGACGATGTCGGCCGAGAGCTCGGGCGGCGTGCGCTCGAGCGCCACCCGCACGGCGTCCACGATGACGTTCACGGTCTCGGCGAGCGCTTCGCGAATCTCCGCATCCGACACCGTGATCGTCTTCGGCACGCCCTCGATCAGATGGCGGCCCTTGATCTCCATGGTGATCTTTTCGTCGAGCGGATAGGCGGAGCCGATCTCCATCTTGATCGCCTCGGCGGTGCGCTCGCCGATCAGGAGGTTGTACGCCTTCTTGATGTACTGGATGATCGCTTCATCCATCTCGTTGCCCGCCACGCGCACCGCCTTGCTGTAGACGATGCCGGCGAGCGAGATGACGGCGATGTCGGTGGTGCCGCCGCCGATGTCCACGATCATGTTGCCCGAGGGCTCGGTGATCGGCATGCCGGCGCCGATGGCCGCCGCCATCGCTTCCTCGATGAGATGCACCTCGCTGGCCTTGGCGCGGTAGGCGCTGTCCTTCACCGCGCGCTTCTCGACCTGCGTGATCTCCGAGGGCACGCCGATCACGATGCGCGGGCGCACCCACACGTACCGGTTGTGCGCCTTCTTGATGAAGTAGGTCAGCTTCTTCTCGGTGACCTCGAAGTCGGCGATGACTCCGTCCTTCATCGGCTTGATCGCCACGATGTTGCCGGGCGTGCGCCCGAGCATCTCCTTGGCGTCGCGCCCCACGGCCTCGACGCGGCCGTTGATCTTGTTGATGGCGACGATCGAGGGCTCGTTCACCACGATGCCCTTGCCGCGCGCGTAGACGCACGTGTTGGCGGTGCCGAGATCGATCGCGAGATCGCTGGAAAACAGCGAAAAGAGAGAACCGAGAGGCACTTAATTACTCCTGCGCCACATGAATCCCGTCCTTGCCCGCTGCCTTGACCTTGTACATGGCCATGTCGGCAGCTTTCAATAATTCTTCGGCTGTTTGGGCCGCGTCCGGGAGTGTGGCAACGCCAATTGAAGCGGTAAGACGCACGGACAGCCCGTCCGACGTCAGAAACTGATGAGCTCGGATGCGTTCGCGGATGCGCCAGGCCACGGCCTTGGCCCCGCCGGGACCGGTGTCCGGGAGGATGAGGGCGAATTCGTCGCCGCCAAACCGGGCGACAACGTCGGTTTCACGGGCGCAATCGCGGATCACGGCCCCCGCCTCCACCAGCGCCTTGCTGCCGTAGAGGTGCCCGTGGGTGTCGTTGACCGATTTGAAGCCGTCCAGGTCGAGGAACAGCATCGACAAGGGCCGCTTGCTTCGCATGGCGCGCTTGGTCTCCTGGCGCAGTACCTGGTTCAAATACCGGGAATTCGACAGCAGTGTCAGGTCGTCGGTCACCGACAGCGCCTCGGCGCGCTGCAGCGCCAGGGCATTGTCGAGGGCGATGGCCGGCACTTCCAGAACCGTCCGGAGAGCCGCAAGCAGCGTGCCGCCGATGGCAGGGGGCGCGGCCGAGACTTGCGGATCGAGGCCCACCAGGACACCAATCACATGGCCGCGGCACTGCAGAGGCAGGGCGATGACGGTCCCGCGGCCGCGCCCGCTGGCCCGCAAATCCTTCGAGACATCGCCTGTCAGCAGGTCGTCGCCATGGCTCATCACCCATTCGGCCGAGGACCACAGCGAGGGCCCGAGGCTGGGGTTGAGACCCGAATCGGCCATCACGGTGAGCCGGTCGCTGTTGTCCCGCGCCACCACCGCCCAACAGGGCGCTGGCAGCCAGCTGTTAGCCTGGCGGACGAGCCACTCGGCCACTTTGGTGGCTTCCGTGGAGCCGTTGGCGTCCCGGGTGACCTGCAGCAGGGTTTCGCGCGTGGCCAGCCGGGCCCGGAGCGTCTTGAGCCGCGGCTTCCACCGGGCGGACGGGTCCATGCGGGCGGCCCCTCGCACCACGCGCGGGGCGGCGGTGGCCTTGGAGGCCAGAGGCTTCACGGCGCGCTGAGGCGGTCGTGGTGGCACGGGTTTGGCGCGGCGCTTCGACCCACGCCGCGCCGCTAAGTCCTTTGAGACCCGTAAAATATACCACGATCGGGGGCAGTTTCCTGGACACGTGCGGGCTTCCGCCGGCCTGACGTGGCCGCGGGCTTCAGTTGTTGTACGATTCGCTGCTGCGCCCAATGGTGGCGCGCGACGAGGGGACACGGAAATGACGATGCTCGACCGGATGCGCCGGCGCCGGAACATCCTGAAGTGGCTATTGGCGGCGGTTGTGGTGGGGTTGAGTCTGTACTTGGTCCCCGTGGACTGGACGCAGACGGAGACGGCCGTGGGCGCACTGCCCCGCGAAACCGTCGCCACGGTGGACGGCCACGACCTCCTGGCCGGCGAGTTCCAGCAACTCTACGTTGCGCAGATGCAGGCCTATCAGCAGCAGTTCGGCGGCTCGATGAACGCCCAGCTGTTGCGCCAGCTCGGGATCGACCAGCAGGTGCTGTCGCAGATGGTGGACGAGCAGGTGGCGGTGCTCGAGGCCGAGCGGCAGGGCCTCAGCGTGAGCGACGACGAGCTCGCGCAGCGCATCCTCGCGATCCCCGGACTGCAGGAGAACGGACAGTTCATCGGCGAGGCGCGCTACGAACAGCTGCTGCGGCTGCAGCGGCCGCCGATGACGAAGGCGCAGTTCGAGGAGCGTTTCCGCCGCGGCATCATGGTGGATCGCCTGCGCTCCGCGATCACCGACTGGATGGCGGTCTCCGACAAAGAGCTCGAGGACGAGTACCGCAAGCGCAACGAGAAGGTGAAGCTGCAGGTCGTGGCCTTCACCGCCGATCGGTTCCGCGACAAGGTGTCGCTGAGCGACGCCGACGTGGCGGCCTACTTCGACGCGCACAAGGCGGAATACCGCGTCGGCGAGCAGCGCTCGGTCAAGTATCTGCTGATCGATCGCGATCAGGCGCGCTCGAAAGTCGTGGTGCCGCCGACTGACATCCAGCGCTACTACAACGACAACATCGCGCAGTACCAGACGCCGGAAGAGGTGCGCGCCAGCCACATCCTGCTCAAAACCGACGGCAAGGACGAAGCGGCCGTGCGCAAGCGGGCCGAAGCGCTGCTGGCGCAGGTGAAGGGCGGCGCCGACTTCGCCGCGCTCGCGAAGAAGGAATCGGAGGACGAGGGCTCGAAGGCCACCGGCGGCGACGTGGGCTTCTTCGGCCGCGGCCGCATGGTGCCCGAGTTCGAGACCGCCGCCTTCGCGATGCAGCCGGGCCAGACGAGCGATCTCGTCCGCTCCCAGTTCGGATTCCACATCATCCGGATGGTCGAGAAAAAGGCGGGGGCCACGCGGCCGCTCGACGAGGTGCGCCCGCAGATCCAGGAGCAGCTGTCGCAGCAGATCGCCGATCAGCAGATCAGCGACCGCGCGCGTCAGCTGGAGTCGCGCATCAAGGACCCGGGCGACCTGACGGAAGCAGCCGGCGAGCAGGGGCTGATGGTGCAGGAGTCGGGCTTCTTCCAGCGCGGCGACCCGGTGCCGGGGCTCGGCGCGGCGCCGCAGGTGGCCGCCTCGGCGTTCACGCTGGCCGACAACGCCGTGAGCCCGCCCCTCAGCGCGCAGCGCGGCGTGGCGTTCATCACCGTCGCGGGTAAGAAAGATCCGTACGTGCCGATGCTCGAGGAAGTGAAGGAGCGCGTGCGTCAGGACGCCATCCGGGCCAAAGCCGCCGAGCTGAGCAAGCAGCGCGCGACGGAGGTGGCCGCCGGGCTGAGTGCGTCGGCGAACTTCACCGCGGCGGCCAAGGCGCAGGGGCTCGAGGCGAAGGACACGGATCTCATCACCCGCGGCGCGGCGATTCCCGACGTGGGGACGAATGCCGAGGTGGACAAGGCCGCGTTCAGCCTGCCGGTCGGCGGCGTGAGCGGCCCGATCTCCACGCCGGACGGCACGGTGATCATCAAGGTCGTGCAGCGCGACGTCATCACGCCGGAGCAGGTGAAGGCCGGCGGCGAGGCGTTCCGCGCCGAACTCCTCAACGAGCGGCGCACGCAGTTCTTCAACGCCTACATGAGCAAGGCCAAGGAGCGCATGAAGGTGGAAATCAATCCGGAGGTCGTGTCGCGCGTCACGAGCGCGCTCCGTCTCTAGGCTTTCGGCCTTAGGGCTTGATGTAGAGGGCGGTCTTCAGACCGCCCTCTTTTTTGTACGTGGGGGCCGCCTTCAGGCGGCCCGGGCCGGCTAAAGCCGGCCCCTACGACTCCTCACCTCACGAACGCAAACGGCATGAGCGCGAGCGGCTCGCCGCGGCGGAACAGGCGTCCCGGCGCGGTGGCCGACGCAATCGCGCGGCCCGGGCCGTGCGCGCCGGTCAAGGCGCGCACCACGTTCACGCCGGCGCCGCTGCGGCCAAACGAATCCGAGAGCGCTTCGTAGAAGGTCCGGCGCCGCGGGTAGACCACGACCTCCACGGCCTCGTCGGCGCCGATCTCGGCCCGCTCCTTCAGCGCCGCGATCGCCTCGTCGAGCCCGCCCAGCCGGTCCACCAGACCGTTCTCCTTCGCCTGCGCGCCGGTCCACACGCGGCCCTGCGCGAGCGCGTGCACCTCTTCGCGCGTCTTGTGGCGCGACGCCGCCGTCTTGTCGAGGAAGCCGGTGTAGAAGTCGCGCATGAACGCCTCGACCTTCAGGCGCTGCGCCGGCGAGAACGGGCTCAGCGGCGAGTAGATGTCGGCGTTGGCGCCGGAGGTGACCGCCTCGGCGCTGACGCCCACCTTCTCGAGCGTGCCGCCGTAGACGATTTTGCCGGTGTAAATGCCGATCGACCCGGTGAGCGTGCCCGGCTGCGCGACGATCTCGTCGCCGGCGAGCGCGATGTAGTAGCCGCCCGAGGCCGCCAGATCCGACATCGACACCACGATCGGCCGATCCGGGTCGTCCTTCTTGGTGAGCTGCAGCTCGCGCAGGATGACGTCGGAGGCCACCGACGACCCGCCAGGGCTGTCGATGCGCAGCACGATGCCGCGGATGGAGCCGTCGTCGCGGATGCGGCGAATGTCCTCGATGAGGGTGTCGCTGCCGACGAGACCGCCGTCGGTGGGATCGAACCCGCTGCGGCCCGACACGATGGTGCCTACCGCGTAGAGCACGGCAATGCGCGGCCGCCGCCGCAGTCGCACGCCGTCGCCGTTGGCGCCGTACTCGTCGGACTCGAGCCAGTTCACCCGCCCGGCGCCGCGGCGCAGCACCGGCACCAGATCGTCGAGTTCGTCCTGATACGCGATGCCGTCCACGAGTCCCGCGTCGAGCGCGGCCTTGGGCAGGAACGGACCGGCGTCGATGAGCGCCCGCACCTCGGCTTCGCTCTTGTTCCGGCCTTCCGCGATGGCCCGTACGAGCTGCGCGAACATGTCCTTGTTGAGCGACTCGGACATCTCGCGGTGCGCCGGCGTCATCGCTTTTTCGGTGAGCTGGTTGGTGGCGGTCTTGTAGTCGCCGATGTGAATGAAGTCCGGATAGGCGCCCAGCTTGTCGAACGCGCCGCGCAGGAAGATCTCGTAGGCGGCGATGCCGGTGAGATCGAGCGAGCTCGAGGGCAGCAGGTAGATCTTGTCCGCCGCGCTGGCAAGGTAGTACTCGCGGTCGCCGCCGTATTCCAGAAACGCGGTCACCGGCTTGCCGGACTGGCGGAAGTCCACGATGGCGTCGCGCAGCTCCTGCACCCGGGCCCAGTACGGGCTGTCGAGGCTCCCGGGCATGAGCACCACGCTGGTGATGCGCGGATCGGTCTTCGCGCGCCGCAGGGCGCTCAGGAAGGCGCGCAGGCTGTCGGTGCCGCGATCGACGAACTGGTCGAACACATCGTCCGGCCTCAGCTCGGGCAGCTCGCCCTCGGGGCGCAGCACGAGCGCGGACGAGGACGACGTCCCGCGCGCGGTTCGGGCAAATCCGCCGCCGCCCGAAACCGAGACGTAGAGCACCACGAGCCCGGCCGCCGACACGAGGATGGCCAGACCGATGAGTGCGAAGACGAAGCCGACGCCGCGGCGTGTTGTCACGTGGTCCTCCTGAATGCTGAAAGTGTACTGGCTTCAGGCCTCGGGCTTCGGGCTTCCGGTGGCCTGGGGCCCGGAGGCCCTCGGGCGCTTGCATATAATTCGGTGGATGCGCATCCGTGTTGCACGGCGGCTGGTGATCGGGGCCCTCTGTTCGCTGGCGCTCGCCGGGTGCACCTCATCCACGCCAGGTCCTGAAGAGGGAAGGTCGAACGTGACGCAGCTGCAGAAAACCGACGGCAACGTCGGAACGGGGAACGAAGCGGTGGCGGGACGCCGCGTGACGGTGCACTACACCGGATGGCTGTACGACGAGTCGAAACCGGACCACAAAGGGCGGAAGTTCGACAGCTCCCGCGACCGCAACGAGCCGTTCGACTTCCGGCTCGGCGGCGGCGAAGTGAT
>DASRPM010000182.1:0-21993 GCA_035646375.1 Vicinamibacterales bacterium
CTGCTCCTGCTGGGCCTGCGCGATCCCGCGCTGCGCGCCGTGGACGCCACCGAGCTGTGCCCACGTCTGGTGCGACGCGCCACTCGTTTACCATGGGCGTGTCGCGTGCAGCGTGTCGCTACCGTCGATCGGCTCGTGAACCGCTTCTGGGACTACCCGCGCTGGCTGCGGTCGCAGACGGCCGACTTCGATCTCTTTCACATCGTGGACCACAGCTACGCGCACCTGACGGCGGAGCTGCCCGCGCACCGCACGGTGGTGATGTGCCACGACCTCGACGCCTTCGAGGCGGCGCTGCCCGGCGCGAGCCGCCGCTCGCCGCTGGCCCGCGCCATGGCGCGCCGGCTGATCGCGGGCGTCCGGCGCGCGGCACGCGTCGTCTGCGGATCCCGCGCTACGCGGGACGCGCTCGTCGAAGCCGGCGTGGTGCCGGCGTCGCGCGTCGTCGTCGTGCCGTACGGCGTGCATCCCACGTGCTCGCCGCGGCCCGATCTCCTGGCCGACGCCGAGGCCGACGCCCTGATGGGTCCGCCCGATCCCGAGGTGCCCGAGATCCTCCACGTCGGAAGCGTCGTGCCGCGCAAGCGCCTCGACGTCCTGCTCGACGTGTTTGCGGGGATCCGGGTCCGTCACTCGCGCGCACGGTTGATCCGGGTGGGCGGTCCGTTGACCGGCGCGCAGCGGCTGCAGGCGGCCCGGCTGGGGCTGACCGACCACATCGTGACCCTGCCCTTCGTCGATCGCCGCGTGCTGGCCGCCGTGTATCGCCGCGCGGCGCTGGTGCTCCAGCCGTCGGATCGGGAAGGCTTCGGCCTGCCGGTGGCCGAGGCGATGGCCTGCGGCACACCCGTCGTGGCGAGCCTGCTGCCGGCGCTGTGCGAAGCCGGCGGCTACGCCGCCGTCTACTGCCGCGTGGGCGACCGCCAGGTGTGGACCGACACGGTGAACGGGCTGCTCGACGAGCGCGCGCGACGTCCCGAGATGTGGGAGCGCCGCCGGGCCGACTCGATGCACGCCGCCCGGCGGTTCGACGCGCTGTCGCACGCCCGCGGCATGATCGAGGTCTACCGCGACATGCTGCCCGGGCGCATTCCCGAGTTCGAACAGGCGCCGGAGCCAACGTTCCAACTGGTGAGGGCTCGATGAGCCGCCTGACCGTGCTTCACCTCGGGAAGTACTACCCGCCGGTGCGCGGCGGCATCGAGACGGTGCTCGAAACGCTGTGCCGCGGCGAGCGCGGGCGGCTCGATTCGCGCGCTCTCGTCCTCGGCACCGGGCCCGCGACGGTACACGAAGGCGTAGACGGTGTCCCGGTGACGCGCGTGCGCAGCTTCGGCACCGTCGGCGCGGTGTCGGTGACGCCGACGCTGCCGTGGTGGCTCGCCCGTGCGAACGCCGACGTCGTCGTGCTGCACGAGCCGAACCCGATGGCGCTGCTCGCGTACGCGCTGGTGCGCCCGCGAACACCGCTCGTGGTCTGGATGCACAGCGAGGTGATCCGGCCGCGCTGGCAGTACCGGCTGTTCTACGAGCCGCTGCTGAACCTGGCCCTGCGGCGCGCGGCGCGCATCGTCGTGGCGTCGCCGCCGATGCTCGACGCCCCCTCGCTGGCGCCGTTCCGGGCCAAGTGCGTCGTCGTGCCGTACGGGATCGACCCGAAACCGTATACCGCCACGCCGGGCATCGCCGCACGGCCCGCGTCCCCCGAGCCGACCGTGCTCTTCGTCGGGCGGCTGGTGGCCTACAAGGGTGTGGACGTGCTGTTGCGCGCGCTCCAGGGATTGCCGGTGCGCGCGGTCATCGTCGGCGACGGACCGTGCCGCGCCGCCCTCGAATCGAGCGCCGCGGAGCTCGGTGTCGCCGATCGCGTGACCTTTGCCGGCCAGGTGCCCGACGAAACGCGGCTCGAGTGGTACCGCGCCGCCGACGTGTTCGTGCTGCCGTCGGTGAGCCGCCAGGAGGCGTTCGGCATGGTGCAGGTGGAGGCCATGCTGAGCGGCCTGCCGGTGGTGAGCACGGCGCTGCCGACCGGAGTGCCCTGGGTGAACCAGCCCGGCGAGACCGGCCTCGTGGTCGCGCCCGGCGATCCGCAGGCGCTGCGGTCGGCGCTGGCGTCGCTGGCGGCGTCGCCCGAGCTCCGGCGCCGGCTGGGCGCGCAGGCCCGTGCGCGCGCCCTGGCGACGTTCACGGCCGAGCGGATGTGCGACGGCGCCTACGAGGTGTATCGCGAGGCGGCCGCGACCGCGCGTCTCCAGGCGCCCGGGTGGGGCACGGCGCTGGCGAAGCGCACGCTGGACGTGCTGCTGTCGGGCGCCGGGCTGTTGGCGTCCGCGCCGCTCTGGGCGCTGATTGCCGCCGCCATCAAGCTCGAAGACCGCGGTCCGGTGTTCTATCAGCAGGATCGATCCGGGCGGAACGGCGTCACGTTTCCGGTGTGGAAGTTCCGCTCGATGATTCCCGACGCCGAAGCCGCGACCGGGGCCGTCCAATCGGGGCGGCACGACCCGCGGGTCACGCGCGTCGGGCGGCTGCTGCGGATGACGGCGATGGACGAATTGCCGCAGTTGTGGAGCATCTTCCGCGGCGACATGAGCTTCACCGGCCCGCGCGCGCTGCGGCCGGGAGAGATCGAAGCACTGGGTAATGGCGAGATGGAGCTGCTCGAGGACGTGCCGGGCTTCGCGGCGCGCGCCTCGGTGCTGCCGGGCCTCACCGGCATCGCGCAGATCTACGCGCCGCGCGACATCCCGCGCCGCCACAAGTTCAAATACGATCTCCTCTACGTGCGCCGCCAGTCGATCTGGCTCGATCTGCGTCTCATCGTCCTCTCGTTCTGGATTACCGCGCGGGGATCCTGGGAAGTACGCGGCAAGAAGTTCTGACGAGCCAGCTGGATCTCTGGCTGGCTTGCCAGAACTTCTTCCTATCTCTCTGGAAATCTCGACCCGCATGACCGTGTCGGTCGGTCGTGTGTGTGTGCACGTCGTGCCCTCCGTTTCGTCGTTGACAGTGGAGCTGTGAACGGCGAAACTCCCTGCTCGATGCACGATGTCGTGGTGGTCGGGGGCGGCCCCGGCGGACTCCACGCTGCGCGGCGCCTCGCAGGCCGCGGCGCGGACGTGACGGTAATCGAAGAGCACGCCAACTCCGGCACCCCGGTTCACTGCACGGGCATCCTGGCCCGTGACGCCTTCGACGAGTTCGGCCTGTCGCGGGCTTCCATCCTCAACGAAGTCACGACGGCCCGCTTCGTGTCGCCGCAGGGCACCGACCTCGTGCACCGGACACGAGTGGTCGAGGCCGTGGTGATCGATCGGGCCCGCTTCGATCACGAGCTGGCGCTCGACGCGGCGAGCTGCGGCGCCTCGGTGCGCTTCGGAACCCGCGTGCGCGGTGTCGCCATCGACGACGACCACGTGCGCGTGGACATCGGCGACGCCACGCCGGTCCGCGCGCGCGCCTGCGTGCTGGCCACCGGCGGCCGCTACGCCCTGCACCGGCCACTCGGCCTGGGCCTGCCGGATCACTATCTGCACACCGCGCAGCGCGAGGTGGCGGCGGCGCGCCCCGGGGTCGTCGAAGTGCACTTCGGCCGTGGCCTGGCGCCGGGGGGGTTCGGCTGGGTGGTGCCGGTGTGGCGCGGAGACCGTCCCTACGCCCGCGTGGGCGTGATGGCCGAGAGCCGCGCGCCGGAGCACTTCGCCTGCATGCTCGACCGCGTCGCGGAACGCTGGGGGCTCGAGGCCACCCCGGAGCCGCCGCGCCAGAAGATCCTGCCGCTCTCGAGCATCGAACGGACGTTCCGCGATCGGCTGCTGGTGGTGGGCGACGCGGCGGGTCTCGTGAAGCCGACAACCGGCGGCGGCATCTACTACAGCCTCCTCAGCGCCGGCCTGGCCGCCGACGTGCTGGTGCCGGCGCTCGCCGACGGCGACCTGAGCGCGCGCCGGCTGGCCGACTACCAGCGGCAGTGGAAGGCGCAGCTGAAGAACGAGCTCGATACCCAGCTGTCGTTCCGCAAGCTGGCGCAGGAGATGTCGGACACCGACATCGAGAGCCTGTTCGAGCTCGCCCGCACCGACGGCGTCATGCCGATCGTCCGCAAGACGGCCAGCTTCAACCGCCACCGCCGCCTGATCCTCGCCCTGCTGCGCCACCAGCCCGCGCGGCAGATCTTCTTCCGCTCCTTCGTCTCGTAGAGAATCCGGCCATGATGCGCGAGCTCTGCGCGCTCGTTGCCGGCGACGCCGCGGCGTGCCCGGAGGACGGACGCGTGCCGGAGCTGCTGGCGCTCGCCCGGACGCATCGCGTGCACCTGCTCGTCGCGCAGCGGATCGCGCGCGAAGACGTGCGCGTCGAGGCGCGTGTCGAGGCGCTGCGCGATGGCGTGCGCGTGCGCGAGCTGCTCCGCGTCGCCGCCGGGCTCGAGGCGAACGGCTGCGCCCCCGTGGTGTTCAAGGGGGCGGCGCTCGCGCTGACCCACTACGGGCATTCCTGGCTGCGGCCGCGGCTCGACGCCGACGTCCTCGTGGATCCCGCGAGCCGCGCCCGAGCGGCGGCCACGCTGGCGACGCTCGGATACTCGCGGCCGCCGATGACGGGCGGGCGCTACGTGATGCACCAGGAGATGCACGTCCGGCCCGACCCGGTCGTGGGCGAGCACGTCGTCGATCTGCACTGGCGGCTGGCCAATCCCAATCTTCTGGCGGGCTTGCCCGATCATGCGGAGCTGCGCGCCCGCGCGGTGCCCGTCGTTCTGCTGGAAGGCGCGCTCCGCGTAGCGTCTCCGGCCGATGCGCTCGTGGTGGCGTGTGTGCATCGCGCCGCGCACCATGCCGGTTCCGACGAGCTGCTCTGGCTCTACGACATCCATCTCGTGGCGTCGCGCCTGACGGCAGAGGAGTGGGCGCTGGCCGTGAGCCTTGCCGGCCGCGCCGGCGTGGCGGCGCTGGTAGGGCGGGGGCTCGATCTGGCGGCGCAGGCGTTCGGCGAGCGGGCGCCGGCAACGGTGCGCGAGACGCTGTCGGCGGCCGCCCGGGAGGCGTCGGCGCTATTCCTGCGCACGGACCTGCGTCCGGTGGATCGCCTGCGTGCCGACGTGGCGGCGCTGGGCGCCGCAAAGGGCGTCCGCCTGCTCGCGGAGCACTTGTTCCCGCCGGCCACCTACATGCGCCAGAAGTACGGCGTCCGCAGCGTGATGCTTCCGCTGGCCTACGCCCGCCGAATCGTTCGCGGGGCGTCTGGATGGTGGAAACGTTGACAGGTTTTTGCCTCTCGCCTTCAGCCTCTGGCCTTTAGCCTTACGTCAGAGGAGTGATCACGATGACGCGAGAGGTGTCGAGGCGCACGGTCGTTCGGCTCTTGCTGATCGCGCTTTTCCTGGGGATGGTGTCGTTCGAATGGATCTCGCACGCCCAGCAGCCGCCGGCGGGCGCGCCGCCGCAGGGGAGCGCGAACTACACGGGGCAGACGTCGAACGTCGCTCAGGCGGGGATGCTCGCGGGCCGGCGCCGGTTCGAGCGCGGCGCGCGCTCGGCGTGGCACACGCATCCGGCCGGCCAGCTGCTCTTCGTCGAGGACGGGCGCCTGCGCGTGCAGCGCCGCGGCGAGCGGATCAAAGACCTGGGTCCGCACGAGAGCGACTTCACTGAGGCCAACGTGCCGCATTGGCACGGCGCCACACCCGATTCGCACGCGATCCAGGCGTCACTGAGCTTCGGCGGTATCGGGCCCTGGCTCGATCCGGTGACTGAAGCAGAGTATCTGGGCAAATGAAACGACGCCGGCGCCTCCGCCAGGTTCGCCAGCCAACCGGAGGGGGCTTACCTGGGCAGAGTGGTACCAAGAGGCTGAAGGCTAGAGGCCGAAGGCTCTCTACACGGCGGCGACGGTTCTTTCATCGCGCCGCCGGTAGTCGGAGTACGAGTAGGTTTCGCGCGAGGATTCCACGCGGTTGAGGACGGCGCCGAGAATCCTGGGCCCGCCAATCGCCAGCGTCTCGATGGCGCGCTCGGCGAGGCGCCGCCGCGTCATGCCCGCCCCCAGCACGAACGCCACGCCCGTGGCTTCGCGCGCCAGGATCGACGCATCGGTGACGGCCAGCACCGGCGGCGTGTCGATGATCACCCACTCGAACGGCCCGGTCCGCATCTGCTCGACCAGGTGCTCCATCCGCTTTGACCCCAGGAGCTCCGACGGGTTGTGCGGCGGCGCGCCCGCCGTCATCACCCACAAGTTGTCGGGGCTCGCCAGCCGGTAGACGGCCGAGGTCAGCGGTGTGCGGCCGGTGAGGACGTCCGACAGGCCGACGCGATTCTCGAGGCCGAAGCCGTTGTGCACGCTGGGACGGCGGAGGTCGGCGTCCACGAGCAGCACCTTGGCGCCGCCGTACGCCATGGCCATCGCCAGGTTGCAGGCCGTCGTCGTCTTGCCCTCGAGCGGCTGCGCGCTGGTGACCAGAATCACGGCGCTCCCCTCGGTCTCGCTGCTGAAGGCCACCGACGTCCGCAGCGCTCGGATGGCCTCGCCGAAGTCCCCGGACCCCGTGGCCGACACCACCGGGCGATCGCTCCGCGGCCGCACGTCCGGCACCAGGCCCAGGCACGGCAACCCCAGCTTACGGGTGACGTCCTCGGCCGACTTGATGGTGTCGTCGAACGAGTCGAGCGCGAACACCAGCCCGAATGCGACCAGCAGGCCTGCCAGGCTGCCGAGCAGCAGCGACCGCCGGACGTCGGGGGCGAACGGCGCCGACGGAATGGCGGCGTGATCGATCAGCCGCACGTTGTTGCCGCGGCTGTTGGCGAGCACCTGCAGCTCCTTTTCGCGCTGCAGCAGCGTCTCGTAGAGTTGACGGTTGCTCTGCGCCTCGCGCTCCATCACGGTGTACGCCACGCCCTTGCGGTCGAGATCGGCGGCGACCGCCTGCTGATCCGAGAGCGCCCGGGCCAGCGTCTTCTCCTCGAGCACCGCTGATTCGTAGTCGTGGCGGATGGCCTCGACGGCCTTCGACAGCTCGATGTTCAGCTGCCGGTTCGCATCCTGCATCGAGGCCATCACCGTGACCATCTCGGGGTGCCTGTCGCCGTAGCGCTCGGAGAGCAGCGTCTTCTGGCGCTGCAGCTCTGCGAGCGTGGCCTTGACCGACTGTACGGACGGGTTCGACGCAATCACCGGGATGGTCTCGGCGGCGGCGGCCGGGCCGAGTGCTTCGATCTGCTTGTAGAGCGACTCCTTCTGCGCCCGCGCGGTGCGGGCCCGCGTGGCGGATTCGTTGAGTTGATTGAGCCGCGCGGTGACGATGTTCTCCTTGTCGTGCAAGGAGCCGGCGTTGTGGCCGGCGCGATACTCGGCCATCGCGTGCTCGCTCTCCTCGACCCGGTGTTCCTGGCGCTCGAGCTCCTCCGAGAGCCACGTCAGGCTCTTGCTCATGTCCTGCTGGCGGACGGCGAGGTTCTGCGCGACGTACTCGTCCACCAGCGCGTTGATGGCGCGTGCGGCGGTGCCGGCATCCGACGACACGAACGACACGTCCACCAGCCGGCTGGACCGCACAGGCTCCACCGACACGCGCGACGAGAAGTTCGCGATCACGGCCTCGGGCGACGGCGGCGCCGCGGTGGCTGGCGGCGATCCGCCGGTGAGAGGTCGCGCCCAGCCGCCGGCCGTGCCCCGCACCGCCGCAATCAGCTTGGCGACGCCGCGCCGCTGCGGCTCCGAGCCGTTGAGATCGGGGAGCGTGCGCAGGTCCAGCGAGCGCACCACGCGCTCGGCCAGCTCGCGCCCGGTGAGGATGCGGTACTGCGTCTGAAAATACGGTTCCGGGTCGTAGGTGTATTCCGTCGTCTTCCCGCTGCCGACGCCTTCCATCGCCAGCGAGCGCTCGTCTTCGAGCTCGATGAGCAGGCGCGCGGTGGCGCGGTAGAGTGGCGTCCGCGAGTACGCCTGCAACGCCGCCAGCCCCACGACGACGACGCACGCGGCCGCCGCCGGCCACTTGTAGCGCAGCAGGGCCCGCAGCTTGTCGAACAGATGTGTCTCGGCCGACCGCCCGCTCGTGAGGGAGAGCGCGGGATGCTTCGACGGCGGCCGGTGTGCACTCGTGCGCATGCGGATGAAACGATGCCCCGCCAGAGAGCCGGGGCGTTCGATGGTGTATCGGCGCACGAAAGAGCCCGGATTATCCCCGGTCCTACCCGTCCTGTCCCGTTACGTCCGATCCGATAAGGAGATGGATGGCGGGGCACCTCTCATGAGCGCCTGGGCGGGTCCGCGGCTCCTCACCGTGACGGAGCCGGAGGATGAATCCGGCCTGCTGCTCTACGAGCCGTTCTACGGCCTCGGCGAGAAGCCGTTCAGCCTCTCCACCGACCCCCGATTCCTCTACAAGAGCGCGTCGCACACGCCGGTGTTCCAGGACGTGCTCGCCGGCATCCGCCGCCGCGAAGGGCTGGTGGTGCTGACCGGCGAAATCGGCATGGGCAAGACGACGCTCTGCCGCTCGGTGCTCGCCGCACTCGACCGCAAGACGTTCGCGGCATTCGTGCCGGATCCGTTCGTCAGCCGCGAGGATCTGCTGAAGATCCTGCTGGTCGAATTCGGCGTCGTGTCGGTGGACGATCTCGTGCGCGGCCGGCTGCAGGGTGCGTCCCGCGCGGAACTGAGCTACCCGCTCTACGAATTCCTGCGGTCGCTCGAACCGCTCGACGCCTATGCCGTGCTGCTTCTCGACGAAGCGCAGAACCTGGCGCCGTCGCTCCTGGAAGAGGTGCGCATCCTGGCGGACCTCGAGGGCACGCGCAAGCTGCTGCAAGTGGTGCTGATTGGGCAGCCCGAGCTCTCGAGCGCGCTGCGCCAGCCGCACATGCGGCAGGTGAAGCAGCGCGTCACGACACACTGCGAGCTGCACCCGCTCGACCGCCACGGCGTCTACGGCTACGTGGGCCATCGGCTCACGGTGGCCGGAGCGTCGGCCGATCGGCTGCACTTTACCGGCGAGGCGCTCGACCTGGTCTTCGAAGCGAGCGGCGGCGTGCCGCGCGTCGTGAACCGGTTGTGCGACCTCACGTTGCAGCGCGGGCATCTGGCCCGTTCGGCGACGATCGCATCCGAGCTGGTACACCAGGCGATTGCCGATCTGCAGCTGGTGGTGACCGCGCCGGCGCCGTCCGTGCCGCCGCCTGTCAGCGTCGTGCCCGAGATGCCGGCCCCGGCCCTGGCCGCCGCGATTCCGCTCGCGACGGTGCTCGCCTCGCCGGTAGAGGAACCGTCCTCGGCCGTGCCTGCGGTTGCCGAAGCGGCCACGCCCGGAGCCGTGGCGCCGGCCGTCAACGACCTGCACGCGCTGCTGACACTGCCCCCGACGGCGTCGCCGGCTCCGAGTGCAGCTGTCGCGGCTCCGGCCGCTGAGCGGGTGCCCGTAGCGGCTCCACGCGCACCGGCGGCCACGAGACGTTCACGGCGCGAGGCGCCCGCCGTCAGCCGCTCGCGCGCGGCCGTCGCGACCGCCGCCCTGATCGTGCTCGGCGCGCTCTCCGGGTTGACGCTCGCGTTCTACTGGGTCTGGGCCGGGCCGATGCTCACCAGCCGGGTGACGCTCCCCGCGGTCACGCGGCCGTCGATGCACATCGCCGCGCCGCTGCCGGCCGTGCTCGAGCCCGCCATCGAAGCCGTGGGCGAGTCGATTGCGCCGCCGCAGCTGCCGGAAACGGCGGACGAGGAAGAGGACGAGGACGCCGGACCGCCGCGCCCGGTGGCTGCGCCTCCGTCCAGTGCGGCACAGCCGGCACAGGCGGCGCAGGCTGTCTGGGTCGTCCAGGTGGGCGCGTTTGCCGACGACGTCCGCGCCGGCTCGCTCGTGAGCCAGCTCGCGGCCCGCGCGTTCACGGCGTTCAAGAGCGCCACCACGATGCGCAACGGCACGACGCTTCATCTCGTGCTCGTCGGGCCGTACGCCACTCGACCCGCCGCCGCTCAGGCTCTCGACAAGATCGAAGAAATCCCCGGCGTCGGCCAGCCGATCCTGCAGCTCGTGCCGCGGGCTGCGCCCTAGAAGGCTCCCGGCTCCCGGCCTAGTCGGCTAACCGCGAGAGGCTAAAGGCTAAAGGCTAAAGGCAACTGACAAGGCCTCGGTCAGGATGCCGCCGAGGCCTTGTAGTAATCGGTGTGTTCGTAGCCGTAGTAGCGGGAGTAGTAGTACTTGTTCCGCTCGAGGTCCACGCCGTTCAGCACGACGCCGTGCAGCTTCGGCTGGCCGGTCATCAGCGTCTCGAGCGCGCGGCGCACGTGGCGGCGCGGCGTCATCTCCGACCGAATCACGAAGGCGACACCGGCCGCGAGCGGCGCCAGGATCACGGCGTCGGTCACGGCGAGCACCGGCGGCGTGTCCACGATCACCCAGTCGAACCAGCCGTGCACCGGGTTGAGCAGCGCGCTCATGCGGTCGCTGGCCAGCAGCTCCGACGGGTTCGGCGGCACCTGACCCGCCGTGATGACCCAGAGGTTCGACGTGCTGGTTTCGCGGATGACGTCGCGCGGCGAGGCCTGATCGGTGAGCAGGTGCGACAGCCCCACGGTGTTCTCGATGCCGAGCGTCTTGTGCAGGTTGGGACGGCGCAGGTCGGCGTCCACGAGCAGCACCTTCTCGCCGCCGAGCGCCAGCGCGATGGCCAGGTTGCTGGCCGTGGTGGTCTTGCCCTCCAGCGGCTGCGAACTCGTGACGACGATCACGCGGCCGGAGGCGGGGCCGTTGCTGAACGCCAGCGCGGTGCGCAGCGAGCGGAACGCTTCGCCGAAGGTGTGCGGGTGGTCGCCCGAGAGCAGCGCGCCGCCGCCTGGCACCTTCGGCACCATGCCGAGAAACGGCACCTGCAGCTTCTGCGCGACGTCCTCGGGGGTCTTCACCGTGTCGTCGAGATAGGTGAGGCCGCCCACGAGCCCCAGCGCCAGGGCCAGGCCGGCCAGCGTGGCCATCATCAGGCTCCGCTTCATGTCCGGCACGAACGGGGCCCGCGGGATCTCGGCGTCGTCTACCAGCCGCACGTTGTTGCCGCGGCTGCTCGCCAGCACCTGCAGCTCCTTCTGCCGCTGCAGCAGCGTCTCGTAGACCTGGCGGTTGCTCTGCGCTTCGCGCTCGAGGACGGTGTAGCTGACGTTCTTGCGGCTCAGCGACAGCACGGCGCCCTTCTGATCCTCCAGCGAGCGCTCGAGCGAGCGCTCCTCGGCGAGCGCGGTCTGGTAGTCGTTGCGGATGGCTTCGAGCGCCTTGGCAATCTCGGTCTCGAGCTGCCGCCGCGAGTCGCGGATGCCGGCGTTGACTTTGATGAGTTCCGGATGGCGCTCGCCGTAGCGCTCCGCGAGGTTGGCGCGCTCGCGCTCCAGATCCGCCACGTGCGACTTGAGCGACTGGATGAAGTTGTTCTGCTGGATCGCGGGGATGGTATCGGCGTCGTCGCTCGACGACAGCGCCTTCACCTGGTCGTACAGCGACTCCTTCTGGGCGAGCGTGGTCCGCGCCCTCGTCACCGCGTCGTTCAGCGAGTTGAGCCGCGCCACCACGATGTTCTGGCTGTCCTGCAGCGACATCGCGTTCTGCTGCTCGCGGTAGGTGGCCATGGCCCGCTCGGACGCCTCGACGCGGCTGCGCTGCCGCTCGAGCTCCTCATCCAGCCAAGCGATGCTGCTCGTCAGGTTGGCGAGGCGCGACTCGGCGTTCCGCTCCACGTAGTCCCGCGCCAGCTGGCTGGCGGCGCGTGCGGCCAGCTCCGGGTCGGCCGAGACGAAGCCGACGTCCACCAGACGGCTGCTCTTGATCGGATCGGCCGAGACGCGCGCCATGAACGCGCTCGCGAGCGCGGCCGGGTCGTGCGCCACGCCGGCGAACTCGGGTTCCCTGGCCAGATCGAGCTTGGCCGCCGTCCGGCGTGCCAGCTCGCGGCCGGTGAGAATCCGGAACTGCGTCTGGTAGAACGGCTCGGGATCGCGCGCGTTCTCGCCGTGGAGGACGCCGGCCAGGGCCGTGGTCTCGTCGTCCTCGATCTCGATCATCACGCGCGCCTGCGCCCGGTAGAGCGGGAGGGTGATGTAGGCACGAACGCCCGCGGCCACGACCACCACCGCGAAGACGGCGGCGGCGAGATAGCGGTGGCGGTAGATGGAGGCGAGGTAGTCGAAGAGGTGGTTGTCGACAGGCCCCGAACGGGTAGCCACCGGCCCTGTGATCCGGGAGTCGCGATCGGGCCGCCCCTGGGGAATTCCCTGCATATCTCTTAAACTATCGGCGCACGCCAAGACAGCGGACAGGACATGAGGCGGAGGCGGTTGCACGCGAGTGCGCGCGACTTCGCCCCTCGCGGCTGGTGCCGAAAGTGGCTTAGCCTTACGCGACGACACGATGGCCGATCAGCCTAATCCCGCTCAAGCCTTTGCCGCCAGCCCGGCGGTCGTCTTCCGGCAGTTGGAGGACGGCGCCGTGCTGCTCGACCTCGAGTCGGGCGTCTACTTCGGCCTCGACGAAATGGGCACCCGGGTGTGGACGCTGCTGCTCGAACGCGGCACGCCGGCCGCCGTCTGCGACGCCATGCTCGAGGAGTTCGAGGTCGAGCCCGCCGTCCTGGCCGGCGACGTGCTCCGGCTGGTGGGCGAACTGCAGCAGAACGGGCTCGTGCGCGCCGCATGACGGCCACCGCGCTCGCGGCGGGCGCGCGCCGGCTCACCGCGGCGGAGTGGTGGGTGCTGGCCGAGAGCGCGGCCGTTGCGTTCGCGATCGAGGGCGCGTTGCGCCTCGTTCCGCTTGCCCGCATCCTGCGCGCCGTCGAACGGCCCGTCGCGCCAGCGGCCTCGATCGATCGTGCCGCCGTAGAGCGTATGGCCCGGTTGGCGGGCTGGCCTTGCCGCCTGCTGCCGATCCCGCGCTCGTGCCTGCGCGTGAGCCTGGTGCAGACGGCCGTGCTGCGCCGCCACGGATTCCCCGCTTCGCTGCGCCTCGGCGTCCGCCAGGCCGAGGGTGCCGTGGAGTTTCACGCGTGGGTGGACTGCGGCGGCGTCATCGACGACGAGGCCGGCGCCGCCGGGTACGCGGCATTCGACCCGCTGCCTGTGTCCGCCGTCCCGGCTAGCCGCAGCGCGCGATGGTCGTGACGAGTACTTCGGCGAGCCGCTGGCGCGAGAACGCCGTGTCGGACCGGCCGCCGAGCCACTCCTCCAGCTCGCGCACCGTCCGCGTCCCGTCCATGCGATCGAGCAGATCGCGCTCGAGCCGCCCGCGGTCGCTGAGCGACGGCAGGTAGCCCGGGTCCCGCTTCCGCAGCGTCTCGCGTGACACCGTGCGCGAGAGGAAAGTGGACTGCGTGAAGCGGCGCGTGGCGCCTGACTCCGAGCGCGTGAGGGTGACCATCCATCGCAGTTCGTCGCCGTCGTACGAGTCCACTTGAATCTCGAGCGCGTCTCCGGCGGCCACCGTCACGGGTGCGTCGAGCGGCAGGAACGCGTGAGCGAAGTTGCTGGTTCCCGGATCGCCCGGGAGGTTGCTGATCTCGAGATGATCGGCGAGCGTCGTCACGATCCCGCCGCACAGCCCGTGAAGCGTGCCGGCTCGGGCTGCCCGGAGCTCGACGCGGCCTCCGAGATGCAGGCTGGTCGCGTCCGCGAAGTCGATCCGGCAGAACGGCACGGGCGGGGCCAGCAGATGCTCGGGCGAGAGCCGCGCCGCATGCAGCGTGTTGACGGCCAGATCGCGAACCGGTTCCAGGTTCACGTCGTGCACCACGCGACGCCACGCCTCCACCTTGCTGCCGTAGAGGTCGAACGCCTCGGCCGGCGCGACGTACAGCTGCATCGATCCCGGTACAAGGCGGCCCCCCGGCTTCAGGAGCCGGTCGCGGGCGTCGAGCATCGCCGAGAGCCCCTGCTCCTGGAGGCCGAACGTGGAGTGGACGTCGGCCACCAGCACGTCGGCCCGCTCGGGCAGCGTGAAATCGAAGGACGCGCCGTGGATGATCTCGATGCGGTCGCGATACGGGGTCGTGGCCACGAGCGCCCGGGCCATCGACACGGCATCGGTGTCTTCGATCGCGTAGACACGGCGGGCGCCGGCGCGGCAGGCCAGAATCGAGAGGATGCCGGACCCGGCACCCAGATCGACGACGGTGTCGCCGGGCCGGATGGTTGCGGCCAGCGCCTTGGCGAAGCGCTCCAGGCGCGTGCCGGTATTCGACAACAGGAAGGCGTGAAATTCGAGCAGGCTGGTCATGTGGCGCCGGAGATCCTGTCACGAATGCGGCCGCGTGGTACTCTGGCGCGCGGATCCGCGTGACGTGTGTCGTCGCCTTTGCTGATCTGAGCGGTGCGCCCGCGGGGCGCGCCAGGCTCGCGCATGCCGCCGCCGTTCCCCCCTACGACGGCGGTCGCGTGCGCGTGGGCGTCGACGGCCCGATCGGGCTGGCCGCGGCGCCGCTGCCGCGGCGCATCGGCGGGTTCGCGACGGTCTCTCCTCACGGCCATGGCGCGGCGATCACGGTCGTGTTCGACGGCCGCCTCGACGAGCGCGGCGATCTGCTTCGCTACCTGACGCCGCGCCTCTGGATCGAGCCGGCAACCGCCTCCGATGCCGACCTGGTCCTGGCCGCCTATCTGGAATGGGGGCTCGATGCCGCGGCGCACCTGAGCGGCGACTTCGCGTGGTGCCTGTGGGACGGCCGCGAGCGCCGCCTCCTGTGCGCGCGCGACCACTTCGGCATCCGGCCGCTCTACTACGCCCGCACTCCGGGCGCGCTCGCCGTCTCGAACGCCATCAGCAGCCTGCAACGCGCCGGCGTGGCCTCCGACCGGCTGCTCGACCGGGCCGCGGGCGATCTCCTGCTCTTCGGCGACCCGCAGGAGCCGGCCGACACGATGCTCGCCGATGTGCGCCGCGTCCCGCCGGCGCACGTGCTCACCTGGACGCCATCGGCCGGCGTGGACGTGTGGGCCTACTGGCGCTTCGAGCCTCCGGCCCCGTCGCGAGAGCGGCGCCCGCGCGACATCGCCGCGCGCTTCCGCGACACGCTCGGGCGCGCGGTGGACGATCGGCTGGGCGACGGCGAGCCCGCCACGGTGATGATGAGCGGCGGACTCGACTCCACGAGCCTCGCCGCGTTGGCGGCGCAGCGCCGGCCGGCAGGCCGGGTGCGCGCGCTGACGTCGGTGCACCGCACGCTGGCGAGCGACGGCGAGGAGCGGTTCGCCGAACTCGCGGCCCGGTCGATCGGCATTCCCCTGGACGTCCATTTTCTCGACGGGTACGAGCTGTTCGATCGCTGGGACGCCGACGCCTGCCCCGTGCTGCCCATGGCGGAACCGCTCACCGCCGTGATGGCCGATCTGCTCGATCGCGCGTCCGCGCACGGCGACGTGGCGCTGTCGGGCGACGGCGGAGACCCGCTGCTGCTGCCCGCGACGCTGCCGCGCCACGTGGGCCGCATGCCGCCGCTCGACGTCGCTTGGGGTGTGTGGCTGCTCGGGGTCCGCTATCGACGGGCGCCGCTCCTGGGGCTGCGCTCGACCTGGCGCCGGCTTCGCGCCTCGGAGCCGCCGCCGCCCTCGTGGCTCGCCGCGCCGCTCCGTGCCTCCTACGACGCCGACGCGCGCCGGCGCGAGGTCGAGGCCGCGGCCCGCGTCGAGCCGGCCGTGCTCCGGCGGGAATCCGTGCGGCAGCTGCGGTCGCCCTGGTGGCCGTCGCTCTTCGAGAGCCAGCATCCCGCGGCGACGAGGAGACCTGTGGACGTGCGGTATCCCTTTTTCGATCGCCGCGTCGTCGCGGCGGCGCTGGCGCTGCCCTCGTACCCGTGGTGCATCGGCAAGACGGCGTTGCGGGAAGCCATGGTGGGCCTGTTGCCGGAGGACGTGCGCCGGCGCCCGAAGACGCCCCTCGCGTTCGATCCGGTGGGCGTGCGGCGGCGGCTGTCCCTCGACGAGGTGGTGCGGACGCTGTCGGCCGCGCCCGGCCTGGAGCGATTCGTGGACGTCCGGCGCCTGGCCGCCACGGTGGCGCCAACCGGCTTGCTGCTCGATGCGGAACCGGGCACACTTGCAGCGTTGAGCCTGGCGTTGTGGCTGATCCATGCGCCGGCTGCCCGCGCGGACCGCACGCCTGGTGCGGCCACCGCCACGGCTTGAGGAGCACGATGTCCGACGATGTGACGCCTCCCGGCAACGGTCGCGATGGTCCGCGCGGCCCGCGCAAGCCCTATCGCCGTCCGACCGTCGTGCGCTACGGCGACGTGACCACGTTGACGCGCACCGGGACGGTCGGCGCCAAGAACGACAAGGGCTCGGGCTCGAAGACGCGGACCGGTTGACGCGCACGATGCGGTACGCGGCCTGCGGGCTGACGCTCACGGCCAATGCGCCGATTCCCGGCCTCGGCCTCGCGGGCGACGACGCCGCGGCCAACGTCGGCGTCATGCTGCATCCGGGCGAACCGCTGCCGGCGGCGGGGCCGTCCGACGACGCCTGGTACGTGAGCGCCGAACGCGACGAGCGCGGCACGCCGTTGCTCGCCGCCACGCGAACGGTGGATGGCAGCCGCTGGCTGCGCTACAGCGAGGGCGCGGTGTTTCGTGTCGACGCCACGGCCGGCGAGGTGGAGGCGTGGTGGCAGCCTCCGCTCACCGACGCCGACGCCGCAACCTATCTGCTGGGACCGGTGCTGGCGTTCACCATGCGGCTGCGTGGCCTCGTGCCGCTGCACGCGAGCGGCGTGGCCATCGACGGACGGGCCGTGCTGTTTGCCGGTGATCCCGGAGCTGGCAAGTCCACCACCGCGGCGGCGTGTGCGGCGCTCGGGTTCCCGCTGCTGTCGGACGACGTCGTGCCGATCACGCCGACCGATGCCGGCCCGGTGGCGTGGCCGGGCTACCCGCGCGTCAGTTTGTGGGCGGATGCCGCCGAGGCGCTCTTCGCCGATCGCGGCCCGCTGCCGTGCTACAGCGCCACGTACGACAAGCGATATCTCGATCTCGGCGCGGCGGCGCTGCCGTTCCAGCGGACGCCGCTGCCGCTGAGCCGCGTCCTGGTGCTGGCGGGACCCGCCCCCGCAGGCGGCCCGGCCATTCGTCCGCTCGGGGCGCGCGAGGGGCTGATGGCGCTGCTGCGCCACACCTACGGAACCTACTTGATCGACATGGGCCTGCGTGCGAGAGAATTCGACGTCCTGGCGCGGCTGGTCGAGGCCGTGCCGGTGTGCGAGGTGCGATTCGCCGCCGGCGTGGCCACGCTCGCCGCACAATGTGCCGCGCTCGTGGAGCAGCTCCGGCGCGAAAGGATCTGAATGCGTCAGAGACCCGACAGCGAAGACTCGCGAGCGGCCGGGCCCCGGCCGTCGAGGAAGCCCTACGCGCCGCCGCGCCTGGTTCGCTACGGCGACGTGGCGCAACTCACCCGCACGGCGGGACCGCCGGGAAAGCTGAAGGACAACCCGAACGTGATGAAGTCGCGGACCGTCTGATGAACCCCTTCTATCTCGTCGTCGCGCTGGCGACCGGCGCGGCCATCGCCGTGCAGGCGCTCGCCAACTCGAGGCTGCGTCTGGCGCTCGGCACGCCCGTGTGGGCGGCCATCGCGCAATTCATCATCGGCCTCGCCGCGCTCGCCGTCATCGCGATCGTCACGCGGCAGCCGTCGCCCGAGACCGGCGGCCTGTGGCGCATGCCCTGGTGGGGATGGCTCGGCGGCGCCGTCGGCGCGCTGTACATCGTCGTCAGCATCGTGCTCACGCCTCGCCTCGGCACGGCGGTGACGCTGGCGACGATCACCGTGGGACAGATGGTGGCCGCGCTCGTGCTCGATCACTACGGCTGGCTGGGGTCACCGGTGATCCGCCTCTCGCTGCCGCGGCTCCTTGGCGCGATCTGTTTGCTCGCCGGCATCGCGCTCATGCGATGGAAGTAAGGCAGGTAGGGCGGGTGGGGCGAGTGGGGCGGGTAACTACTTGAGACCCGCTTCCACCTTGGCGCGGGCCTCGGCAAAACGCGGCTGATCGGGAAAGAGACGCGCGGACTCGGCGAGCGAGTCGCGCGCCTCCTTGTATCTTCGGAGCCCGACGAGGGCGCCGGCATACCCGAAGCGGGCGTCGGCCAGCGACGGATCGATCGCGAGCACCTCCCGGTACTGCGTCAGCGCGTCTTCGAACGCGCCACTCCTGCCCATCAGCTCGCCGAGCGCCAGCCGTGCGTCGATGTCGCGCGGCGCACGCCGGATAGTCTCTTCGAAGGCCGCCCGGGCTCCCGCCACGTCGCCGATCAGACTCAGCGCTCTGGCGAGGTTGTAGCGCAATGAGACGCTGTCGGGCGCGAACTCGAGCCCCTTGCGGAAGTGCTCCGCAGCCGCTCTGTAGTCACCGCTCTGAGCCGCGCGCATGCCGCGCTCTTCCTCGGCGGCCGAGCCCTCGAGCAGGTTGCGCAGCTCCGCCATCCGCGGATCGGGCGGGCCGACTTCCGTCTTGCCCTGCTGCCGCAGGTGCGCCTCCGCCTTTGCCGTGTCGCCCAGCCCGCGATAGGCCAGGGCGAGCGGATAGTGGGCGATCGACGCGCGCGGGTCGGCGGCCAGCACCTGTTCGAATCGCTCGGCCGCCCGCGCGTAGTCCTTCTGTGCCATCGCCGCCTGGCCCGACCCATACAGCGCGGCGACGGTGCCTGGCTGCGCTGTCAGCGCCTGCGCGAAGCGCGCGCCGGCCTGCTCTGGCTGGTTGTCATCGAGCAGCACCTTGCCCAGCCAGACGAGGGCAGCCACGTCGCCGGGCGCGAGCTGCAGCGCGCGCTCGAACGCCGCGATCGCCTTGGGCCGATCAGGGCGGTTCAAGTAGACGTGTCCAAGATAGTACGGCCACCGCACGTCGCCAGGCGCCAGCGCCTGCGAATGCAGGTAGGCGGTTTCCGCGGCGTTGGGCCGGTTGACGGCGAACAGCAGGCTGCCCAGCGTCCCGTAGGCAGGCGCGAGGACATCAGGCGCGGCCCCGTCGCGTGCGAGCTTGGTTACCGACTCGAACTGCGTGGTGATCTGCCGCTGCACCGACGGTTCCATGTCGGCAAGGTCGGGCAGCGTGACGGGCGGCAGCGTGTCGTCGGCCGGTGTGGAGCGGCACGCCGTCAGCACGACGGCGAAGACGAGGAGTCCGGCACGAAGCGCAGCCACTACCCACGATGGTAGCAAACGAAAAGGGCCCGCCTCCGTGAAGGAAGCGGGCCCGGTGTGTGACAGGGCGGGCTGAAGCCCGCCCTCTACGTACCCCTCTTCGTTCTAGAAATCGAACGTGATGGACACCTTCGCCAGCCGCGGCGCCACGACGGCCGTCGGCGCCAGCCACTGCGTGTTGTAGGCCGAGGCGGCGCTGGCGATCGTGTCGTCGTTGAGGATGTTGAACAGGTCGAGGCTCACCACCGCCTTGCGGTTCGAGAAGCGCACGACTTTGCCCAGACGCATGTCGATCTGGTTGAAGCGCGGGCCGTACGTCGAGCCCGGCGCGATCAGATTGACGTTCGTGGTGCCTGCGGCCACGCCGCCGGCGGGCAGACGGCCAAGACCGCCCTGCGAAGCCGGACGCGACACGTCGCTGTTGGGAGCCGAGTAGATCGCCGCGTACTCGATGCCGGGAATGCTCTGGTACGAGGCACCGAACTGCACATCGATCTTCGGGATGGTGTAGGAGCCGAGGAACTTCACCTGCGGCAGCCACTTCTGGTCCATGTGGCACGCCTTGAGCGAGATCGGCGCGCCGCCCGCACCCGTCACGAGCATTTCGACCAGGGCGTTGTTGCCGGCCTTGGCCGGATCCTGCACGTCGCAGTAGTCCGTCTGCTGGTGGCCGGTGCTCAGGCCGCCCTGGAAGATGATCCCCTGCGGCAGGCGGACGTTCAGGCCGATGTCGTACCCGAACCACTTGTCGTAGACGTTGCTGCCCGGGAACATCGTTTTCGAGAGGCCGGTCAGGTTGTTCGCCAACACGCCAGGATTCAGGTTGAAGAACTGGTCGGTGTAGGTGCCGTCCGGGAGTTGCTCGCCGCCGGAGGACGCGGGCGCCGCCGGGATGAGGGTGGGCGTCACCGAGAACTGCGTGAAGTCCGCCACCGTCGCCGACGTGTTGTCCGTCACCAGGAAGTTGCCGAACCGGCGCCAGAAGATGCCGCCATTGATCGAGAGCCCCTGCGTGAGTTCGTGCTGCAAGGCGACCGCGTATTCCCAGCTGTACGGCCGCTTGCCCCAGCCGTAGCGTGCGTCGTCCTGCACCGCGAGGTTGGGGTTGAGGTTGTTGAGGTAGAAGTTGCCGTTGGCGCCGACGGCGGCGCCGCAGGCGTCCACCTGGTTGTCCACGCCGGTCGCGGCCGGACCCTGGTTGGTATTGCGCGTCAGGTCGCAGTCGGGGACGAAGTCGCCGTCGTAGTCGATCCACGAGCGCGACGACGTGAGCTGCACGTTGTAGCCGGCCTGGCTGGCCAGACCGCCGATGACGAGCGCCTGTCCGAGTACGTACTTGCCGATGTTGGCCTTGACCGCCGTGCGGCCGTCGCCGAACAGGTCGTAGGCTGCCGCGAACTTCGGCGTCCAGTCCTTGTAGCGAGTGGTGCTGAACTTCGGCACGTCGTAGTTGCGGTTCGGCGTGAGCATGGACGGCCCGAGATGGAACGACGGGTTCTCGGAGAAGAACCAGTCGATGCGGAGGCCGCCGCTGACGGTGAGCCGGTCAATCGTCCACTTGTCCTGCACGAACACGCCGCCCTCGCTCGTCACCTTGTTGGGCGAGCCGAGCGCCGGTGTGTGACAGTCGGGAATCGACGTCATGCCGCCGACGATCGCGCCGTTGACCTGCCGCAGCAGCGGGTCGGTGCAGCCGTCAGAGCGCAGTGACAGCGTGGTCGGGAACGGTGTGCCGCGTCCGACGGCGGGCAGGTACGTCGACGTGCCGGGAACGCCACTTTCGGCGCGACCCAGCGTGCTCACGACGTAGCTGTAGGGCACGACCGAGCTGTTGTTGGCCCAGCGGAACGCGCCGTTCAGATCGAAGCCGGTCTTGAAGGCGTGTGCGCCGGTGACGTACGACATCGCGAAGTTGCCGCGGTAGTTCGGGTTGTGGCTGGGCGTATCCGTGGCGCCCACGCGTCCGTGGTAGTTCGTAATCAGCTGCACGTAGCCGGGCACCTGCGACACCGGGGCGTTGTCGGTGACGCCGACGGCCAGCGGGTCCGCGATGCTGCTGTCGGCGCGGCGGCTGCCCCAGCTCTCCTGATGGCGCCAGAAGCCGGCTTCGAGCAGCAGCCGGTTGGTCTGCGGCGCCGACCACTGCACGAGGTTGTCCGAGAACGGGAAGAAGTAGGTTGTGTTCAGCGCTTCGTGCGAGGTGCCGTTGACGGCGTTGGTGTACTCGCGCTTCTTGTTGTTGTAGTAGAAGCCGAACTTGTTCTTCTCGTCCATCTGCCAGGACAGACGCATGGTCTGTTCCCAGAAGTAGCCGCCGCCGCCAAGCGTCGTGTAGAGATCCTTGGTGGTGTCCGGCGTGTAGACCATCGTCCCGGCGTTGAGCAGCGTCGGGCTGGTGACGCCCGGCGTGAAGTTCCGGTTCGGATAGTTGTTCGGCACGTAGTTCTCGGCCTTGGTCCAGCGGGCGCTCCCGAAGAACCACAGCTTGTCCTTGAGGATCGGACCGCCGAAGCCGGGGTTGAAGTCGTACACGGTCTTCAGCGCGCCGGGCTGCGTGGTGAGGCCGCGGCAGAAGAAGCTGTCGGCCGGCGTGCAGGCGCCCGTGGCCGGGTCGCGCGTGCCGCTCGAGTAGTTGGTGCCCTGCATCGACCCGTTCGCGAACGAGTAGAACAGCAGCCCCTTGAACGTGTTGCCGCCGTCGCGCGGCACGTAGTTGATCTGCACGCCGCCGCCGGCCATCGAGGCGTCGGCGCCGGAGGTGTTCACCGTCATCTCCTGCATGGCGGTGAAGCTGGGCGAGCTGCTGAGCGACTCGCCGAAGCGGAT
>DASRPM010000183.1:0-3707 GCA_035646375.1 Vicinamibacterales bacterium
CCGGACGTCGACCTCCTCATCGAGGTGCACCGCCGGCTGGCGCCGATGCACGCCGTCCGCATCGCGCGGCTCCTGGAGCCCTTCGACCCGTTCTGGTACGAAGAGCCCGTCTCCGCGCGCGACCTGGGCGCCCTCGCCGAGTGCCGGCGGGACATCCGCATTCCGATCGTCACCGGCGAGGAGCTTTACACGCGCTTCGAGTTCCGCGAGGTCTTCGAGCGGCGCGCCGCCGACATCATCAACCCGGACGTGTGCAACGTGGGCGGCATCGAGGAGCTGCGCGCCATCGCCGCCATGGCCGAGGCCTATCACGTCGTCGTCTCGCCGCACAACTACAACAGCACGACGGTCGGACTGGCGGCCACGCTCCACGTGGCGGCCGCCATCCCGAACTTCCTGATCACCGAGTACTTCGTGAACTTCGAGCCGCGCGGCCTCGAGATCGCGTCGGTGCCGCTCCGCGTCGACCGCGGGTACATCGAGGTGCCGCGCACGCCCGGGCTCGGCATCGACCTCCGCGAGGAGGTCCTCGCACGGTACGGCTACCGCGAGTTCCCCGCGCGCAGCGTGCCGGCACCCCGCGACGAGAGCCCGTGATGCGCTTTGGCACGTTCTTCTTTTTCCAGGCGGTGCCCTGGCTCAGCCACGAGGAGGTCGTGCACCGCGAGCTCGAGCAGATGGAGTGGACGGAGGAGCTCGGCTTCGACCAGATCTGGCTGACCGAGCATCACTTCATCGACTACGGGCTGGCCGTGGATCCCGCCACGCTGGCGGCGGTGGCCGCCTCCCGCACGCAGCGCGTGCGCATCGGGCTGGCGGCGGCGATCCTGCCGTTCCATCACCCGCTCCGCCTGGCCGAGCAGACGGCGCTCGTCGACGTCGTCTCGCGCGGCCGTCTCGACGTCGGCGTCGGCCGCGGCAACCGGCCGGCCGAGTTTCGCGGCTACAACGTGCCGCAGCAGGAGAACCGCGATCGGTTCGAGGAGGCGGTGGACGTGCTGAAGCGCGCGTGGACCGAGGAGCGCTTCTCGCACGCCGGACGCTTCTTCACGATCAACGACGCCCGCGTGATGCCACGGCCGTGGCAGAAGCCGCATCCGCCGCTCTACCAGGTCTGCGGCAGCAAGGAGAGCATCGAGGGGACGGCGGGCCGGGGATGGCCGATGCTCAATTCAGTGCTGCGTGGGAACGCCGAGCAGCAGCTGGCCACCAATCGCGATCTCTACGTCGCCGCCCTGCGGAAGCAGGGACGCTCGGATGCCGACGTCGCCGCCCTGCTCGCGGACTGGGGCGTGTCGCGACAGATCTACGTGGCGGCCACCGACGCGCAGGCACAGGCCGAGGCCAAGGAGGCGGAGCTCTGGTACCAGGAGTCGTTCCGCCGCTTCGTGCTGCCCGAGCGGATCGAGGACGCGCACCCGAGCCTGCAGCCGCACTTTCGCCAGCTGGCCGAGCGGCTGGCCCACGTGAGCTGGGACGACCTCGTGCGGGAGACGGTCGCCTTCGGCTCGCCCGACACCGTCGCGCGGAAGATCGAGGCGATGCGCGCAGCCGGAGTCGGTCACGTGCTGTGCTGGATGAACTTCGGCGGGCTGCCCCAGGACCGCATCCGCCGCTCGATGGAGCTCTTCGCCCGCGAGGTCATGCCGAGATTCCGTGCGTGAGCCCGTGCAATGTCACACGTTTCGGGCTATCGTCATGCGCCAAGGAGGCCCTTCGATGACCATCCGTCTTTACGATCCGACCGCCGAGCCCCGAGCCATCGAGGCGAAGCTGGCACCGCGCCTGGCGGACCTGTCGGGCAAGCGCATCGGTATTCTGGACAACGGCAAGGCGAACGCGGGCATTCTCATGCTGGCGGTGGCCAAGGTGCTGCAGGAGCGCTACGGCGCCAGCGAGATCGTCAAGCGCAACAAGCCGGTGGCGGGGCCGCCCGCGCCCGAGATCCTCGAGGCGCTCTCGCACTGCGATCTGGCGCTGGTCGGGAGCAGCGACTGAGGGTCCTGCACGTCGTGGAGTATCCACGGCTCAATCATGCTGGAGCAGCGCGGCGTTCCGACGGCCACCATGGGCACGTTCGAGTTCGAGGCGCTCGCGCGCCTGGAAGCCAAGAACCGCGGTATCGAGACCTTGCCGCTCGCCCTCGTGCCGCATCCCCTCGGCGGTATCCGTGAAGACGAGGTCGTGCGCAAGGCGCATCTCGCCATCGAGTCCGTGCTGAAGGCGGTGACGCGCGGATGAGCGAGCGCGGACCGGCCGCGGCCACCTTCGAGTTCGGCGGCGCCTACGACGAGATCGACGGACACTACCAGGAGCGCGGCTGGACCGACGGCCTGCCGATCGTCCCGCCGACGGAGGCGCGGGTGCACGCCTTCCTCGCCGCGACCGATCGCGATCCTCGCCAGGTGATCGGCGTCCTGCCGCCGCGGCAGGGCGAGGCCACGGTGGAGAAGATCGCCGTCAACGCCGTCATGGCGGGATGTCGGCCAGAGTACTTTCCCGTGATCCTCGCCGGCATCGAGGCACTCGCCGATCCGCTGTTCAATCTGGACTCGGTACAGGCCACCACGCATCCGGTGGCGCCGCTGCTCGTCGTCAACGGCCCCATCGCGCGCGAGATCGGGCTGAATGCCGGCTACAACGCCTTCGGCCAGGGCGCGCGTGCCAACATCACCATCGGCCGCGCCGTCCGGCTCGTGCTGATGAACGTCGGCGGCGGGCTGCCCGGCAGCGGGGATCGTGCCACCCAGGGCAGTCCCGCCAAGATCGCCTACTGCGTCGCCGAGAACGAAGCGGAGAGTCCGTGGGAGCCGCTGCACGTGGAGGCCGGGCTCGCGCGCGACGTCAGCGCGGTGACCGCATTCGGCTGCGAAGGACCGCACAACATCCAGGACCACTACAGCAACACCGGGCTCGGTGTGCTGCGCACGGTCGCCGGCGCCATGGGCCAGGCCGGCAGCAACAACATTCTCGGGCGCGGCTGGCCTCTGCTGTCGCTCGGGCCGGAGCACGCGGCCACCATTGCGCGTGATGGCTACACCAAGGCGGCCGTCAAGCAGTTCCTGTTCGAGCACGCGCGCTTCCCGCTGGGACGGCTCGGCGCCGAGTACCGCCGCTACCAGGTCGACCGGCAGCACGTCGCGGACGCCGACGACACCATGGTGCCGATTGTGCGGGTGCCGGAGGACATCAGCATCATCGTGACCGGCGGCGCCGGGAAGCACTCCGCGTGGCAGCCGACATTCGGCGATGGCACACGACCCACGCGCCGGATCATCACGCCACGGAGTGCCCGGGGATCGGCGCGCTAGCCCGCCGCGAGTTCTGGGTGCACGTGCCGTCCGGCAAGCTCTGGGCCTTCGAGCTGAGCGGCGACGACATCGTCGCGCACGCGGGTCCGTTTGCCGCGCGCCTGTCGGACGCGGTCAACGTCGACGACCTCGCCTACGACGCCGACCGCGCGACGCTCGACTGGGCCCGACAGCATCGAACGGAGTTCCGGACGGCGGCTGCCGCCGGCGCCGCCACATCGCCGGCTCCGACGGCGCCGCCGCTGTCCGACGCGGCCCTGGCGGCGCTGCTTGCCGATGCCCGCGACAAGACCGGGGCCGAGGCGGGCACCGTCTTCGTCCGCGACGGCACGACGCTGCGTTTCGCGGCGTCGTACAACGACGTGCTCGCGCGGCGCCTCGGGCAGGCCAGCGCGC
>DASRPM010000184.1:0-2981 GCA_035646375.1 Vicinamibacterales bacterium
TCGTTCTGCCGGCGCTCGAGCAGATGTACGGCGAGACGATGCGGCTGGCCGGTCGCGCGGACGTGCTCGTCAGCCACCCGCTCACGTTCGCGACGCCGGCGGTGGCGGCGGCCCGCGCCATGCCCTGGGTGGGGACCATTCTCGCGCCGCTGTCGCTCTTCTCGGACGCCGACTTCCCGGTGCTGCCGGCCGCGCCGCGCCTGGCGCCGCTCGTTCGCGCCTGGCCATGGCTGCGCCGCACGCTCATGCGTCTGGTCCGCCGCGAAACGGCGAAGTGGACGGCTCCGCTGGCGGATCTGCGCGCCCGTCACGGCCTGCCGCCCGGCGGCAATCCGCTGATCGAAGGGCAGTACTCACCACACCTCAACCTGGCGCTCTTCTCCCGGGTGATGGCCGACCCGCAGGCCGACTGGCCGCCGCGGATGCGGGTCACCGGCTTCGTGTTCTACAACGGCCCGGCGGCGCTGCCGCCGGCGCTCGAGGCGTTTCTCGCCGCGGGCCCGCCGCCCGTCGTTTTCACGCTCGGGTCGTCGGCGGTCGGCGCCGCCGGGCGCTTCTATCACGAGAGTGCCGAGGCGGCGGCCCGGCTGGGGGTGCGCGCCGTGCTGCTCACCGGCGGGTTTGCCGCCAACCAGCCGGACCGGGTGCCTGACGGCGTGCTGCTGGTGGACCGCGCCCCGCACCAGCTGCTGTTTCCGCGCGCGAGCGCCGTCGTGCATCAAGGTGGCGCCGGCACCACGGCGCAGGCGCTGCGCGCCGGATGCCCCATGCTCGTCGTGCCGCACAGCCACGATCAGCCCGACAACGCGTTCCGGGTCGCGCGGCTCGGGGTGGCACGGACGCTCTACCCGAAGCGTTACAGCGCGGCGCGCGCGGCGGCGGAACTGCGGCGTCTGCTCGACGATCGGGATTATGCCGGGCGCGCACGCCAGGTCGCCAGCCTCGTGGCGGCGGAAGGCGGGGCCGATGCCGCCGCGGACGCCATCGCCGCGGTTGCGATGTCCGCCGTCGCCTGACGGCACTGAGAGAGCTCCCATGCCACTCGATCACTACGTCACGCTCGGCCGCTCGGGGCTGCGCGTCAGCCCGTTCTGTCTCGGCGCGATGACCTTCGGCGAGGACTGGGGCTTCGGGTCGACGGTGCCGGAGGCCGAGGCGATCATGGCGCGCTACTTCGAGCGCGGCGGCAATTTCCTCGACACGGCCAACGGCTACACCGGCGGACACTCCGAGCGGATCATCGGCAACTTCATCGCCCACGACCGCGCGCGCCGCGACGAGATCGTGATTGCGACGAAGTTCTTCAGCAACCTGTCGCGGCGCAACCCCAACGGCGGCGGCGCCAGCCGCAAGGCCGTGGTGGCCTCCTGCGAGCAGTCGCTCCGGCGTCTGCGCACCGACTACATCGACCTCTATTGGATGCACGTGTGGGATCGCTTCACCCCCATCGAGGAAACGATGCGGGCGCTCGACGATCTGGTCCGCGCCGGCAAGGTACGCTACATCGGCTTTTCCGACACGCCGGCCTGGAAGGTGTCGCAGGCGCAGGTCACCGCGCTCTTCCGCGGCTGGACGCCGCTCGTGGCGCTGCAGATCGAGTACTCGCTGCTCGAGCGCACGGTGGAGGGCGAGCTGGTGCCGATGGCGCTCGAGCTCGGGCTGGGCATCACGCCGTGGTCACCGATTGCCGGCGGGGTGCTGAGCGGCAAGTTCCGGCGCGAGGACGCCGCTACCGCCACGTCCGACCGCGGCGTGCGGGCGCTGTCGCGCCTCACCGAGCGCACGTTCACGATCCTCGACGAGGTGACCCGCGTGGCCTCCGAGCTGAACACGACGCCGGCGGCCGTGGCGCTGGCCTGGGTGCAGTCGCGGGCGGGCGTCGCCTCCACCATCATCGGCGCGCGGCGGCTCGATCAGCTCGATGCGAACCTGGCCGCGGTCGATCTGCGGCTGTCGCCGGCGCACATCCAGGTGCTCGACGCGGCGTCGGCGCCGGTGCTGAGCTTTCCGGCGGCCTTTCTGAGCGGAGCCGTGAACTTCATGCACAACGGGCTGACGGTGAACGGGGTGCCGTCGGAAGCGATGGCCCTGCTGCAGCCCTCGCCGCATGCGCTCGATCAGGGCGGGTGAGGCGGGTAGGGCGGGTGGGTTAGGATCCGCGCATGCGGATTCTTGTAACCGTTTGCATGACCGCGGCTGTCGCCTCGTTTGGTGACATCGCTTCGGCGCAGAACGTCACCCGCGACGCCGCGGCCTGCGCGTCGCTCACCTCCCTGCAGATGCCCGGGCTCCCGCTGTCGATCACCAAGGCGGAGTGGATCCCCGCCGGCAGCACGTCGCCCGGCAGCCAGAATCCGCTGGCGCCGCCGGCGGTCACGCTGCCGGCGTACTGCCGCCTCGACGGCGTGCTCGATCGCCGGACCGGTGCCGACGGCAAGAGCTACGGCATCGGCTTCGCGCTGGCACTCCCAGGCGACTGGAGCGGCCGCCTGCTGTTCCAGGGCGGTGGCGGCCTGAACGGCAGTGTCGGATTCCCGCTCGGCGCCGCCGCCTCCGGCAACGCCCCGGCGCTCGCGCGCGGCTTCGCCGTCGTCAGCACCGACACCGGCCATCAGGGGCAGGTGTTCGACGCCAGCTTCATGGCCGAGCAGCAGGCGATGCTCGACTTCGCCTACCAGGCGGTGGGCCGCGTGGCCGAGCTCGCCAAGCAGATCATCGCGCGCCACTACGCCAAGCCGCCGGACCGGTCGTATTTCGCCGGCTGCTCGACCGGCGGCCGCGAGGGCATGCTGATGACGCAGCGCTACCCGCGGTACTTCGACGGCGTCATCTCGGGCGCGCCCGCGATGCGCACGAACTTCTCTGGCATCGGCGACGAGTGGGTGGCGACGATGCTCAACACGGTGGCGCCGAAGAACCCGCAGGGCGTGCCGCAGGTGCGGCAGGCGCTGTCGGAGTCGGACAAGAAGCTGGTCATCGAC
>DASRPM010000185.1:0-2109 GCA_035646375.1 Vicinamibacterales bacterium
ACGTCCACCAACGCGCCGGCGGCGAGACGCTTGCGCACGCGCAATCCATGGCGCGCAGCGAGCGTGTCGATGTGGGCCTGGGTGCCGGGCAGGATGACGCAGGCCGCGTCCTCCCCGCCGGCCGAAATCTTGTACGCCAGGTCGTCAGACAGACGGGCCCGGCGGCCTTGTGCCGATACAGGAGACGGGGCCAGGAGGGCCGCCGCCGCCAGGCAGGCGAGCAGGGGGCGCCAGCTCAAAGGTCTCGGGGTTGCTGCTGCCCTCTGCGCGTATGCCATTGAGAACCCCCTGGTAGCGAAAGGCCGCTAGTTGCGGCCCGGCCGAACGGCGAATGACGCCGCCGACGCCGATGCGGAAAACGCCTGCGGCCGGAAGCCGAGGTCGTAGAGCGATTCCACGAGCACGCGCTGCGACCCGCCGAGCGTGCGGATGGTCTGCAGCCGCCCGTCGCGGATGCGGTTGTAAACGGTGCGGCGCGAGACATTCAGCAGGCTCGCGGCCTGGTCGATCGAAACGCTGCGTCCCAGACGCGGTTCGGTGGGGAGCTCGGTGATTGCGATAGACACGATGTTCATGGCCTCCGTTTGGCCGCGGACAAGGCAGGGTCGGTGCCATCGCCTGAGCTGGAATGCTTGAGCGGAATAAAGAACTGATGAGACAGCTGCTTAGGGCGTGGAGCTCTTCCGCACGTCTGATCCCCTGTTGCCGGCAAACAGCCAGACCCTTGGCCCACAGAAGTGTGAGCAGGTATACAGGTGCGTGCGATTTGCACATGCATGTGTTGAAATCTGCACGCATCGTGATCGCGGCCAATAACTTGACCACTGGAGCAGAAAACTGAAGGCGCGAGCTCCGCGCCTCGTGGGTGTCCTGGTCAGCGCGGCGCTGCTCGGCGCGCTCGTGTGGGTGGTTCGCTCCGGCGGCGGCGAGGGACCGGCGCCGGCGCCCGCCGCCACCCGCGGCGGCCAGATCGTCTCCTCCTTCCGCGGCGAGCCGCGCACCTTCAACCGCTACGTCGCCGCCGACTCGGCGTCAGAGCTGCTCAGCGTGCTGCTCCAGGCGCGCCTGGTGCGGATCAACCGCTCCACCTTCGAGCTCGAACCCTGGCTGGCCGAGAAGTGGGAATCGAGCGCCGACGGCCGTACCCACACTATTCATCTGCGCCCCGGCCTGACCTGGTCCGATGGCGCGCCGCTGACGGCCGACGACGTGCTGTTTTCGCTGCGGGCGGTCTACGACCCGAAGGTCCAGAGCGTGCTCGCCGCCAGCCTCTCCGCCGGCGGGCAGCCAATCAAGGCCGCCGCCCCAGATCCGCAGACCGTCGTCCTCACCTTTGCCGCCCCCTCGGGCCGCGGCATCCGCATGCTCGACGGCCTGCCGATCCTGCCGAAGCACAAGCTCGAGGCGTCGCTCGACGCCGGCACGTTCGCGTCGGCCTACAACACGGGGACGCCGCCGGCCGAGATCGTCGGCGCGGGCCCGTTCGTGCTGCGCGAGTACCAGCCGGGGCAGCGCGTGGTGATGGACCGCAACCCGCGCTACTTCCGCAAGGCGGAAGACGGCACCCAGCTGCCGTACCTCGATCGCGTGGTCGTGCAGATCGTCCCCGAGCAGAACGCCGAGCTGCTGCGCATCCAGTCGGGTGAAACCGACCTGACGTCGAGCGAGCTGCGGCCGGAAGACTACGTGCCGATCAAGCGCGCGGAGGAAGAGGGGCGGCTGCGGATGATCGAGCTCGGCGTCGGGCCGGATCCCGACGCGTTCTGGTTCTGCCTCAAGCCCGAAGTGAAGGGGAAGGATCCGCGCTTCGCGTTCGTCTCGCGGCCCGAGTTCCGCCGCGCGATCTCGTACGCGGTTGACCGCGAGGCGTTCGCCGAAACGGTGTTCCTCGGCGCCGCCGTGCCGGTGTGGGGGCCGATCACGCCGGGCAACACCAACTGGTTCTGGCCCGACATCCCGCGCTATCCGCACAACGCCGACACGGCGAAGATGCTGCTGCGCGAGCTGGGGCTCGAGGATCGCAACGGCAACGGCGTGGTTGAAGACGCGAAGGGCACCGAGGCGCGCTTCACCGTGATCACGCAGCGCGGCATCGGCTGGTACGAGCGG
>DASRPM010000186.1:0-4150 GCA_035646375.1 Vicinamibacterales bacterium
CGGCGGCCGGCACCACGCCGGTGACGGCCTTGAGCAGCGTCGTCTTGCCGGCGCCGTTCGGTCCGACGATCGTCACGAACTCACCATCACCGACGTCGAGTGAGACGTCGGTGAGCGCGTGGAGCCCCCCGTACGAGACGCTAAGCCCGGATAGTCTCAGCATCGCTATTCGTCGCAACGCCCTTTGGGCACCCAGTTGTGATCGAAGCCCGACGCGGGCTTGCCGGGTTCGCGCTCCTTGCCGACGACCGTCAGCTGCATCGGAAGATCCGCGGGCGGGGATGCGTGTGTGGCGCCGCGGGAAGGTCGGCGAGCGCAGCCCATGAGGCCAGTGCGCATGACTTCCCTACTCACGGCCGCGTCTTTTCGACGTGACGAAGCCAGCGCTTGCCGAGATAGGCCTCGATGACGGCGGTATCGCGCACGACGTCGTTCGGCAGCCCTTCGGCGATCTTCCGCCCGTGGTCCAGCACCACGAGCCGGTCGACCAGCCGCACCACCGCATACATCGTGTGCTCGATGATGACGACACTGACGCCGGCGTCGCGCACGCGTCGCACGAGGGCGGCCAGCGTCTCCACGCCGTCGCGTGAGAGGCCGGCCAGCGGCTCGTCGAGCAGGATGAGATCCGGCCCGCTTGCCAGGCAGCGCGCCATCTCCAGGAGTCGAAGATCGAGCGTGGTCAGCGCGCCGGGCAGGTCGTCGGCGCGCGCGCTCAGCGTCACGGCACCCAGTGCCTGCAGGGCGCGCTCACGCCCGCGGGCAGGCGACGTCTCATGGGCGAAGGCGCCCACCATGACGTTCTCGAGGACCGTCATCTGCGGGAACGTGCGGACGACCTGGAAGGTGCGGCCGATGCCGCGACGGCAGATCGCGCTCGGTCGCAGGCCGCTGATCCGCTCGCCGCGGTAGCGCACCTCGCCGCGGTCGGGGAGCAGGAAACCGTTCAGCACGTTGAAGAGCGTGGTCTTGCCGGCGCCGTTCGGGCCGATGACGCCGAGGATCTCGCCGGCGCGCACGCCGAAGCTCACGTCGTCGAGCGCGTGGAGACCCAGGAACGCGCGGGAGACGCCGCGGACCTCCAGCAGCTCGACGCCCGGTTGCACGGGCGTGCGGCCGGCCACCGCTGTGTCGATGCGCGGCGCGGTGACGCCCACCGCCGCCTGCCGCGCGGGACGCAGACCGCGCAGGCGCCAGTAGATCCCTTCCGGCGCGAAGAGCATCACCGCCATGAGCGCGCCGCCGTACACGACGCCCTGGATGCCGGGGAGCTGATCGCCGACGGTGGCGTCGAGCGTCTCGCTCAGCGGCACCATGATGACGGAGCCGATGAGCGGCCCCCACTTGCTGCCGACGCCGCCGACCAGGCACACCACCAGCGTCTGCACGATCACCAGCACGCCGAACACGGCGTCCGGCGTGACCACGAACAGGATGGCGTGCGCATAGATCGCGCCGATGAGCGCGGCCGGCGCCGCACTCAGCATGTAGGCGGTCATCTTCGCGCGGAACGTGTCGACGCCGGCCGCCTCCGCCGCCTGCTCGTTGGCCTTCAGCGCCCGCAGCGCGTAGCCGAGCCGCGAGCCCTCGATCCACTGCGAGAGCAGGAGCGTGCCGGCCAGCGCGGCCAGCGCGAGCAGATCGTAGGCGCGCGGATCGCGGAACTGCATGAAGGCGGCGGGGCGGTCGCGCACCATGGGGATCGAGACTTCCTGGTAGCCCAGGAAGTCCATGACGATCCGGAAGATCAGCGGATAGGCGAGGGTGGCCAGCGCGAAGTAGATCCCGGCCAGCCGGAACGTCGGCAGCCCGATCAGCACGGCGGCCACCACGGCGGCGACCATGCCGACGATCATGCCGAGCCACGGCGTCAGCTTGAGGGTGACGACGAGCAGGACCGTCACGTAAGCGCCGATACCGAAGAACGCCTGGTGCCCGAAGGACGTCTGGCCCGCATAGCCGCTGATGATGTTCCAGGCGAGCCCCATCGTGGCCCACACGAAGACCAGCGTCAGCACACGATGGTGATAGCGCTCGGTGAGCAGCAGCGTCAGCGCCACGCCGACCACCACCACCAGCGCGATCGGCCAGAGCCTGCGCATCAGACGGCGCGCAGCCGCTGGCCGAACAAACCTTGAGGTCGCAGGTAGAGCACGAGCAGGAAGGTGATGAAGACGCCGACGTTCTGCAGCTGGAACGGCAGGATCAGCAGCGTGAGCGACTGGACGAGGCCGATGAGCAGCCCGCCGGCGAACGCGCCCGGGATGGAGCCGAGGCCGCCGAGCACGACGGCCACGAACATGAGGACGATGAAGTTCACGGCCACCGTCGGCTCGATCGGATGGTAGGTGGCCAGCAGCCCGCCGGCGGCGGCCACGAGCGCGATGCCGACGCCGAAGGCCAGACCGTGCATGGCGCGCACGTCGATGCCCTGGTAGCTCGCGGCCTCCGGGTCGTCCGCCGCCGCGCGCAGCGCCTTGCCGCGATCCGTGCGCGTGAGGAAGAGGTAGACGACGCCCGCCAGCAGCAGCGCCATCACGAACGCGTAGGAGCGCGCCTGGTTCAGCAGCAGGGGACCGACGTTGAACGCCTGCGTCGCGTAGGTGGTCCTGATGCCGCGCGGCATCGGCGTCAGCAGCATGGTGGTGCCGTTGGTGATGATGAGCGAGAGGCCGAGGGTGAGGATGAGCTGCGAGTCCATCATGCGCTGCGGGTCACCGCCGCCCGTCACGCGGACGAGCAGCAGGCGGTGGACGAGCACGCCGAGGAGGAAGAAGGGCGGGATCGTCACCAGCGCGCCGAGCAGCGGATCCACGCCGCCGCCGACGGCAAGGAAGAAGGTGACGTACATCCCGAGCATCATGAAGTCGCCCTGGGCAAAGTTGACGACGCGCATGACGCCGAAGATCAGCGCCAGGCCGATGCTCATGAGCGCGTAGACGCCGCCCACGAGCAGCCCCGTCACCACGTACTGCGCGAGGTCGGCGACGGCCACGCGCCGTTACTTGCCGAAGTGCCAGACCGGCTTCTTGGTGGCGTACTCCGCGGGCACCACGGTGAACGGCTCGCCGTTCTGCCACTGCACGATGATCGGCGCCGCGCCCACCCGGCGGCCGCGCTCGTCGTACTTGATCCGCCCCGGCGCCAGCGTGCTGGCGGCCGGGCCCGACTTCAGATCGAGCTTGGCGACGGCGTCACGGATGGCCTTCGGGTCGGCCGACTTCGCCAGCTCTGCCGCCTCCTTGATGATCCACACGTGGGCGTAGCTCATCAGCGGGTCCTGCGTCATGAACGGCTCGCCCGTGCGCTCGGTGAACCGCTTGACGAGGTCGTCCTGGCCCTTCAGGGGATGCGCGGCCGTCACCGTCATGATGTTGTCGAGCAGCTCCTTGCCGACCGTCTTCACGTACTCCGGAGTGACCAGCCACGCGCCGACGTCCTGGATCGGCACCTTCACGCCGAACTCCTTCACCTTCTGGAGCACCTGGATCGAGTCCGGGAAATTGGTGGCGCCGTAGAAGACGATGTCCGGTTGCGTGGAGCGGATCTTCTGCACGATGGCCGTCGCGTCGGCGAGCGGCGGTGTCCAGACCTCGTCGACGACGATCTCGATGCCCTTGGCCTTCAGAAGCTTCTCGCGAAGCGGCTTGAAGAAGAACACGGTGGCCGCGGTGTTGTCACCGACGATGGCCGCCTTCTTGAGCGGATGGTTGTTGCGCTTGGCCAGCTCGGTCACGAGCTCCAGCGCCTGCTCGGCCTGCACGCCCGAGACCGGGCTCGTCTGGAACGTGTACTTGAAGTTGCGCTCGGTGATCGAGTCGGCGTAGGAGAGCGTGAACCACGGCACCTCGAGCCGCTCGGCCACCTCCGTCACACCGAGCGTGAAGGAGCTGAGCCACGCGCCGATGCCCGCGCTGATCTTCTCGCGCGTCAGCGCGCGCTGGGCGGCGCTCACGGCCTTCTCGACGCTGTCGCCGGCGTCGGCCTCGCGCAGGACCAGCTTGGCGCCGCCAAGCGCCTTGATTCCGCCCTGGGCGTTGATTTCCGCGATGGCCATCTCCGCGCCCATCTTCTTCAGCTGACCCTGACGGGCCCAGCGGCCGGAGAGCGGCGCCACCAGCGCGATCTTCACGTCGTCGGCGGCCGGGGC
>DASRPM010000187.1:0-56168 GCA_035646375.1 Vicinamibacterales bacterium
TCGGCCTGACGCGCCGCGGCTTCCGCGGCCGCCTTCGCATCCGCGGCCGCCTTGTCGGCAGCGGCCTTGTCGGCAGCAGCCTTGTCGGCGGCGGCCTTGTCGGCAGCAGCCTTGTCCGCGGCAGCCTTGTCGGCCGCGGCCTTGGCAGCGGCGGCAGCCCGCGCGGCTTCGGCGGCCCGTGCGGCTTCCGCGGCCCGCGCCGCTTCCGCGGCCCTGGCGGCTTCCGCCTCGCGTGCGGCGATGCGGCTCGGCTCCTGCCTCAGAACCGCCAGGTTGCCGCAATCCTCGGGCACGATGAACGTGTAGGTGTTCACGCGGTCGTCGATCTCGAATTGGAACGCGCGGAAGGGACGGCGGCCGTCCCACTGCAGGTTGCGGATGATGCGTGGCCCGCCGCGGCGCAGCGCCATCCACTCGATCCGCGTGCCCGGCGCAATCGTCACCTGCGTGACGGTGCCTTCCGTGATGTTCCGCAGCACCTCGGCCCGCAGCTGCGGGATTCCGGCTTCGGTGAGCACCGTGCCGACGTCGTTCTGGATGCGCATGCGGCTGAACGAGCGCCGCATGGCATCCACAGTCCGGATCGGAGCGGTAAAGCGCGTGGACCCGCCAAGACGGGTCATGTGGCGGATGCCATCGGCGCCCTGCGCCAACGCTTCGAATGGAAGTGCAAGGCAGAGCGTGAAGGCGAGGCCGACGGAGGCGGCGACCGCGCGTAAGCGATAACTCATCGGTTCGTGTCCTCGAGAAAGCGCGTCCACGCGGGACCCGCGACTCTTTCGATTGTAAACCGGCGCGCTGGTAATTTTACGGGTTGAGCCAATAGGACATCTTAACCAGGACGGTGTTCGCCGCCGGCGTGCTGAAGATGTCGCCGTAGTCGTTGCCAAAGCGGAACGCACTGTTGGGTCGGAACCCCTCGCGGCCCTGCTGCCACACGACGAACAGCGCCGAACCCGGCTTGAACTCCCAGCGCAGCACGTTGGTGGTGCGGAAGGAAAGCACGGTGAAGTCGGCGGTGCCGGCGTAGTCATACGGCGCATACCGGTCGGCGTAGCGCTCCGCGCGGCCGTCCACCAGCTCCTTGTAGTTCTCGTATCGGCCGGTCGACGAAAAAGGCTGCCCATAGAGCTGCAGCGACAGGGTCGGGGTCAGCGTGTAGCTCAACCGTAGAGTCAGATTGGTGGTCGTCTGGTGCAGCCGGCCCAGGACGTAGTGCGTCCCTTGCGCGCCCGTGAGATTGGTCACCCATTGGGCGTCCTCGGTTTCGCGGGCCTGACCGATGCCGACTTCGGCGGACATCGCCGACGTCGGCCGGAACTGCAAGCGCGGGCCCATGAAGACGTTATGGCTGCGGGCAGCGGCGCCAGAGTCCGGGAAATCGACGAAGAAATTGCTGTCCCAATGGAAGCTGATCGGACGGCTGGTGTCGGTGTTGAAGTAGTACCAGCCGTTCACGTTCGGCACCGTGAGGCCGCCAGGACCGCCGCGGGTGAGACGGTCGTCGAAGTTCGTGGGGTTGACGTTGAAGCCGCCGCCGGTGGACCAGCGGTTCATGAACTGCCAGTGAGAGTTGACGTTGCCGCCCAGCTCGAGCCGGTCGCCGCCGAAGTTGTGGTTCGACCACTGGTTGAAGTTGATGCTCTTCTCCCGCACGTACTTGCCCGACGTCATCCACCGGCGCTGCACCCAGGCGCGCTGCTTGATCTCGTCGGCCCGGCGCATGAAGCCGAGCTCGTTCAACTCGAAGCCCGGCGTCTTGTAGGACGTCATCACGTTGCCGCGCACCTTGTCGCCGGCAATCTTGGCGAAAGAGATCGAGCCGGCGTGGCCGCTCATCGACCGCGCCAGCGGATCGAAATCGACGTAATCGGCGTCGGGACGCTGAAAGCTGTGCACGTTGCTCTGCTGCAGCGCGCTGATCGCCACCGGACTGCCCGTCACGTGCGTCCCCGTCCACGAACCGTTCAGCCCCCACCGCTGCCCCAGGCGCCAGTCGTAGTCGACGCCCGCGGTCACGGCGCTGTCGGGCAGAAAACCGAGCACGTCGGTGTATCCACGGTTCGCGCTCGTGAAGATGGCGCCGACCGACGACTGGTCCGCGAACTCGCGGCGCACGCGCGACACGCTATAGAAGGTCTGCGGTTCGACCGGCTGACGTACGCGCGCATCGCCGAACGCGAGCACGGCGTGCTCTTCCTCCGTCACCGCGATCAGTGTGCCCACCGAGAACGGCCCCACGCGGCCGGTGAGCTTCCCGGCGCCGAGAATCGTCGACTGGCCGGGGTGCACTTCGTAGCCGCCGGTCGCGTCGGGCACGCCGCGCGGCGTGCGGCCGATGCGGCGGGAGTAGAAGATCGAACAATCGTCGCACTCGAACTGATAGGCGCCCGACCCCTCCACGAAGAACGGACGCCGCTCGTTGAAGAAGGTCTCGAACGCCGAGAGGTTCACCTCGGCCGGATCGGCCTCGACCTGGCCGAAGTCCGGGTTGACGGTCCCGGTGAACGACAGCGACCTCGTGACGGCGTACTTCAGGTCGAGCCCGACGGCCCCGCCGGGGTCGGGCGTCTCGAGCAGCGGGTTGCCCGGCTGCTCGGGCACCGTGCGGATCTGCCCGAGGACGTACGGCGCCACCTCGAGGCGCTTGCCGCCCGAGGGACGGACCACGCCCGACAGCTCGCCGAACGACGACACGTAGCCGCTGGCGCCGCGCGGCAGCAGCGGCCAGGTGGCCGTCTCGTTCAGGCGCGGAATCTCGCGCACGATGGCAAACCCGAGCGTGTTGTCGGCGGTGCCGCCGAAGCGCAGCTGGGAGTACGGGATCCGGAACTCGGCGCTCCAGCCGTCGCGGTCGCGTTGCACCGCCACGTCCCACACGGCGTCCCAGCTGCCGTCGTTGTTGGTGTCGTTGAAGTAGTACATGTCGCGCTTGACGCCCACCGGATTCACCATGAATTCGAAGGCCGTGCGACGGTCGTGATACGAGTCGATGAGGACCCGGATCCAGTCGGACGCCGACTCGTTGTCCCGCCGCGTCAGGAACGCCAGGATCCGATCGGGATCGGTGTCGAAGGCGCGGACACCGACGTAGATCGCCACGTCGTCGTAGAGCACGCGGGCTTCGGTGCGGAGGGTGGGTGGCGCGCCCTCGGCGGGCTGGCGCTGCACGAAGTCGGTGATGACGCCGGCATCGCGCCACGCCGCGTCGGAGAGGTCGCCGTCCAGGCGGATGGGCGACGGGCCGATGCGGGTGGCCGCATGGGGATCGGCGCCGGCGGCGGGCAGCGACACCGCGGCCAGCAGGCCCCAGGCCAGCAGAACGCACGCCAGCCACCTGGGCGCCCGCACTGGCCGATTAGACGTACGAACGTGAAAAATGGCTCGTCCCGGAAGCGGGACGAGCGGGATCAGCGCAGCGGACGCCCGTCGCGGTGCCAGGGCGCGCGTCCCGAGGCGCCGTTCGACAGCGTCCGCGCCGGGTTGAAGATGATCCGCAGCGAGGCGCTCAGCACCCGGTTGCGCACGCGCGCTTCCACCCATTCCACGAAATAGCGATCGAGGGCATCCTCGGCCACCATCAACCCCAGGGCGCCAACCGGTGTGACGACGTGGTCCACCCATCCCGTGGTCTCCGGACGCATCCCGACGTTGCCGATCGAGGCTTCGCTGAGCGGCCCGATTTCGAACTGCAGGCTGTAGGCGGCTGCCCAGGCCGTGGCGCGGCCTTTGGCCGACCAGTACCTGGGACTGCGCCCGAACGGCACCGCGCCGTCAGGTCCGTGATCGAGCCAGTTGTAGCCGGCCGCCGCGCCGTGAATCGGATGCCCGACGTAGTTCACGTACCAGGCGTCGGTATCCTCCCACTGTTTCGGCACCCGCACCGACCGGCGGTAATCGCTGAAGAACGCGCCGGCGAGCTCGTTGCGGGTCTTCTCCTGGAACGAGATGCGGATCACGTGCTCGATGGCGAGCAGCTTGAACGAATCGCCGATGGCGGCAAGCACGTCGGTGCGGCGCGACGGAGACTCGGCCGGTAACGCCGGCGTCCTGGTGGTCGGCTGCAACAGCGGCGTTTGCGCCCACGCGGCACGCACCTCGAGCGCGCACGCGCACGCGAGGCACGCGAGAACGAGGAGCACGCGCGGCGTCCCGCGGCGTGCAGCGCGAGCAGTATCAGAATGGACCGCGTCTACCAACGCGGCTCGGAGCGACGACTCGGCACACGCCCGCCGCCGCCGCTCCCACCACCGTGGGAATCCTGCGGCCGCGCCTCGTTCACTTTCATCGAGCGGCCGCCGAGCGACTGCTGGTGAAACTTCTCGATGGCCACCTGCGCTTCCGCGTCGGTGCCCATCTCGACGAACGCAAACCCCCGACCCTGGCCGGTGAACTTGTCACGCGGCACGAACACCGAAGCCACCGAGCCCGCCTGCGCAAACAACTGTTCGAGCTCCGACTCCTGCACCTGGTAGGAGAGATTTCCGACGTACAACCTGCGACCCACGATGACGCTCCTGACGCGTGCGCTCCACTCGCGCCGCCTTGACCCACGCGGACTCTCCGGCGGAAACAGACCGGCGAGTCGGCCTATTCTAGCCCTCGGCGCCGAGGCTTCGCCGAAAGAAAAGGTCAGCGCATCAGCGTCTCAAGGATGAGATCGCCCAGCTGTTCGGGAGTGAACCGATTGCCTTCGACGTTGGCCACGAGGCGCCCGCGCCGATCGACGACGGCGGTGTGCAGCGAGTGGTTCACGAGCCCCTCGTCGAGGTAAGACTCGACGCCGAAGAGCGCGCACACGCGCCGCACGTCGGCCACCGTCCCGGTGAGGAACCTCCACATCTTGGGGTCCGCGTTGAAGCGGGCCGCATAGGTTGCGAGCACCTCGGGTGTGTCGCGCTCGGGATCGAACGTGACCGTGAGCAGCACCAGATCGCGGCCGTATTGCCGCGCGAAGCGGCGCTGCATCGCACTGAAGACGTTCGAGGCGCGCAGGCAGAATTGCGGCAGTGCGCAGCGCGTGTAGACGAAATTGAGCGCCACCACTTTGCCGGCGCTGACAGTCGAGAAACGGACGGGCTGGCCCGACTGATCCGTGAGCGTGAAATCCGGAACCGCCTGTCCCGCGGCGAGCGGTGGCACGGCGCGGCCGGCCGCCTTCTTCAGCAGCGCGAGCCGTCGCGCCGTGAGCGGATCCTGCTCGGCGGTTTCGTACTTCAGCACGCGAATGCCGGAGGCATAGCCCGCTTGCGGGCCGACGACCAGCGTGAACTCGACGAGCGCGCCGGGCGCGAGCGGTGCCAGCTCGCGGGCCTCGCGCACTTCGAAGGGCATGATCATCGCGCTCATCAGCCCTTCGATCGGCTCGTGCGAGACGACGAACGTGCGCGTGGCCGGATCGACGCGCAGCACCATGCCGCGCACGGCGTAGCGCTTCTCCTGCGCATGCAGCGGCAACGCAATCAAGCATGCGAGTGCCAGAGCCAAAAACAGACCGGTCCGACTCTCAGCGTGCACGCTGGTTCTCCCTACCCGCCTTACCCGCCCCACCCGCCTCAGTGTATCGATCCTCACCTTCGCGGACGCGCAACACCCGGTTGCGCGGGACGTTCTGGAACCGCTGCGTGGTCCGGCTCACCGGCCACGTAATCTCCACGTCCACGCGACCGACGGCCGGCTCTGACTTGTCCGCCGAAGCTTGAGCGGAGGCGGAAGACCCGGCCCTCCGGAGCGCGGGCCCGAGGCCGATGTGCTGTTGCAACGGCGAGGCGCCGAACGAGCCGCCGCTGCTCACCGTCCGATGCACCGTGCGCCTGCCGCCGGCGGCGTGCACAGTGACGGCGATGCGGGCGCCCAGCGCCGCGCGGTTCGTGCGCGTGCCCACCAGGTCCAGGCCAAGCCAGTCGCGGCCGTGGCCGGGATTGGCGAAGAGGCGGAAGGCATGCGCGTCGCCCGGCGTGGCGCCGCCGACCTTGAAGGCGATGTCGAGATCGCCATCACCGTCGATGTCGGCAAACGCGACGCCGTGCCCCTTGTGCAGCTCGCCCGTGCCCGACGACGCCGTCACGTCCGCGAACGTGCGGCCCTCGCGATTGTGCAGCAGCACGGCTCCCACCGTGGCGGCGTACGACGGGCTGCCGGTGCCGAAATAGATGTCGGGATAGCCGTCGTTGTCCACGTCGCCGAAATTGGATCCCATCGGCATGTAGACGCGGTCGAGGCCCACCTGCGCGGTGACATCGGCAAACGTGCCGTTGCCACGATTGCGATAGAGCTTCATCGTGCCGGCGTTGGGTGGCCGCCGCAGATAGCGCCGGGCGGTCTCGTCCACCGAGAGAAAGTAGCTCGACGCCAGCAGATCGTCCCACCCGTCGTTGTCGTAGTCGAAGAACCAGGTGGGAAAGCCGCGTTCGGGCCCCGGCACGCCTGCCTGATCGGAGACCTCGGTGAACGTGCGGTTGCCGTTGTTGCGGTACAGGAAGTTGCCGCCGCCGAGATTCGCCAGATAAAAGTCCACGTCGCCGTCGCGGTCGTAGTCGGCGGACGCCACGCCCTTCGTGAACGCCGTCCGGGCGACGCCGGCCGCGGGGGCGATGTCTTCGAACGTGCCCTTGCCCGTATTCCTGAACAGCTGCGCCGGCCGGTTCTCGTTGCCGACGAAGAGGTCGAGCCAGCCGTCGTTGTCGATGTCGGCCCAGGCCGCGGTCTGCGTGCTGGTGGCGGGGCTGGCGACGCCGCTCACCGAGGTGACATCGGTGAACGTGCCGTCGCAATTGTTCCGCAGGAGCGACTTGCGCTGCGGCTGCTCCCAGCCGCCACGCAGCACGAGGATGTCCTTGCAGCCGTCGTTGTCGTAGTCGGCCTGCAGGAGATTGAGGCCGCCCAGCTCGCCCGACAGCCCCGCGCGCGCCGCCTGGTCGTGAAACCGGCCGTCCGGCCCGCGGCGAAAGAGCTGCATCGCCCCGCAGCTGTCGAAGTTGGAGGTGAGGATCTCGAGCGCGCCGTCGTTGTCGAAGTCGTCCACGATCACACCGCCCGCCGACGAGAACGAGTCGATGCCGAGCGCGGGCGCCATGTCGGTGAAGCGGCCGATGCTCTCGCCCGACTCGAACGCCGCGGGCGGAATGAGCGCGGCGGCCGGCAGTCCGGACGGATACGACCCCGCGGCCATGTGCGCGAGGTTCAGCAGCCAGATCAGCTCGCCGTCGCCGGGCCGTCGCACGAGCGCCTTCGAGAAATAGTCGATGGCCGTGCGCGCGCCACGCGGATCGGCGAGCACGGCCGCCCGGGGCGACAGCAGGCAGCGATCGCCGGGCGCGCGGTAGACGCCGTTGTCCATCTCCGCCTTGTGGAGGTGCGCGACGCCAAGCATCTCCTCGAGCTGCGCCAGCGCGTCGGGAAAGCTCTTCACCGCGTTGGGGTACGCCTGCTCGAAGCGCGCGATCGTCTCGGCCATGCGGCCGTCGTACGCGTGGATCTGTCCCAGGATGACGTCGGCCTGAATCACGTCCACCGGGTCCGGCGCCGGTGAGGCGCCCGGCGCCTTCATGGCCGTGGTGAGCTCCGTCATCGACGCGATCATCTCGGCCATCGACGCACGCCGCACCGCGCAGATCTGCTGCGGGTGCATGTTCCAGTCGTCGCCCGGCTTCGGCGCTTCCTGCAGGATGGTGTTGGCCTCGGCAAACCCGTCCACGCTCACGGTCGGCTGCACGGCACCGCTGGCGGCAATGCCGGCGATCTCGGTGGAGCGGAGCCGGCGGCCCGATCGCGGCTCGGCCAGCTGCACGATGCCGAAGCCGGTGGGCAGCCGAATCACGCCGCTCATGGCGCCCGGCGTCAGCGCCGCCAGCGCGTCGCGCAGCTCCGCGCGCAGTTCCGCCAGCACGACCGGACCGATGACGCCGCCGCGGGCCGCCGACGGGTCGATGGACTCGGCGGACGCAAGCGCGTCGGCGTCGGCACCCCGCCGCAGCCGTTCGGCGACGTCACGCGCGCCGGCCTCGGTGCTGACGACGATCAGCCTGAACGTCACCTGCCGATCGAGCGGAGCGTTCTGCGCGGCCGCGGCGAGCTGCCACGCGAGCATCGCGGCGGCCACGGCAACGGCCAGCGCCCCTGTCGTGCGCGGCATACCGCGTATCATAAAGCCCTGCTCGCTTCAGGGCCTGTGTAGAGGGCGGTCTTCAACCGCCCTGGGGAAACCGATGCTTCGAAAAATCACCATCTCGGCGCTGGCGGTGACGGCGCTGGCCGCACCAGCCCTGGCACAGCAGCCACCCGACGCCGCGGCCGCCTTCACTCGCGCCTGCGCGACGTGCCACCGCGAGGGGCAGACCACCGCGCCCACGCCGGCGGTACTGCGCCAGCTGACGCCGGAAGGCATCCTCAACGCCATCACGCAGGGGCGCATGCAGGCGCAGGGTGCGTCGCTGTCCGACGCCGAGCGCCGCGCGGTGGCGGAGTTCGTGGCCGGACGGGCCCTCGCCACCGCAACGACCGCGGTGCCCAACCGCTGCACGACGTCGCCGCCCATGACCGATGCCGCGGCTGCGCCGGGATGGAACGGTTGGGGGAACGGGCCATCCAACACGCGGTTCGCCGCCAACGGCGGGCTCGCCGCCGCCGACCTGCCGCGCCTCAAGTTGAAGTGGGCGTTCGGCTACGCCGGCGTAAACGCGGCGCGCGCGCAGCCGACGCTCGCGGGCGGCCGCCTGTTCGTGGCCAGCGAGAACGGCGAAGCGCATGCGCTCGACCCGAAGACCGGCTGCACCCACTGGACGTTCCGGGCGCAAGCCGGCATCCGCACCGGTCTCAGCGTGGGTCCGTACAAGACCGCGGCCGGCTCCGGCCAGGCGGTGTACTTCGGCGACGTCAGGGCCAACGCGTATGCCGTGGACGCAGTCACCGGCCGCGAGCTGTGGGTGCGCAAGGTGGACGATCACGCCGCGGCGTCGCTGACGGGCGCGCCCACCGTGGCCGGCGGCAAGGTGTTCGTGCCGGTGCAGGGGCTCAACGAGGAGGGCCAGGGCGGCACCGGCAAGTATCCGTGCTGCACGTTCCGCGGCAGCCTGGTGGCGCTCGACGCCAACACCGGCGCGCTCCTGTGGAAGACCTACATGGTGGACCCACCGCAGCCACGCGGGACGAACAAGGACGGCATTCAGATGTCCGGGCCCGCGGGGGGCGGCATCTGGGCTTCGCCCACCGTGGACACGAAGCGCGGCCTCGTCTACGTGGCCACCGGCAACGGCTACGCTGATCCTCCGCAACCGATGACGAACGCCGTGGTGGCGATGGACGTGCAGACCGGCGCCGTGAAGTGGGTGCGGCAGACGACGCCCAACGACAGCTGGACCCTGGGCTGCCCGCCGAAGAACGCGGGCAATCCTGCCTGTCCCGAGACGCTCGGGCCGGACCACGACTTCTCCGCATCGCCGTCGCTCACCACCGTGAACGGCCGCGACCTGCTGGTGCTGCCGCAGAAGTCCGGCATCGCGTGGGCGATCGATCCGGACAAGGCCGGCGAGGTGGTCTGGCAGCGGCGCATCGGCGCAGGCAGCGGTCTCGGCGGCCAGTGGGGCGGCGCGGTGGACGGCCGGAACGCCTACTTCGGCGTGTCGGACATGCTGTCGCCGAAACCTGGCGGGATGCGGGCGGTCAGTCTCGCCACCGGCGAGATGGCGTGGAGCGTGGAGCCGCAGAAGCCGCTCTGCGGCGAGGGGCGCACGTGCCGCGCGTCGCAGGGCGCCGCGGTCACGGTAATTCCGGGCGCGGTGTTCTCCGGCTCGCTCGACGGGGGCATGCGCGCCTACTCCACCGCCGACGGCACCATCCTCTGGACCTACGACTCCAATCGCGAGTTCCAGACCGTGAACAACGTGAAGGCGATCGGCGGCGGCCTCGAGGGGCCCGGCGCGATCGTCTCGGGCGGGATGCTCTACTTCAACTCCGGCTACGGCGGGTTCGTCGGCAACCCCGGCAACGTGCTGCTCGCCTTCGGCCTCGACTGACGGCCGTGGGGGCCCAGGGCGGGCTGAAGCCCGCCCTCTACGTACTCGAAAGGGCGGCCATCAGCGCGTCGGTGTGTTCGGGCTTGCCGACGCTGATCCGCAGGCAATCGCGCAGACCGTCCTTGTCGAAGTAGCGCACCAGCACGCCCTGCTTCTCGATCGCCTGCTTCACGGCCTTGGCATCGCGGCCGCCCCCGACGCGGCACAGCACGAAGTTGGTTTCGCTCGGCAGCGGTGTGATCCACTCGAGCGTGGCCAGCGCCTCGCGCATCCGCTCGCGCTCGGCGGTGATGGCCATCACGCTCTGATCGAGCCACGGGCGATCCTGCATCGCGGCAATGGCCATCACGGACCCGGCGACGTTGGGCGTGTACGGCTGCTTCACCTTCCACAGATGGCGGATGACCGGCAGCGGGAACACACCGTAGCCCACGCGCAAACCGGCCATGCCGGCGAGCTTGCTGAAGGTCCGCAGCACGATCAGGTTGTCGCGCTCGGGCACCAGCGGCGCCAGCGACAGCTGCGTGCTGAAGTCGATATAGGCCTCGTCCACCACCACCACGACCGGCAGCTCGAGCAGCCGTAGCAGATCGGCGCGCGGCGTGATGGAGCCGTCGGGATTGTTCGGATTGGTGACGAACAGCAGCTTGGGCGGCACGCCGGACGCCTCGAGCGCGCGCACGGTGCTCTCCACGGCATCCACGTCCACGGAGAAGTCGGCGCGGCGCGGCACCTCGATGTACTGCGCGCCGAGCACGTCCGCCTCCCACTTGTACATGCCGAAGGTCGGCGGCAGGTCGACGACCATCTGGCCCGGCTCGACGAAGGCGCGCGCGAGCAGGTCGATCACCTCGTCGCCGCCGGCGCCGCACAGGATGTGCTCCATCGGCACGCCGACGAACGCGCTCAGCGCCTCGCGCAGCGCGGTCTGATCGGGATCGGGGTAGATGTGCAGCACGCGGGAGGCCGCCAGCGCTTCGAGGGCGCGCGGCGACGTGCCGTACGGATTCTCGTTCGCATCGAGCTTGACGATTCGTTCGGCCGGCAGCCCGAGGCGGCGTGACAGCACGTCGAGCGGCACGATCGGCGAGTAGGGCTGCATACCGCGCACGTGCGCGGCGATCATCGCTTCCACGTTCATGCGGCCATGTTACTTGAGGCCACCATGAACGTCGGCGCCGGCCTTGGACCTTGGGCCTTGGCTATAATCCGCGCGGCTCATGACAGACGGACACGGGCGCGGCTCGCGTGTGCGGTACCGCGTGCTGTGGATGGCGTTCTTCCTCGCGATCATCACGTTCCTCGATCGCGTGTGCATCTCGTTTGCCGCGCCCTACATGATGAGCGACCTCGGGCTCACGATGGTCCAAATGAGCCTGGTGTTCAGCGCCTTCACGCTCGCCTATTCGCTCTTCGAGGTGCCTTCGGGCTGGATGGGCGACGTGATGGGCCCCCGCCGGGTCCTGACGCGCATCGTGCTGTGGTGGTCGGCGTTCACCATGCTCACGGGTGCGGTGCAAGGCTACCGCTCGCTCCTGGCGATTCGCTTCCTCTTCGGCGCCGGCGAGGCGGGCGCGTTCCCGAATGCGGTGCGCAGCTTCTCGCAGTGGTTTCCCGCGCGCGAACGTGGCCGCGCCAACGGCGTGCTGTTCTTCGGTTCACGGCTCGGCGGCGCGTTGACGGCGCCGCTCGCGCTGGCGCTGATTCAGTGGTGGGGCTGGCGGGCAAGCTTCGTCGCGTTCGGGTGCGTCGGCGTGGTGTGGGCGGCGGTGTGGCACCGGTCGTACCGGGATCGTCCCGCCGATCACCCGGACGTGGACACCGCCGAGCTCGCGTGGATCACCCAGGATGGCGTGGCGACTCCCGTGCATGCCGCGGGCACGCCGTGGCGGGCGCTGCTCACGAGCCCGAATCTCTACGCCATCTGCGCGATGTATTTCGCGCTCGGCTACGGCCTCTACTTCTACTTCACGTGGCTCCCCACGTATCTCACGCGCGAGCTGGGCTTCTCGATGGCGGCGGGCGGGTTCCTCGCCGCGCTGCCGTTCCTGCTCGCCGGGGCGGCCAACCTGGCCGGTGGCTGGTACACCGATCACCTGGCGCGCACGCGCGGCCTGCGGACGGCGCGCTGCACGCTCGGGTCGCTGTCGTTTGCCACCTGCGCCGCGCTGCTGATCGCCTCGACGATCGTGCCGTCGCCCATCGTCAAGGCGCTGCTCCTGGCGCTGGCGCTCGCCTCGGCCGACTTTGCGCTGAGCGCGTGCTGGGCGGTGTGCCTCGACGTCGGCGCCGCGCACGCCGGCGTGGTCACGGGCTTCATGAACACGAGCGGCAACCTCGGAGGCCTGATCGGGCCGCTCGTCGTCGGGTTCATGGTGGAGCGCTGGCAGTCGTGGACCTATCCGTTCTACGTCACGGCCGCCGTCTACGTGATGGGGGCCATCGCCTGGCTCGCCGTCGAGCCGCGGAAGCGAATTGCGTAGGCGGGGTTGAAGACCCGCAACCACGCACGAGTGGCGCAACCCACCCGACTCCCTACCAGACCTACCTGACCCAGCCGACCTACCTGACTTCTGGATTCACCGGCAGGAGCTCGATTTCCACCATGACCTCGGACTTCACCGGCCGGCCGTTCTGGCGCGCCGGCTGGAACACCCACTCGCGCGCGGCGGCGAGGACGAAGGGATCGTAGGCCGGGTGGATGGTCCGTTTGCTGGAGGCCGCGATGACGCGGCCGCGCGCATCCACTTCGACCGCAATCGTGCCCGAGTACTTCCGCAGGGCGGCACGTGAGTCCGGCGGCATCCACTTCGGCAGCGGCCGCACCACGGCCACGGCCGGCTCGTACGCCACCGGCTCGCTGGCCGTCACGCGCATGGGAGCGGGGACTGCGCTCGCCACGGCGGTCGGGACAGCGGCCGGCGGCGCCGGCCCGGCGAACGCCGCCAAAGCAGACACTGTGTCCGCGGCCGCCGCCGGAAGCGAGGGCGGCAGCGGCGCGGCCACGATCGAGCGCGCTATCGGGGTAATCGGCGGCGGCGGCTCCTGGGCGCGCGCCAGCTCCACGAAGGCGCCGGCCACGAGCGCGAGATCCGACAGCGCCTGGTCGTTCCGCAGCGCCGGATCGTCGAGCAGCTTCAGCACCTGATCGAACTGCTGCCGCGCCTGGGCCGCGGCCCCCTCGCGGTAGCGCGCCGTGGCCTCGGCGAACCCGCGGCGGATGATCGGCGGCAGCAGCCGGCGGCGCACCGCGGCAAACTGCGCCGTCACGCGCGGCGATGCCGCTTCGGCGTCGAGCGCAAAGTGCGGATCGGCCGCCACGATGTCGGCCATCGCGCGCTCGGCGCCGTCGCCGCGTCCGAGCGCGATGAAGCAAAGCGCCCGGTACTGATGCACCGCCGCCGACGGCTGCTCGATCGACAACTGGTCGAGCACCTCGAGCGCGCGCGTGTACAGCGCGTCGTCGTAGAGTCGCAGCGCCTCCGCGAGACGGTCGCCGGCCCCGGCCCGCGCGGCGGTCCCGGCAAGGACGGCCGCGAGGATCACCCCAACCAGTCGCACGTGCAGTCGCATGGCTCCTACTTCCCTGCCTTGAAGTCCACGCTGACGCGCGCCGGCTGCGCCAGCGTCACGAGCACCGGAACACGACGCTCGCCAAGCTCGGGATGACGGAGGACCACTTCGTGGCGTCCGATCGATCGCATCAGGGTGCCGATGGGCGTCTCGCCTACGCGCTCGCCGTCCACCCACGCCTCGGCCCACGGCTTGGCGTTGATCGAGATGGGCGCGGTCGGCAGGCGCACGGGCACGACGGACGTCTGGCCCGGGTCGATCTTCACCAGCAGCCGCGTGGAGAACTGCAGCTCGTCGCTGCGGAGCTCGAGCACGTGATCGCCGGTCGGGAGCATCAGGCGATCGACGTCGGTGGTGCCAAGCAGCCGTCCGTCTTCGATGATGCGCATCGCGACCGGCACTTCCACCCGCACGAAGCCGGAGAGGGATCCGGCCGGGGCAGGGGCCGGCTTCGCGACGGCCGGCGCGGGCCGAGGCGAGGGTGGCGGCGGCAGCGTGCGCTCCACCGGCAGGGGGGTGGCGCTCGCGAACGCCACCGGCGGCTTTGTCACCTGAATCGCCATCGGCGCCGGACTCTCGATCGCCTGCAGCGCCCACAGGACGACGAACGGCGCCTGGAGGAGGGTGAGCAGCCCCAGCACCGCGACGCCCACGAACCAGCGCCCGCGCTGGGCGGCCGTCACGACCGGCACGACCGGGGCAACAGGCGCGGCCGGCTCGCTGACTGGGGCAGGGACAACGACCGGCGGCGGCGCCTGCGGGAGCGCAATGCGCGACACGGCGGCCACCCGCCGGAACAACGACTCCCGCGGCACGGGACGCGTCGGATCGCCGTCTTCCGCGCCAAACTCGCCCATCGGATCGCACAACGCGTCCTGGGTCACCCATACGACGTCCCCGAGATGACTCATGGCTATTCGCTCCATTGGAGTCAACGCAGGAGGCGTACGCGCCGAACGGGGTAGGCGCGGGCGGAGACCGGACTGCTAGAATCCACCTCCGTGACGACCCTGGCCGAGGCCGCCTCGACTTCTCCCACCGAAACCGCCGCGGCCGAAGGGCCGTGGTACCGGCAGGTCAACCGCGATCAGTGGCGCGCCTTCTGGGCGGTGTTCCTGGGATGGATCGTCGACTCGTTCGACTTCAACATCCTCACGTTCATCATCATCGACATCCAGAAGAGCTTCACCGTGGACAACGCGCTGGCCGGCGCGCTGGGCACGGTTACGCTCGTCATGCGGCTCGCCGGCGGCACGATTGCCGGCACCGCGGCCGACAAGTGGGGCCGCAAAGGGCCGCTGATGGTCTCGGTGCTGTGGTTCTCGCTGTTCGCGGCGCTGAGCGGCTTCTCCACGTCGTACGCGATGCTCTTCGCGCTGCGCGCGCTGTTCGGCCTCGGCATGGGCGGCGAGTGGGCGGCCGGCATGCCGCTCGTCCTGGAGCACTGGCCGACGAAGCTGCGCGGCCTGGTCTCGGGCCTGCTGCTCGGCGGCTGGTACTGGGGCTACCTTCTCGCGGCGGCCGCCTTCCAGTTCGTCTATCCGCTCTTCGCCACCGACAATCCCGACCTGGCCTGGCGCGTGATGTTCTGGTTGTGCGTCGTGCCGGCGCTCTTCACGCTCTGGATCCGTCGCAACGTGGCGGAGAGCCCGGTGTGGCTCGCGCGACAGCGCGAGCTGGCGGCGCTCTCGCCGGAAGCGCGTCTGGCGCAGCCCACGCTGTCGCTCCCCCGCATCTTCAAGCCCGACATGATCGGCGTCACGATCCGCACCACGCTGGTGATCGGCGCCTTCATGTGCATCTACTACTCGCTCAACTTCTGGTACCCGACGTTCCTGCGCGAGGCGGGGCGCCCGGTGCTGCCCTACCTGGCGGCGTTCAACTTCGGGGCGATTGCCGGCACGGCCACCTGGGGACGCCTGTCCGAGGGGCGGCTCGGACGGCGCGGCGCCGCCACCATCACGGTGATTCTCGGGATCGCGGCGCTGCCGCTCTACCTCCATGCGACCACGGCGCCGATGCTCGGGCTCGGCGCCCTGCTGATGGGATTCTTCGGCATGGGCGTGTGGGGCATGGCGCCGGCCTACAGCAACGAATCGTTCCCCACCGAGGTGCGCGGCGTCGGCCCCGGCTTCTGCTATCACGCAGCCGCGGCGATCGGCGCGATGATGCCGACCGTGCTGGGCTTCCTGCGCGATCAGGGCTTCGTGATGGTCAACGCCATGAGCGCGGCCATGGTGCTGTCGGGCATTGCGGCGATGGTCATCTGGCTCGGTCCCGAGACCCGCGGCAGGGTCTTCAAGTGATGCAGGACGTCCACGAGATCTACGCGGTGCGCTACGCGCACCACGACCGCAAGGCTCACGAAAACTACATCCTCGGCGATCCGCACGACACCAGCGAGCCGCTCGCCTACTTCGTCTGGGTGATCAAGGGGGCGGACGGAACCTTCGTGCTCGACACCGGCTTCGACCACGCGATGGCCGAGAAGCGCGGACGCCGCATCACGCGGCCGGTCGCCGAGGGGCTGCGGGCGATCGACGTGAATCCCGACACGGTGACCGACGTCGTCATCAGCCACCTGCACTACGACCACTGCGGCAACCACACGCTGTTCCCGCGGGCGCGGTATCACCTGCAGGATCGCGAGATGATGTACGCCACCGGCCGCTACATGTGCCACGCGCACCAGCGCATCCCGTTCGAGGCCGACGACGTGGTGGCGATGGTGCGGCGCGTGTTCGACGAGCGCGTGCTGTTCCACACCGGCACCGAGCGGCTGGCGCCCGGCCTGACGGTGCACCACGTGGGCGGCCACTCGATGGGGCTGCAGTGCCTGCGCGTGGCGACGCGGCGCGGACACGTGGTGCTGGCGGCCGACGCCACGCACCTCTATTCGCACATCGAGCAGGGGCGTGTGTTTCCCGTGTGCTACAGCGTGGCGGAAACGTTGGAAGGCTACGCGACGATCAAGCGGCTGGCCGACTCGCGCGACCACATCGTGCCCGGCCACGACCCCGATGTGCTGAAGCGCTACCCGGCGGCAGCGCCCGGTCTGGAGGATTGGGTGGTACGGCTGGACTGAGTTCTTACCCGCCCTACCCGCCTCACCTGCCCTAGTACGTGGCGTATTCCCGGCTCGCCGGACTCTGCGCGCGCATCGTGTCGAAGAACGACATCATGCGGTCCACGGCGCAGCGGGCGGCGGCTGACGTGCGGAACACCTGCATCACCGAACACTCGCCATCCTGAATGACCAGCAGCCATCCCCGTTCGGTGGGGGCAATGGTGTACTTCGGACGCGGCGCAGGCTCAGGAAGTGGCAACGTGGCGACGGCTTTACCCATGCCTTCCAGAACTACAAGGTCCGTGCCCGCCTGTTTCTTCCAGCGCCGTTACACCATTGCACGGCCGCCCAGGCGGGCCCCGGCGGCAGACCGGCACACGCAACTACCAAGTACGTAGTTACTATTTGCGGGCTTCGGGGAAAATCGTGCGGGCGGTCTTCGGCACGTGGTCGCGCTTGTAGACCATGAACGTGCGGAAGAACTCGATCACCACGGTGCCGTCCTGCTTCACGCCGGTCGTCTTGACCCGCACGATGCCGACGTTCGGGCGCGACTTCGACTCGCGCGCCTCCAGGACCTCGCTCTTGGAATAGACGGTGTCGCCCTCGAAGAGCGGGTTCGGCAGCCGCACCTCGTCCCATCCCAGATTGGCCATCACGTTGAACGACAGGTCGATGGTGGACTGCCCCGTCACGAGCGCGAGCGTGAAGGTCGAATCCACCAGCGGCTTGCCGAACTCGGTCTGCGCCGCGTAGGCGTGATCGAAGTGGATCGGGTTCATGTTCTGCGTGAGCAGCGTGAACCAGCTGTTGTCCACCGGCAGCACGGTGCGTCCGAGCGGGTGGTGGTACACGTCGCCCACCGTGAAGTCCTCGTAGACGCGTCCGGTCCATCCTGGTTTCACCGTCATGTGCCGTACCATAACGCAACTATGCGAACGCTCGAGGGCCGGTGCGCCCTCATCACGGGTTCGACCCAGGGGCTGGGCCTGGCCGCGGCACAGCGCTTCGCCGCCGCCGGCTGTCACGTGGTCCTGAGCGGCCTGGCGTCGCCGCAGGAGGCCACCGCGGCCGCCGCGGGTCTCGCGTCGGCCCACGGCGTGCGCGCCATCTACGCCGCCGGCGATCTCGCGCGGCCCGCCGATATCGACGCCATCGTGGACACGGCGCGCACGTCATTCGGCGGCGTGGACATCCTGGTCAACAACGCCGTCGTCCGGCATGCGGCGCCGATCGAGGCGTTCAGCGCTGAGAAGTGGGACGAGGGGCTGGCGGTCAACCTGTCGGCGGCGTTTCACCTGATTCGCCTCACGGTGCCGATGATGCAGGCCAGGCGGTGGGGCCGCATCCTGAACGTGTCCTCGATCTACGGCTTGAAGGGCGCCCCGAACCGCGTGGCCTACGTGACGACCAAGACGGCGCTCCTCGGGCTCACGCGTGCCGTGGCGCTGGAAGGGCTGGCGCACGGCATCACCTGCAACGCGATCTGTCCCGGCACGACCGAGACGCCGGTCCACGAAGCCGCCATCGAGGCGGCGATGGCCACGCTGTCGCTCACGCGCGGGGAAGCGGAGCGGCGCTTCTTCGCCTCGAAGCAGCCCACCGGCCGGTTCATCTCCGCCGAGCAGGTCGCGGCCTTGATGGTCTTCCTGTGCGGCCCCGATGCGACGGACATCACGGGCGCCGCCCTGCCGGTGGACGGCGCCTGGTCGGCGAGCTGAGTGACGCGAATCCGGGCTAGACCGCCGGTGGAGGCAGCTTCGCTCTCATCATCGAGTGGAATGGTGAATACGCTCGCTGCAGCTTGGCTTCGAGCGCAGCCCGTCCGGCCGCCGGTGCCGCCGCAATCCGCGCGCGCAGCTTGTCCCGCTTTTTCGCCCGATGTTGACGCAGATGTATGTCGGTGGGGTGATGGCTTGCACTCATGATCAGGCTCCTGCCGGCCAGCGTATCGCGCCGATGTTCCCGTCAGCTGTTCACAAGTGCACTGTGCAGCTAGGCACGCTCGAAGTATCCCGACCAGAACGCTTTGCCGGTCGTGAGCGTCAGCCTCGCCTGATGCGTGAGCCGCAGGTCGCGCTGCGCGAGCAGGCGGCGGAGCTGATGCGGATCGACGAAGGCGAAATCGTCGGCCAGCGTTGCCATCGACGCGAACCCCGCTGGCGTCACGGCCGCGTGCTCCTCCGACGGTAGCTGCAGGACCACCGACAGATGCCCGCCGTTGGCCACGAGTGACACCGCGTGGTCGAGGCACCGGCCGGTGCCCGCGTGCTCGAACACCAGCGCGGCATGCACCAGCGCCACCGGCTCCACGTCGAGCGTGGCGTCGTGCGCGAGGTCGGCGCAGTGCAGCTCGAGGCCCCGCAGATCGGGAAACCGCGTCTTGGTGGCGGACAGATACGCGGGGTTGACGTCGATGCCGACGACGCGCGTCGTCAGCGTGCCGTCCACGTGCTCGAGCCCGTTGCCGCCGGCCACGCCCAGCACCGCGACCGAGCGCGGCCGGAGCCGCGCCAGGGCCTCGCCGAAGAGGTCGGCCAGGGGGGCCAGCTGATTCGCGCCCGCCGAACCCATGTGCCCCTCGTAGTCCTCGAGAGGGAGGGCCAGCCACGGGTTCATCGCTCAGATCGTAACAGCCGTGCCGGGTCCTCTCATCGAACGAACCGGCTCCGCACTCCGTCTTGTGGGCATCCGGGAACTTGCTTGTGGGCATCCGGGAACTTGGAAACGGGGTTGCGCGTCACATACCGTGTGCCATACAGTATGCGCCACACGCCATCACCCAGATGCCAGACACCCCTGATTCCTTCGAAAACCTGCGCCTCGAGCTGCGGCGTGGCGTTCTCGTGGTCGCGACGCTCGCCCAGCTGCGGGTCGAGCACTACGGCTACACGTTGAGGAAAGCCTTGGCGGACCACGGCCTCGACATCGACGAAAACACGCTCTACCCGCTGCTGCGGCGTCTCGAGACGCAGGGGCTGCTGGTGAGCGAGTGGCGCGAGGAGAACAAGCGCAACAAGCGGTTCTACCGGCTGTCGGCCGAGGGCGAGCGCACGCTGGGCCTGCTGCTCGACGAGTGGCATGGCATCAACGGCGCTCTCGACCGCATCATCGCGCCTCCCCGCTCGATCCGAGGGCGCCGGGCATGAGGCTGCTCAAGTTCTATCTCATCGCGGTCGGCACCTATCTGCACGGCCGCCAGCGGCGCGACATCCTGCGCGAGCTGGAGGAGAACCTCCGATCGCAGCTCGAAGAACGGGAAGCCGAGCTCGGGCGTCCGCTCACGGAGCCCGAGCAGCAGACGATCCTGCTCGCGCACGGCACGCCACTCGAAGTGGCGGCCCGCTACGGCAGCCCCCAGGGCACGTTTACCTTCGGCCGCCAGCTGATTGGACCGGAGTTCTTCCCGATCTACCGCATCGTGCTGATCGCCAACTGGATCATCTCGGCGATGGTCCACGGAGGCATGGCGCTGTCGCGCGTCCAGGTCGACGAGCCGAGAGCGTTCTTCGTCGCGGCGGGCGTGCAGTTCGTGGTCATCACCGCCATCTTCTGCGTGGTCGACTTCCTGCAGCGGCGGTCCGGCGGCGTGCCGCCGGCGCTCGACGGCCGCGGCCAGTTCCCGCCGACGTATCTGCGGGAGGTGCCGCGCTGGCAGTCGCTGAACGGGTTCCTCGCGTGGCTGGCGCTGAGCGCCTGGTGGGCGCTCATCCCGTCGTACCCGATGCTCATCATCGGCACCGCGGCCAACTTCGTGCAGCTCGCGCCGGCGTGGGACACGTTCTACTGGCCGATCCTGCTGCTGCTCGCCGCCGGGCTGGCGCAGCGCGCCGCCAACTACTTCCATCCGGAATGGAACTGGCTGCCGCCCGTGACGCGGCTCGGCATCAACGGCATCGGGCTGCTGCTCATCTATCCCATTCATCTCAGCGACCCTTACTTCACCGCGCCGGGCATCATCGGCTCCGGCGCCGCGTCCGTGGCGCACGCGCTCGACATGATGATGTGGTGGGTCGCCGTCCCGGGCTTCAGCGTCTTTCTCCTCAGTCAGATCGCCTTGAACGGATGGGTGTGTTTTCAGCACGCGCGCTTCCATCAGCGGCAACGCAAGGAGCAGGCATCATGACCACGGCGACAGCGGACCCGGCCGATCGCATCGAGCCAGCGGCTGGCGAGCGCCTCCACGCGCTCGACGCGCTCCGCGGCTTCGCGCTCATCTGCGGCGTCCTGCTGCACGCGGCGATGTCCTACCTGCCAGGGTTCACGGTGTGGCCGCTCCTGGATCGGTCCACGAGCACCACGCTGGGCGTGGGGTTCTTCACCATCCACATGTTCCGGATGACGCTGTTCTTCGTCATCGCCGGATTCTTCGCCCGCCTGCTGATGGAACGGCGCGGCGTCCGCGCGTTCGTGCGGAACCGCGCCCTGCGCATCGTGGTGCCGCTCGTGGTCGGCTGGATCGTGTTCTTCCCCCTCATCGTGGTGGCCATCGTGTGGGGGGCCGACGGGCCGCTGCAGCCGCCGGGCGGTGGCAGCGCGGGCGCGCCGCCGGCTCCCGCGCTGGCCTTTCCGCTCGCGCACCTCTGGTTCCTCTACGTCCTCACGCTGATCTACGCCGCGGCGCTGCCAGTGCGCCAGCTGATCGCGCGGTTCGACGCGGGCGAACGGCTGCGTCGCACGGCCGACGCGGCGATGCGCGTGGCGCTGGCGGGGCCCTGGGCGCCGCTGGTCCTGGGTGCACCGCTCATCGGCGCCTTCCTGGTGTCGCCGTGGCTGCTTTTCGCCGGCATCCCGACGCCCGATCAGTCGCTCATCCCCAACCTGCCTGCCGCGGTGGCGTTCTCCTCGGCGTTCACAATCGGGTGGCTGTTCCACCGCCAGACCGCGCTGCTGAAGGCCATCGAACGGTGGTGGGCGCTGCACCTCGCGACGGCCGTGGCCCTGACGGTCGCGTGCCTCGTGATCCTCGGACCGGGGAACTCGGCGCAGCTGTCCACGACGGCGCCGTCGGCGGCCCTCTACACCGTGCTCTACGCCGCTGGCGTATGGAGCTGGACGCTCGGGCTCATCGGCGCGGCGCTGCGGTTCTTTGCCGGCGAGAGCGCCGTGGGCCGCTACGTCTCTGACGCCTCCTACTGGATCTACCTGGCGCACCTGCCGCTCGTGATGGCGCTGCAGGCGCTGATCAAGGACTGGCCGCTGCACTGGGCGGTGAAGTTTCCGCTCGTCGTGACCGTCGGGCTCGCGATCCTGTTTGCGAGCTACCACCTGCTGGTGCGGTACACGTTCATCGGCGAGGTGTTGAACGGCGTGCGCCACCGGCGCGGACGCGCCGATCAGGAGGCGCCGTCCGGCCCGCCGTCGCCGCAGGGTCACGGTGAACTGCTGGCCGTACTCACCAACGCCAGCAAGCAGTTCGGCGCCGTCAAGGCGCTCGACGGCCTGAGCCTCGACGTGCGGCCGGGCGAACTGCTCGCGGTGCTCGGGCCGAACGGCGCGGGCAAGAGCACCGCCATCTCGCTGCTGCTCGGCCTGCTGGAGCCGGACGCCGGTACGGCCTCGCTCTTCGGCCGGGCGCCGAGCGACGTCGAAGCCCGCTATGGCGTGGGCGTGATGATGCAGGAAGTGACGCTGCCGATGGAGATGACCGTGCGCGAGATCATCACGCTCACGACGTCCTACTACCCCGCGCCGATGACCGCCGACGAGGCGATGGCGCACACGCACACGACGGCACTCGCCAATCGGCCGTACGGGAAGCTCTCGGCGGGACAGAAGCGCCAGGTGCAGTTCGCGCTCGCCGTCTGCGGCCGGCCGTCGCTGCTCTTCCTCGACGAACCCACGGTCGGTCTCGACGTGCAGGCGCGCGAGATACTCTGGACCACCATCCGGCAGCTGCTGGCGCAGGGCGCGTCGATCGTCCTGACCACGCACTATCTCGAGGAGGCCGAGGCGCTGGCCAGCCGGGTGGCCGTGCTGGTGAAGGGGCGGCTCGTGGCGATGGGCACCGTGGACGAGATCCGCGGCGTCGTCGGCCGCAAGCGCGTGAGCTGCCTGAGCGCGCTGCCGCCGGAACAGGTGGCGTCGTGGGAGGGCGTGGACAGCGCCAGCCGCACCGGCAACCGCCTGCACGTCGTGACCCGCGATGCCGACCACCTGGTCCGCCGCCTGCTCGCGGCCGACGCGCTGCTCCGCGACCTCGAAGTGGAGCGGGCCGGCCTGGCCGAAGCGTTTACCGAGATCACTCAGGAGGCTGCGTAATGACGACCATCGCGCTCACGTCCTCGCAACCGGCCGCGGCGGCGGCCGCCGCCCCCATGCCCCTGCGGCGCGTGCTCGGCGCCTATGTGGCCGAGTCGTGGTTCGAAACGAAGCGCCACCTCAAGGCGCCGGCGTTCGCGGCGCCCTTCCTGATCATCCCGGTGGCGCTGTACATGTTCTTCACGTCGTTGGGCGGCGACCCGGCCCAGGTGCCCAAGCCGGAGCTCCGGCTGCCCATCCGCATGTTTACCGGCTTCGGCATGATGGGGGTGATGGGGCCCGCGCTCTTCGCCTTCGGCATGGCCGTGGCCATCGATCGCGACTTCGGCCTGCTGCGCCTGAAGCGCGCGCTGCCGATGCCGCCGATGGCCTACATGGCAGCCAAGATGGTCATGGCGGTGCTCTTCAGCGCCCTGGTGATGCTGTCGATGAGCCTCGCGGCCGTCCTGAAGGGGCTCGACCTCACGGCCGTGCAGCTGCTGTCGGTGAGCGCAATCGGCGTCGTCGGCACGCTGCCGTTTGCCGCCATCGGCCTCTTCATCGGCGCCAAGGTGTCGGGCCGCACGGCGCCGGCGTGGGTGAACCTCGCCTACATCCCGATGACGTACTTGTCCGGCCTGTTCTTCCCGGTGCCGGAGTCGATCCGCGCGATCGCGCTGGCGTCGCCGGCGTTCCACCTCAACCAGCTGGCGCTGCACGTCGCGGGTGTCGGCGCGATCATGCCGGTGACGATGCACGCGGCCGCCCTGCTCGGCGTGACGGTCCTGTTCGCAGGGCTGGCCGCGTGGCGCGTGGCACGTATGGGGTAACGGACTAACGGACGCCGGCTAGCGAATTCGGCCGTCGAACGACAGCCCGGCCAGCACGAGCGGCGACTTCGCGCCCATGCTGATCTTGCCGATGTCCCCCGAGGCCGCGGCCGGCCGTTCCGCGGTGACCCGGAACTGGTGGCTCTGGCGCTCGACCGCCGTGGCCACCTCCTTGCCGAACTCGGGCAGCAGCGTCGCAATGCGCGTGGCGCTGTTGATGCTCTCGTACTTGCCGCCGGTGTACTGCGTGACGCTGAGACCTACCTGCGTCTGGTTCGCGCCCGCGCTCGAGGACCCGCCGCCGTTGTAGATGATGACGTGCACGGTGGTGGGCCGGGCCTCGAGCCGCCGCATCATCCGCTCGACGTCGCTGTCCCGCACGTTCGTGTCGCCGGACGTCGTGCCGACGCTGATGATCACCGGAAAGTAGTCGGTCTTGTCCTTTTCGATGCGCTGCGTCGCCTCGTTGAGGCTTTCCACGAAGCGCCCGGCGCCGGTGTCGGGCGCGAGCACGTCGAGCCCCTTCTGCACCGCCGCCCGGTCGGTGGTGGGTTTCGTCAGGAACCGCGGCTGGGGCGCCGTGGACACCAGCGTCACCTCGAGGTTCTCCGGCAGCGCGTCGATGAGGGCCTTTACGCCGTTCTTGAGGTGCTGCACGTTCTGGCTGCCGATGCCGATGCCGTTGTCGAGCAGGATCTGGATCTTCACGGGCCAGTTGACGGGCTCGACTTTGGTCACCTTGGCGTCGGCGCCGTTTTCCATCAGTTTGAGGTCGCCGGCCTCGACGGTCTTGGCGGGCGCGCCGGTCGCGTCGAGGATGCTGGCGAACACCTGAATCTGCTTCGGGTTTTGAGCCGCCGTGAAGGCGGTGAGCAGACAGACACCGGCGACCGTGGCAAGCAACTTCAGACGCATGGCGAGGCTCCTCCGTTCAGGGCTGGCTAAGAGCTGGGGACGCTGCATAAGACGCCGGATCCGTGCTTTTGGTTCATTGAACCGGCGCCCTGACGCAACGGGAGGCTGACCGCTCACCCATTCGGGCTAGACGCGAGATGCTCGCGGCGCTACTCCCATCTGAAGACGCGCGCCGCGAGCGCGGTGAAGAGGACCCCGAAGACCGCGATGGCGCCGACGTCCCAGAGGTGGGACATGAGCGGATCGCCGCGCCACACACCCTGCATCAGCGACACCGCATATGTCAGCGGCATGACGCGCGCCACGGCGCGCAGCCACGGCGGCATCGCCGCGAGCGGAAAGAAGAGGCCCGATAATGCAATCATCGGGTAGAAGATCAGGCCGGCCACCGGCTGCGCGAAGCGCGCGGTGGGCACCAGGCTCGCGATCAGGAAGCCGATCGACAGGACTCCGGCGGTCGAAAACAGCACCGCCACGAGGAACGGGGCCACCTGCTCCGGGGTGACGGCCGCGTAACGGCGGCCCGCCGCCAGCAGCAGCGCCAGCGTCATCGCCGTGAACAGCAGCTTCACGATCACGTGGGCCGTGAGGATGGTGGCCGGGCGCAGCGGCGTCGCACGCAGCCGCTTCAGGATGCCGCCCTCGCGGTAGATCGCGATGATCGTCACGAGCGAGACCACCGCGCTCGTGGCGATGACGAGCGCCGCGAGAACGGGCAGGCCCGCCTTCAGGAATGCCCATTCCGGCGACGCGGGCCCCGCCCCGCCCCGCATCGCGCGTCCGAGCGCCAGGAACAGGAGCACCGGCACACCGACGGCCCCGAACAGGCCGAGCGGTTCGCGCGCGAAGATCTTGATCTCGAGCCAGACGAGCTGCCACAAGCCCTTCATCGGTTCTTACCTGCCCAGCTCCTCACCTGCCCACCTGCCACGCGCGTCAGTCTCGAATCGAGCGCCCCGTCAGCCGGAGGAACACGTCCTCGAGCGACGGCTCGGTGGTGTGGAAATCGGTGACCGCGATGCCGTGCCGTGAGACGCACTGGATCACGTCGGTCACGAGGCCCGGGTTGTTGCCGCGAATCGTCAACGACGGGCCGTCGGCATCTACTGTGCCCACGCCGGGCAGCGCCAGGAATCGCTCGCGCGCCGACCCATCGGCGGTGGTCACCACGACCAGGCGTTCGGGGCAATGCCGGGCGACCAGGCCGCGCGGCGTGTCCACGTCGATGATGCGGCCGTGCTCGATGATGGCGACGCGGTCGCACAGCCGCTCGGCCTCTTCCATCAGGTGCGTGGTGAGCACCACGGTCTTGCCGCGCTCGCGGATGCCGCGCACCAGATCCCAGATGGCACGCCGCGCCTGCGGATCGAGGCCGGTCGTCAACTCGTCGAGGAACACCACTTCGGGGTCGTTGATGAGGGCCAGCGCGATGAACAGGCGCTGCTTCTGCCCTCCCGAGAGCGTCATGAACCAGGCGTTGCGCTTCTCGCGAAGCCCGAGCTGGTCGAGCAGCGCGGCGGGATCGACCGTGGACGGATAGAGCGACGCCCAGAACCGCACCGCCTCCCCCACCTTGATGCGCTTCTGGAGCTGCGCTTCCTGGAGTTGGACGCCGATCTTCACCTTCAGCGCCGTGCCGGCGCGAAACGGATCGAGCCCGAGCACCGCGATCGTGCCGCGGTCCGGTGCGCGCAGCCCCTCGAGGCACTCCATCGTGGTGGTCTTGCCGGCGCCGTTCGGGCCGACCAGACCGAAAATCTCGCCGCGCCGCACCTCGAACGACACGTCGTCCACGGCCACCACCGGGCCGTAGGCCTTGCGGATGCCTGAGACACGGACGACGGGCTCGGTCATTGTTCTGAATGTAGAGGGCGGTCTTCAGACCGCCCTGCAGGCGGACCTGAAGGTCCGCCTCTACGTACTGCCACTGGGCGCGCGATCGAGAATCGTCCGCGCCATGCGGAGGCTGGCCGCGTCGATCATGCGGCCGTCGTGGGTCGCGGCCCCCTGCCCTGCCGCGACGGCGGCGTCGAAGGCTTCGACCAGCGCGGCCGCCGCCGAGAGTTCGGCGTCGGTCGGCGAGAAGACGGTGTTGGCGGTGGCGAGCTGGCCCGGGTGGATGCACTGTTTGCCGTCGAACCCGAGGGCGCGCGCGATGCGGCACGAGCGCTCGAAGCCGGCGGCGTCCTTGTAGGCCGAGTACGGCCCGTCCATGCAGCGCAGGCCGTGTGCCCGCGCCGCGGCCACGATGCCGTGCATCACCGCATGCCACCGGTGGCCGGGATACACCTCGTCGTGGGCGTCCATCTCGCCGATCCCCGACGACGGCATCTTCATCGAGGCGGCGTAGTCGCCGACGCCGAGGATGAGCGCCTCGAGACGCGGCGACGCCGACGCGATCTCGCGCAGGTACACGAAGCCCGACGCGCTCTCGATCTGCGCTTCGAGCCCGATCGGTGCCCCCAGCCCGCAGTGCGCTTCGATCTGCGACAGCAGCATGTCCACGAACACCACGTCCCGCGCGCCGCTCACCTTGGGCAGCATCACCAGATCCACCCGGTCGCCGGCGGCCTCGATCACGTCCACGAGATCGCGATAGGCGTGGGGCGTGTCGGCCGCGTTGATGCGCACGATGCGCGTGCGGCTGCCGAAATCGAGGGTGAGCAGCGCGTGCACCACATGGGCGCGGCTCGCCGCCTTCTCGCCCGGAGCCACCGCGTCCTCGAGGTCGATGCACACGGCATCGGCGGCGCTGGCGGCGGCCTTGGGGATCATGTCGGGCCGCGACGCCGGAACGAAGAGCGTGGTGCGCGACAGCCGCGCGGGATGGCCGGTCATTTCGCCTTGGCCGCGGCCTCTTCGGCCCGCGCCACGCCGAGCAGGTTGCGCATGGCGTAGTTGCCCTCGTGACAGGCGTACTCGAACGGCGCCTGGTCCGCGCCGACCTTCGTCAGCGTCATCGCAAACGTCCACTCCCGCGCCCAGGTAGCGGGATCGTCGAAGGTGACCGACCACTCGACGTGCCCGTCGTCTACCGGCGTGAATCGCTCCACCAGGCGCAGGCGCTCGCTGGAGCCGCGATAGGGTGTCTTGTCGGTGAAATTGGTGGTTTCGATCACGAGCGACGCGCCGTCGAACCGCCCGCGCGCGTCGCCCATGTAGGCGCGCATCGACGCGGGAAGACGCGGCCGCGCGCCGAGCGGGATGACGCGCGTCTCGTTCACCATCTCGTAGCCGATTGCCACGAAGCCGGGGCCCTGCACGATTCGGTACGCGTTGCCGTAGATGGCCGGCATCATCGAGCCCGGCACTCCGCGCGTGATGCAGCGATCGTAGAGGCTGCGGTCCTCCCACGAGTCGGCCTCGCCGCGCCCCTTGCGCGCCGCGGCGCGCGCGGCATTGCGTGCACGCGCTTCGGCCGTGAGCGGCGGGATGCGCCCGTCGGGTGGATCGGTGACGAGCCACGCGCGGCTGTTCTTCGGCTTGATGTTCTCGAACCAGTGCAGCGGGCTGCGCAGCTCCCACCGCTGCCGATCGGCCTCGTCGCGCGCGGCGTTGCGCTCGTCGATCAGCCTGTCGAGCTCGGACGCGGAGATCTGGTCCAGCATGCGGCCGGCGAGTGCGTCCGGCCGTTCCATGGGGATGAGGCTCTCGTCGCTGTTGGTGAAGTCACCCTGCAAGTCGGGATCGCCCCACGGCGTGCGGGGCGGCACGTAAGGTCCCGTCGCCTGCGCCTGCAGCAGCCCGGAGCCCAGCGTGGCCGCCAGCAGCGCCACCACGACGGTCAGCCGCCGGTCCATGGCCGCTATTCTAGATCCGGGCGGTCTAAAGACCGCCCGCTACATCAGCGCCCGCACGCATCAGCGCCCGCACGCGAGCCCGACGATCGAACCCGCGTCTTCGAGCTCCTCGAGACCGGCAATCGCCGCGGCCAGGCGGTCGCGCGCGCCGGCGTCGAGCACGCTGCCGGCGTTGTCGTCGAACTTCGCACGCAGCTCGTCCCCGGTCATCGGGTTCTCCGCCGACCCGCGGTTGTACTCCTCGACCTCGGAGAACACGCGGCCGTCGGCGAGCCGCATCGTGAGCGCGCCCTTGAAGCGGCCCGGCGGCGGGAACTCCGGATCGACGCGGTAGGTCACGCGCCGGGCCAGCGCCAGGATCTCCGGATCGGTCCGGCAGGCATCGCCATACGCGGTGCGCCCCAGCTCGCCGCGGACGAGCGCCTCGGCCAGCGTGTACTGCAGGCACACGCGGCAGTGCGCCTCGGTGGCGGGCGCCGTCTTCTCCGCCACCGGCTCGCACACGATCGACACGTTGAACTCGGCCACCGGGCACTCGATGGACACCACGTCGGCGGGCCGGATGCCGTGCCGCGCGCGCAGCCGCAGCACGAGATCGATGTACGGGTGCAGCACGTGCGCGGCCGGAAACGGCTTGAACGACGAGTTGCGGCTGTCCCACCGCGTGCCGAGACCGTCGGTGATCCGCGCCAGGTTTTTCACCACCGCGGGGTCCTGCAGGTGCGACGCGAACAGGCCGAACCGCCCCTCGAAGATCTTCGGTGGACCGGAGGCGCCGGCCTGCGCCAGCATCGCCGCCGCCATGCCGTTCTGGGCGGCGAAGCCCGAATGCAGGAACTTCGACTGCGTGCCATCGACCCAGCACTCGAGCAGCCCCGCGGCGGTGCTGCCGGCAATCCCAGCGGCCCACGCCAGGGACGCCGCGTCGAGCCCCAGCAGCTTCCCCGCCGCGTAGGCGATGCCGAACGGCGAGAACAGCCCCGTGGGGTGGAACCCGCGGCGGTGGAACGTGCCCGGCGCCACCGACCCGACGCGGCACGCGACCTCGTTGCCGACGGCCACCGCCAGGAGCAGATCGCGCCCGCTGACGCGGCGCGTCTCGGCAAGCGCCAGCGCGGCAGCCACCGACGGGCTGCTCATGTGCACGATGGATTCGTTGTGCGTGTCGTCGAATTCGAGCGCCTGCGCGAACGACGCGTTGGCGAAGGCGGCAAACGGCGCGGCCGTGTGGCCGCCGGCGCCCCAGACGCGGCTCGGCCCCTGCGGCGCCATCGCGCGCACGCCCGCGCGGACCGACGCGCCGAGCGGCGTCGTGGAGCCGGCCAGCGACAGGCCGATCACGTCGAGCACGCGCAGCTTCGTGGTCGCAACGACGTCCGCGGGAAGGTCCGTAAAGGAGAGGCCGGCCACCCAGGCCGCCACCTCGCTGGCAAGCGGCGCGGCGGCCGCGACGGAATGGCTCACGACAGTATCTTGCCTCTCTACTCGGCCTCGAGACGTTTCAGCGACCACGCCAGGAGCGACGCCGCGAGCAGGAAGCCGCCGAGCGCCATCTGTCCGACCTGGAACGAGCCCGTTTGGTCGCGCAGCCATCCCATGATGGTGGGGCCCACGAAGCCGCCCATCGTCCCGATGGAATTGATGAACGCCAGGCCGCCCGCCATGGCGAGGCCGCTCAAGAAACGCGGCGGGATCGTCCAGAACAGGGCACGCGCGGCGTTCACGCCGCTCACGGCCACCATGATCCAGAAGACCGAGAACCAGAAGCTGCCCGGAAACACGATCGGGCCGACCTGGAAGCCGCCCGCGAAGAGAATCGAGCAGACGAAGCCGACCGCCGCGACCGCGCAGGCGGCGGACAGGTTCCCCACCTTGTTGCCGCGGCGATCCACACGGCTCGCCCACACGATCATCGTCACGCTGGCCGCGGCGTAGCAGCCGCTCGTGACGAACCCGATCTGGATGTCCGTCAAGCGCCCGGTGTCGAGGATCTGCGGCAGGAAGATGCCGATGCCGTACGACCCGACCAGGAACCCGAACTGCACGCCCGCCAGGATCAGCACGCGGACGTCGCGGAACGCCAGCGCCAGGCGCTTCACTTCCTTGGGCCGCCGCTCGGCCTCGAGCCGCTCGCGCACGATACGCCGTTCGTCGTCGCTCAGCCACGCCGCGTCTTCCGGCCGGTCGGGTAGGTAGCTGAACAGCACGATGCCCACGATCACCGCCGGCAGCCCTTCGACGATGAAGAGCCACTGCCAGCCGGCGAGGCCCAGCGCGCCATCGAGCGCGAGCAGAAATCCCGACACCGGGCCGCCGATGACCGACGAGATCGGAATCGCCACCATGAACCACGCGATGATGCGCGTGCGGTACTCGCCGGGGAACCACGTCGCGAGGTAAAACGCCACGCCGGGGAAGAAGCCCGCTTCGGCGGCGCCGAGCAGAAGGCGGAAGGTGTAGAAGCTGTGGGGCCCGACCGCCAGCGCCATGGCGGCCGAGACGAGGCCCCAGCTGATCATGATGCGCGAGAGCCACCGCCGGGGGCCGAAGCGGTAGAGCGCGACGTTGCTCGGCACCTCGAGGAAGCAGTAGCCGAGGAAGAAGAAGAGTCCAGAACCAAGCCCGAACTGCGTGGCCGTCAGGCCGATCGACTGGTTCATCGTGAGCGCGGCAAAGCTCACGTTGGTGCGATCGAGGTAGTTGAGGATGTAGGCGGTCGTGAGCAGCGGCATCAGCCGCCAGCCGATCTTCGCGAAGACCTCGCGCTCGGCGGCGGCCTTGGCGTCAACGGCCAGCGGCGTCGAGGCCAGCGGCGGAGTCGTGCTCGAAGACAATGGAGGACATAAGGTATACCGGACAGCGCGACGAACCTATGCCCAAACCGGTATGTGCCATCCTCGACGACTACCAGGGCGTCTCCCGCGCGATGGCCGACTGGTCGGCTGTGGAGCGCCACGCCGAGCTCCGCGTCTTCCGCGAGGCGTTTGCCGGCGAGGATGCCCTCGTGGCCGCGGTGGGCGACTGCGAGATCGTGGTGGCCATGCGTGAGCGCACGCCGTTCCGCGCCGCCACGTTCGAGCGCCTGCCCCGCTTGCGCCTGCTCGTCACGACGGGAATGCGCAACGCCGCCATCGACCTGGAGGCGGCGCGCGCCCGCGGCGTCACCGTCTGCGGCACCGCGAGCCTGGGCGAGCCGCCCGCCGAGATCACGTGGGCCCTCCTGCTCGCGCTCGCGAAGCACGTCGTGCCAGAAAGCGCCGCGTTCCGGACGAACGGGCCGTGGCAGAGCACCCTCGGCGCCGATCTCAACGGCCGTCAGCTCGGGCTGCTGGGGCTCGGCAAGATCGGCAGCCGCATGGCCGCCGTCGGCCTCGCGTTCGGCATGGAGGTCGTCGCCTGGAGTCAGAACCTGACGTCGGAGGGTGCGGCGGCCGCAGGCGCCCGGCTGGCGCCGTCGAAGGCGTCGCTGCTCGAGACGAGCGACTTCGTCTCGATCCATCTCGTGCTCAGCGAGCGCACGCGCGGCCTGCTCGGACGCGACGACCTGCGCCGCATGAAGCCGACGGCGTACCTGATCAACACGTCGCGCGGGCCGATCGTGGACGAAGCCGCCCTCGTCGAGGCGCTCACCGCGCGCTGGATTGCCGGCGCCGGTCTCGACGTGTTCGACGTGGAGCCGCCGCGGCCGGACTCGCCGTTCCGCAGCCTGCCCAACGTGCTCGCCACGCCGCACCTCGGCTACGTCACCGAGAGTAACTACCGGGTCTACTATGGCGAGGCCGCCGAGGACGTGGCGGCATTCCTCGAGGGAACGCCGATTCGAGTGGTGAACTGATCATGCCCACAGTGCTCGCCCTACTCGCCCTGCTGTCCCCACCCGCCTTACCCGCCTCAGTCTTCGCGGAGCATCCGGCCCTGGCGGCCGGCGTCGAGCCGTTCCATCGCTACATCTCGAGCGAATCGTCGCTGCCGGCGCGCGACCGCGAGCTGCTGATCCTGCGCCTCGCCGCGCTCAGCCGATCGGCGCACGTCTGGCACGAGCACGTGCCCGTGGGGCTCGAGGCCGGCCTGCGCCGCGAGGAGATTGCGCGCGTGGGATCGGGACCCGAGGCGAAGGGCTGGAGCGCGTTCGACGCGGCGCTCGTGCGCGCGGCCGGCGAGCTCCACGCGCAGTCGTTCGTGAGCGATGCGACGTGGAACGCGCTCGCGGCGCGCTACACGCGCCACCAGCTGATGGACGTCGTCTTCACCGTGGCGCACTACTCGATGTGGGCGATGACGGTGAACACGCTCGGCCTGCCGGCGGCAACGAGCCCCGTGCCCTTGCCCGCAGCCGCGCCACGCCTGGGCATTCGCGATCATCAGCCGCTCGCCGCGCCGCGCGTACCGCCCCTCGATCCGCCCGACTGGACGCCGGCCGTGCGCACGATGCTCGACCCGTCCGGCAGCGGGCGGCCGGTCGCCAACGTCTATCGCACCTACGCGCAGCACCCGGCGCTCTACGCGCCGCGGCAGATCCTGTCCGAGTACATCCGCACCGGCTCGACGCTCCCGCCGCGCATCCGCGAGATGCTGATCCTGCGCATCGGCTATCTGTGCCGGTCGGCGTACGAGTGGGCGGCGCACGCGCGCGCCGGGCGCGGCGCGGGCCTCACCGCCGACGACATCGCGCGGATCGCGAAAGGACCCGCCGCGGGCTGGAACGCCGACGACGCGGCGGTGCTGCAGGCGGTGGACGACCTGTTCAACGACGACCGCGTGGCGCCGGCCACCTGGGCCCGGCTCGCCACACGGTTCGATCGGCGGCAGCTGCTCGACGTGCTGATCGCGGCCGGCGGCTACCGCATGGTGTCGATGAGCCTCAACACCTTCGGCGTGGCGCCCGAGCCGAACAGCGAGCCGCTGCCCGGCCGCCGGTAGCTCTTACCAGCAGAATACGAAGTTCGAGATTTCAGCATCGACCACTTCCGGCTCCAGCACGGCGGCCGCCCCGCGACGCTTCAGCGACGCGCGGATCGCGAACGCCTTGCACTCGTTCTCGATGACGTGCGCGGCCTTGAGGAACGCATCGCGATTGATCACGAGCGTCCCGGGCTTGGTGCGGTGGAACCCGGCGATGGATGCGGCCAGCCGGCCATGGCACTTCATCGCGGGCCCGAGCACCCGCCGGTGATTCATCTTGGCGGTGGCCGGATTGCTCAGTACGCGCTGCAGCGATAGCCGGTAGCGCCGGCGGAAGGTCCCGATTGCTTCCTCACTCAGACGTGCACCTTTCTCCACCGACCGGCACGCGGCCTCCAAGTCCTTCGTCAGATCGTCCAGCAGCTTGAGCGCGGCCTGCTTCACCGCGGGGGAAACGTCGTACGCGTCCTGATCACTCGCCTTCTTGCTCACGCCTATACCTCCTGCTGAGGTATTAAACGTTACGTAAGGCTGGAACGTTCGAAGTGCGCAGGAGCCCGGCGTCAGAGATCGGCCAGGAGCCGTTCGAAGGCGGCGCCGGTGGCCGGGCGCTCGGCCGGGTCGAGCGAGAGCATGGCCAATACGAGCCGCTCATGGACCGGGGAGTGCTCCGAGCGGAGGCGGAGTGTCGCGGCCGCCAGGCCAGCGGCCACGTCGTCCGCGGTGCGTGCGTGCGGGAACGGATGCACGCCGATCCACGCTTCGCAAAGGACGACGCCGAGCGCCCACAGATCCAGGCCGGGTCCGGGCGCGGCGCCATCGCGCACCTCCGGGGCAAGATAGGCCCAGGTGCCGCCGAGCGGCGCCCGCGGCGGGCCACCCCCGTGCTCGTGCGGGGCCTGGTCGATCGAGAGAGCGCGCGCCAGGCCGAAGTCGAGCAGTTTCGGTGCGCCGCCGGACGCGAAGCCGATGTTGCTCGGCTTGATGTCGCCGTGATAGAGCCCGCGTTCGTGCACGCGTGCGAGCGATCGCGCGATCTGGCGCACCAGACCGACGACGTCGGAGGCTGGGAGCCGGCCGCGGCATAGACGCGCCGCCAACGTACCGCCGGCCAGATACTCCATGACGAGCAGCGGCGTCCCGCGCCACTGCTCCAGTCCGTACACGACGGCCACGTCCTCGTGCGACAGGCTGGCCATCGTGCGCGCTTCGGTCATCAGCCGCTCGGCGGCGCCGTCCGACAGCTTCGGCAGCGTCTTGAGCGCGACGTCGCGCGTCAGCGGCACGTCCGACGCGCGATACACGACGCCCATACCGCCTGTCCCCAGCCACTCGAGCAGCTCGAAGCGCGAGAGCACCTGTTTGGGCAGCGCCGCGGGTTGCCAGGCACCGCCGCACGCGCACGCGGGAGTGGCAGTGTGCCGGCCTTCGATCTGCCCGCATCGCTGGCACTGCAGGGCCGTTTCCTCGACCACCGCGTCGTCTGCCACGTGCCCGTCGCGGCGGCCTTCGGTGGCGATCGCGTCGCACGCGAGGCTCGCAGCCGCCGCGGCCACGCGCACGAACCGGATGTCGTCGTCGGAGAAACCGAGCGCGTTGCGCCGGGTGCTGAGCGTCACGAGCCCCAGCAGGCCGCCGCCCTCTCGCCTCGGCAGGAGTGGAACGAGCAGCTCGATCTGCTGCCGGTCGATCCACTCGCGGTCGCTGTGCAGCAGCAGCGAATAGTACGACCGCCGATGCGCGGGCGACACGATCGCGGGCTCGCGCGCGCCCTCCAGCAGCGGAGGGATGGCAGACTCGATCGGCAGCGGCGGCCCGCCGCCTTCGGCCGGCACGATGGCTCCCGCGATGAAGAGGTACGGCACCGCCGGCGCCTGCATGGCCCGCTCGATGGCATCGGCAAGCGTCGTGGCCACCTCGAGCGGCGTCCGCGCCTGCTTCATCCGCTCAGTCATCGCCGCGAGCGCCGCCGCGGGCGCTTCGACGCCCGGCAGCGCCCACTGGTCGAGCGCGCGAATCAACGTGCCTCGAAAGGCCAGCACAATCGCTCCCACGCCGGCGAACCAGAGCAGGACCGGCGCTGGCTCGGTCGCGAGCGCCCCACCCAGCGTCAGGCCCGCGTGGCGATACAGATGGCCCAACAGCAGGGCCAGCGGCACGAGGGCGCCCCACATCAGCAGCCACCGCGCCAGCACGTAGCGGAGGCCCCGCTGAACGACCAGCCTGACGTTCAAAACGTCGGGCGCGGCCACCGCGTACGCGGTAGCGATCGGAAATAGGAACATCGGCGGGTAGACCACCCAGGCGAATCGCGCGAATCCCTGGGGCGACTGCAGCGACTGCCAGAGCGCCGGTATCAGTGCCGAGGCCACGAGCACCGTCATCATCGGGCCCAATGAGATGACGATAGCGTAGAGGAACAAGCGGACGCGCACGCGCTCCACACCCTCGGCCAGCCGGCTGCGCCAGGCAATCACCAGCAGCGCGGCGAGCGCGCTGCCAAAAACCAGCAGCACGAAGAAGAGAGCCGCGGGCCCGCCTGATTGACGCTGCGGCGCCAGCGCCACCGCACGGCTCGACGACGGCAGCAGCAGCGGCAGAGCACTCGCAGCGAAGAATACGGAGCCGATCACGCTCGCGGCGCGCACACCCCAGGCGCATAGCGTGTCCACAGATCCGAACCGTGTGATGCTGGGAAAATCGCGCGCGAACTGCCACACGGCGAGCGCAAAAAACGCATCGGGCCGCAGCGTCACGAGCGCTGCCGGCAGCCAGGCGCCCGGAAAGCCCGCGACGAGCTCCAGGATGCCGCGTGACGCAAAGGCCCCGGCCGTGGTCCAGAAGCAGGCCGCCAGGGCGCGCGCGCGACGATCGCGGCCGGCGACGTCGAGAAACGCCGCGGCGCCGGCAAACGTCGCCAGAATCGCCACGATGACGGCATCGCGCCTCTCGAAGAACCGCGCGAAGCCTGCCAGCCCCACGACGCAGTAGGCGGCGGAGAGCAGACGCGCTGCCTCGAGCAGCAGCGGCAGGCGGCGACTGGGGCGCGCCCGCGCCGGTATCGGCGCGCTGATGTGGGAGAGGGACTCGAGACCTTCGACGACGCTGCGGGAGTCGGGCGAGGTCAGCCGCGCGTGAGCGGCTTTCCAGTCGATGTCGTCGCCGTCGGCGAGCGCGGCGGCTAAATCATCGAGGTCCTCGGCCACGAGGCATCCTCTCCGCCAGCTTCTTCACCGCGCGTCGCACGGCCTGGCGCGCAGCCTCGGGAGTGGCCCGACCCGAGATGAGGGCCAGCTGGTCGTAATTGAAGCCCAGCTCGATGCGGCCGACGACGAGCATCCGGTCTTCGTCGCCGAGCGTGGCCAGTGCCGCCTTATAGTGGCGTGCCCGCTCGCCGTCCACTGCCGATTCGAACGGCGTCGGCTGCTCGCCCGGGAGGTTGAACAGGCGCTCCTCGAGCTCGCCCGTCGGCCGCCGCACCACCTTGCGCATCTCGTCGTGGATGCGGTTCGTGACGCTGCGTCGGAGATAGCCGCGCAACGCGCCCTTGCCGCGGTCCTCGAAGCTGTCGATGCGGCGGAAGGTCCGCAGCAGCACGTCCTGCACGACGTCGGTCGTATCGGCCATGCCTCGCGCCCAGCGCGGCAGCCGGCCCCGCGCCCACTGGCGCAGCTCGGGCCCGTGCCGCCGGAAGAGCAGACTCATCGCCCGAGTGTCGCCGGCCTTGGCCTTCGCCAGGAGCTCCGCGGACGGTACGGCGGATGTCGATTCGTTCGGCACTGGATCCCTTACCGGAAATGCGGCTCACGCACGAGCTAGCGGAAATGGTGGCGCATCCAGCGGCCACCGGCAAGCTCCTTGTACACGAATTTTGTAATTTGCGTGCGCGACGGCCGCGTAAACGAGCGCGGGGTATGACGCAGGGGGCGGCACGGCCCCCTGCCCCTGCTGGAGCGGTAGTGCTACTGCGGTGTAGCGGCCGGCGCGGCCCCGCCACCGCCGGTCGCGAACACGCGCTTGCCGTCGGCCGTGGTCATGTTGGCCACTCCGATATTCATCGAGGTGGCAATCTTGGCGCGCAGCCCGGTCACCGTGACGGTGTCGCCCGGCTTCAGCGTGTCCTTGCGCCAGCCGGCGCGGTAGAGCGCGTTCGGCGGTCCCCCTTCGACGCGGTACTCGATCACCTTGCCGTCGGCTTCCTTCACCTCGACGTGGGTGTAGATGTGCGGGTTGGTCCACTCGATCTTGGTGACCTTGCCGGTGAAGGTCACCGACCGGTTCTGGTCGAACTCGGCGGAAATCGAATGATGCGCCCACGCGGATGCGGTGAGCGCCAGCGCCACGAGACCCGTTATCGCAATGCCCTTCATGCCTTCCTCCTACCGTACTAATTCTCGTCCGGATCCGGCTTCCAGAGCTTGATGGCGCCGTCCACGATGTTCTGCAGGTTGTTTTCCTCGCACGAGTACTCCATGAGCACGTCGTGGGCCGGCTTCAGCCGCCACGTGCGGACGTTCATCCAGTCCTGCGTGTAGGCCTTCGGGTCGTGGATCGTCATCGTGTGTTCCATCGTGTTCGAGTCGATCCGGCGGAACGTGTTGGTGAGCTTCAGCTCCTTGCTGTGGGGATGACCGCTCGTGTCGAGCTTCGTGTAGCCGTTGAAGCCCGTGCTTTCCATCACCAGCGTGTCGCCGTCCCACCGCCCGATCGAGAGGCCGTTCCACGTTTCCGGGAGATCGGCCGGCCACTTGAAGGTGGCGGTCGTCGGCACCCAGTGGTGCCACGTGTTCTGCTCGAACAGGAACGCGATCGCATCGGGGTGGTGGAGGATCTGCGTGCCGTGCGGCGCGTTCATGTTGCGCATGGTGCCGAACGGCAGGCAGTTGCCGGCGTAGTCGCCCTTCCCCACCGGGTCGTAGGTCTTCCACTGCTTGAGGCCCCACTCGGTGTACGGCAGGTCATACGAGCGCGGCTGGTTCCCCGACGCCGGCGCGATCGCGTCGGGCAGCGCTTCACCCTGCCGCGCGAACTTCAGCGGCTGGCGCGTCTTCGGATCGACGGCGCGCAGCGCCATGTTGGGGGTGTAGGGGTTGGCCCAGTGACCGCTGAGATCCGGCTTGCCATTGGCGAGGCGCGGCACCGGTCCGGCCGGAGCCGCGGGCGCCGCCCCGGCGCCCTGGCCGCGCTGACCGGCCCACACCGCGACGGTCGTCACTGCCGCGACGCACAGAATCACGACCGCACGAGTGATGACGCTGCTCGAAGTCTTCACGGCCCGCCTCCCTAAAGTCCCCTAAAGTCCGTCCAAACCTTCGGTCAACTCGATCGTCGTGCCCCACGGATCGGTGAGCTGCGCGCGCCCGATGCCGTCGCGCCCCTCCGAGTAGAGCTCGTCGAACACGACGCCCATGCCCTCGAGACGGCGGCAGAAGTCCCGCAACCGCACCACCTCGAAACCGATATGGTCGAGCATACGCCCCTTGGTCGGCAGCGTGGGTCGCGGCGCCGCCGAGAAGTTGAGGTTGATGCCCGGCACGTCCGTGGCGTCGTATTGTGCCCGCTTTCCCGGGACGCCGCCAAACACCTTCGCGTACCAGGCTTTCGCCTCCGGGACAGCCGCCGCGCCGGGCAGATACAGGTGCACGTGGTGGAAGGCGATGGGCACGGCGAGCGGGCGGTTGTGACGCTCGGCCGCCGCGTCGCGGGCGCCGCCGTCGGCCGCGAACGTCAGGTTGGTGGCCGCGTTCTCGAACAGCTCGATCCGCTCGTTCTCGGGCGACATCACCGACGACACGCCCGGGAACTGCGCCAGGCGCGCGGGCGTCAGCCCCGCCGCTTCCGCCGGCGCCAGCGTCGGAACGCGGAACGCGACGTGATTCACCACCGAGCCCTCGGTGCCGCCCGTCGTCTCGCCGGGGTCGAGCACCACCAGCACGTCCTGGAAGCGCAGGATCTCGCGGCCGGGCGCGGCAAACCGTTTGGAGGCGGCGACCGGCTGGCCGCCGAGCGCCACCCAGAAGCGCCGGTTGGCGGCCACGTCGCGCACGCGGTAATGCAGATGGCCCATCGAGACGCCGGCCGCGTTCGGCGCGGCGAGCGAGGAGCGCGCGTTTTGTGCCTGCCCGAAGACCGGCGCGCCGCACACCGCGGCCACCAGGACGAGCGCCGCCGATCGCAACACGGCGCGAGCGCTCACGAGGCGGGCTCGATCTTCAGCAGCGTGCCGTTCGGCTCGTCGGTGAGCACGTAGAGCAGACCGTCGGGGCCCTGGCGGACGTCGCGGATCCGCTGCTTCAGCTCCGCGATGATCGGCTCGCGCTGAATGGGGCGGCTCTTGTTGAAGGTGATGCGCACCAGATGGCCGGTGGCGCGCGTGCGCCCCGCGAACATCGAGCCGACGAACACGTTGCCTTTCCACTGGGGAAAGCGGTCGCCGGTATAGAAGGTGATGCCCGAGATCGCGATCGACGGCACCCAGTACATGAACGGCGCCTCGAGATCGGGGCGCGTGGTCAGGTCGCTGATCTTCGTGCCGTCGTAGTCGGTGCCGTAGGTCACGAGCGGCCAGCCGTAGTTGGCGCCCGGCTTGAGGATGTTGAGCTCGTCACCGCCGAGCGGGCCGTGCTCGTTCTCCCACAGCTCGCCGGTGTCGGGATGGATCGCCAGCCCCTGCGGGCTGCGGTGGCCGGTGGTGTAGATCTCCGGCAGATAGGGCGGCTTGAACGGGTTGTCGGGCGGCACGGTGCCGTCGTCACGCAGGCGCAGCACTTTACCGGCGTGCTCCTCGGGCTTCTGCGCGCGATCCTGCTCCTGCCGCTCGCCGACGGTGAGATAGAGGAACCCGGCGCGATCGAAGGCGATGCGGCCGCCGTAGTTCGTGTTCGACACGCTCCACGTGTTGGCCACGAAGATGTCCTTGAGGCCGGTGAGCGCCTTGCCGTCGAATGTGGCGCGCGCGAGCGCCGTGGTGGATCGCTTGTCCTCGGCACGGCCCTTCGAATAGGTGAGGTAGACGACGCGGTTCTCGGCGAAGCGCGGGTGCAGCGCGATTTCGAGCAGGCCCGCGAGGGCCGCCACGTGCGGCGTGGGCGTGCCGGCAATCGGCGCCGGGTCGAGCACGCCGCCGCGCACGATGCGCAGCCGTCCGGGCCGCTCCGTCACGAGGATGTCGCCGTTCGGGAGAAACGCCAGGCTCCACGGGTTCACGAGCCCGGGGGCCACCGCCGACACGCGGATCTTCTGCACCGCCGTGTCGAACACCGCCGGCAAGGCCGGCATCGCCGGCGAGTTGCGCAGGTTCGGCGGCGTCACCGGCCCCGGCTGTTGCGCGACAACGATCGCGGACGCCGCAACGAGCACGAACGCAACGCCAAAAAGAAGTGGTCTACCCACCCGACCTACCTGACCTACCTGACCCACCTGACCACTCCTCACTTCTCCGGCACCGCAAACGCCACCAAGGTGTTTCCAGATTCAATGAGCACGTACTGGCGCCCATCCAACATAAAGGAGCTCCCCGCGGCGCCCCAGATGGGCGAACCCGTGCGATAGGACCACAGCTTCTTGCCGCTCTTGCTCTCGAACGCGTTGAAGAAGCCTTCGTGGTCGCCCGCGAAGACGAGGCCGGAGGCCGTGGACATCACGCCCGCCAGCGACGAGGTCGGAAAGCGGTGTTCCCACCGCATGTCGCCCGTCTTCGGATCGATGGCGCGCAGCGCGCCGAAGTCGGGCTCGGCGAGCTTGCGCATGCCGCCGCTCATGAACACGCGACCCGGCAGGAAGTCCTGCTTCTGCGGCGTGTAGTAGGCGCAGGTTTCGCGGGCCATGACGAAGAACAGCTGCAGCGCCGGATCGTACGACGGCGGATTGAAGACGGTGCCGCCGCGGAAGTCGGGGACGCACGGCGTGGTGGCCTCGGAGCCACCCGGCGGGATGACGCCGTCGTTCAGCACGATCGGCCCGTTGGGCCCCACCTCGCGCGCCCATTTGGTGGCCGTATACGGCTTGGCCACGAGCAGCTCGCCGTTGGTGCGATCCAGCGTGTAGAAGAAGCCGTTGCGGTTGGCGACCATCACGACTTTTCGCGCCTGGCCGCGGACGGTCAGGTCGGCGAGCACCGGCACGTGGTTCGCGTCCCAGTCGTGCGTGTCGTGCGGCGTGAACTGATAGTGCCAGCGCAGCCTGCCGGTGTCGGCGTCGAGCGCCACCAGCGACGCGGTAAACAGGTTGCTTCCCTGGCGATCGCCGCCGTAGTAATCGGGATTCGGGTTGCCGGTGCCCCAGTAGATCAGATTGAGCTCGGGGTCGTAGCTGCCGGTCACCCACGCGGCGCCGCCGCCGCGCGGCAGGACGTCGGCGTCGGACCACGTCTCGCTGCCCGGCTCGCCGGGACCCGGAATCGTGTTGAAGCGCCACAGCCGCGCGCCGGTGCGCGGATCGTAGGCGTCGATGAAGCCGCGAGTGGGAAGGTCGCCGCCCGAGTTGCCCACCACCACTTTGTCGCGCACGACGAGCGGCGCGGCGATGAGCGCGTGGCCGGCCTTGTAGTCCTCCACCACCACGTCCCAGACCACGCGGCCCGTGTTGCGATCGAACGCCAGCAGGTGGCCGTCGAGCGTCGACATGAACAGACGGTCGCCGAGCGTCGCGAAGCCGCGGTTCGACGGGTTGCCGGCGCCGTAGGTCAGGCCCGGCGGGAGCGGGCGGCGGTAGCGCCAGATCTGGCGGCCGGTGCGCGCGTCCACCGCCCACGCCACGTTGTTGTTGCCGGTGATGTAGAGCACCCCGTCCAGCACGAGCGGCGTTGACTCGAAGCCGCGTCCGATCACCATGCCCTCGGCCTGGAACGTCCACTGGGCCGCGAGGCGGCTCACGTTGTCCACCGTGATCTGCTTGAGCGGCGTGTGCCGCCGGCCGGTGTAGTCGCCCGAGTACGTGAGCCACCGTCCCGGATGCTTGAGGCCGTCGAGCAGGTCCTGCGTGGTGACGAGCGGCAGCACCGGCGGCGGCAGCGGCGGCAGGCCGGCCGGAGGAGGCGGGTTTTCCTGTCCCGTCACGAGCACGGCCGCGGACACGAGAGTGACGGCCGCCGTGAGGGCGCGCGTGAGCATCCGGTTCATCGAGTCTCCTGGCGTACGTGACCTTGGGTGTTCAGGCCCGCCTCATGATCATCTTCCGGCGGCGCGGTTGGCCACGAGAATCTGCCGCAACGCGTCGGCTTCCGTGGGCAGCTCCGACGAACCCGCCGGGCCGCCGTTGCCCTTCAGCAGGTAGGCCACGATGTCCACGTAGGCCGGCATGCCGAGGCTGTCGGGCGCCTCCTGCGGCATCGACTGCTTGATCACCTGCACCATGTCGAACACCGTGGACCCCGCCCAGCGATCGAGGAACGCCTGCCCCGCGAGCGCCGGCCCCTGCGCGCCGAGCAGATCCTCGGCATGGCAGGCGCCACAGGCCGTCCGGTAGCGTTCCTGGCCGCGCGCCGCCTGGCCTTCGGTGTACGCGCCGTCCCAGATCGACTTCGCCGGCGCGGCCGCCTGCGCGCGTGCCGCCGCCGCAGGCGCTGGCCGTTCGCGCGCCGCGCCCCGCAGCAGGTCGGCGGCCTCGGGATACCGCTTCAGCACCGCCGGCGTGTACTCGACGCCCTCGGCGGCGGTGAGCGGCGTCCACCCCCGCTTGTTGACCACGTCGAGCGCCGCCCCGCGATCGAGCAGGAACTGAATCACCGGAATCGCGCCGCCCCGGTAGACGGCGCCGTGGAGCGCCGTCTCGCCTTCCTGATCGACGTCGTTGACGGCGCCGCCGCCGGCCTCGAGCGCCAGCGTCACCGCCGCGAGCGCTTCCTCGTGGGTGCCGGGGTTCTCACCGGGCGCCCAGATGCCGACTCCCGCCGCCACCATGAGCGCGGTGGTGCCGAGGTTGGTCTTCAGCGACGCGTCGGCACCCACCTCGAGCAGCACGCGCATCAGCGCCACGTCGTCCGACTTGGCGGCCATGAGGAACGGCGTCGCCCCGATGCGATTCAGCATGTTGCGGTTGCCGTCTTTCGGCTCTTTGGTGACGCGGGCGTTGACGTTGGCGCCGCGCGCCACCAGCTTCCGTACCAGGTCGAGGCTGTCGAGCGCGCCCGTCTGCACCGGGCCGGGCAGGTTGAACCCGGCGTTGTGCCGGCGCGACCACGCGATCTGATGCAGCGCCGTCCAGCCCTGCGCGGCGGCGTTGGGATCGGCCCCCCGTTCCAGCAGCGCCCCGGCGAGCTCGTAGTGCGCGTTGATCACGGCCAGCACGAGCGCCGACGTGCCGTCCGGGAGCGCGTCGTCGAGCGGCGCGCCGGCGTCGAGCAGCGCCACCGCCGTGGCGACGTGGCCGCCGCGCACCGCGAAGAGGAGCGGCGAGAAGGCGCCGGCGCGCGAACGTTCGCGCACGTCGGCCCCCGCCTCGATCAGCAGCTTCACCACCGCGGCGTTGTTCTCGGCCGCCGCCCACATGAGCGCGGTCTGTCCGCGGACCGACTCGCGCGCCCGCACGTTGGCTCCGCGCGCGAGCAGCGCGCGAACCGCGCCGGCGTTGCCGGCGCGGGCGGCCGTCATCAGTGCCGTCTCGCCGCCGGGCTGGGCGGCGTTCACGTCCGCCCCTGCCGCGAGCAGCCGCTCGATCATCGCCGCACTGCCGTTCGTCGTCGCGAGCGCCAGCGGCGTCACGCCGTAGCGGTTCTCCGCGCGCGCGTTCGCTCCGGCTCCGAGCAGCGCCTCGGCCGCCGCGACGTCATCGCGCCGCACCGCCCAGTGCAGCGCCGAGGTGCCGTCCGGATCGGCCATGTTCGCGTCCGACCTGGCACGCAGCAACGCACGCACCGCCCCCACGTCGCCGCGCTTCACCGCGTCGAGCAACGTCGCTTCAGTGGCCGCTTTGAGCCCCAGTGTTAGAAGGAGCAACGCTGCGACGCCGATAACAAGCGTTTTCCCCACCCTGCTTACTCCGCCTACCCTGCCCACCCTGCCTCCACCGTCTTAGAGCGCCTCCGTCAAGTGTCCCGTGCTATCCCCAAGCTTTTCAGCGGGCGCCCCGACGCGGTCCAGCATCGAGATGAGAAGGTTCGTCATCGGCGTCTCCTGCCGGAACATCACGTGACGGCCGCCACGCACGCCACCGGCCCCGCCCACGACGGCAAGCGGCAGATCGTAGTGGGCGTGCAGGTTCGGGTTGCTGAGGCCGGCGCCGTACAGGAACAGCGAGTGGTCCAGCAGCGTGCCGTCGCCGTCGGGTGTCGCCCGCAGGCGCTCGAGGAAGGCCGCGAAGAGCTGCGCCTGATACGTGCCCAGCCGCGCGTACTTGGCCAGCTGCGCCGGGTTGTCCTGGTGGTGCGACAGGCCGTGATGCCCTTCGTTGATGCCGATCTCCGGATACGTGCGGAAGTTCAGCTCGCGTCCGAGCATGAATGTGGTGACGCGCGTCAGGTCGCCGCGGAACGCCAGCCATTGCAGCTCGAACATCAGCCGCACGTGTTCGTCGAAGCGCGTCGGGATGCCAGAAGGCCGATCGAGATGGGCGAGCGACTCATCGGTCGTGCGGCGTTCCGCGCGCTGGATGCGCCCTTCGATCTCCCGCACCGCGTCGAGATACTCGCTGATGGTCGCGCGATCGGCCGGGCCGAGCTCTTTCTGCAGCCGGCCCAGGTCGGCCATCACCGAGTCGAGAAGGCTCCGGTTCTCGCGGTTCTGCGCCTGCCGCTGCGCGGGCGTGCCACCCTCGCCGAACAGCCGTTCGAAGACGATTCGCGGGTTGTTCTCGGTCGGCAGCGGCGTCGTCGGCGAGCTCCACGCCAGCGTGTTGAGGTAGGCGCAGCTGTAGCTGTTCTCGCACTGGCCGGCCAGAAAGTTGAGATCGATGGCCAGTTCCAGCGACGGCAGCGGCGTGGTGGTGCCGATGGCAGCCGCCGCAATCTGGTCGGCCGAGACGCCGTTGCGGACGTCGGCGCCCTCGGTGCGCTTGCAGTGCACGCCGGTGAGCCACGAGCTGGTGCCGCGCGTGTGATCGCCGTTGGCGCCGTCGTCGAAGGCGTCCGCCTGGTGCTGCGCCAGCCCGCTCACGACCACCGTGCGATCGCGGAACGGGGCGAGCGGCGCCAGGATCGGCGACAGCTCGAAGGCCGTGCCCTCCCCCGCCGGCGTCCAGTAGTTGATGCCGGTGAAGTTGCGGGCGACGCCGTTCGGCATGTAGACGAAGCCGATGCGTGGCGTGGGACGCGCCGGCGTCTGCGCCAACAGCGTGCCGGCGGGCACCATCGCGTCGAGGAACGGCAGCGCCAGCGACGCGCCGAGGCCCCGAAGAATCGTTCGTCGCGGGAGCGCCGTACGGGTGAGAAACATCGTCTCGGCTCCTAGTTGGTCCGGTCGTTCGCGCCCGCGCCCGGCGCCGTCGCGTCAGCCGCGCGCCGCATGCGGAACGGCGCGCTCTTCGCCACGCCGGCCACGATCGACGACAGACGGTAGTCCTGGCCCGCCGCGGCGCGCAGGATCGCGCGCACCGCGGGGGCGTCGTAGTGCTCGAGGCCACGGCCGAGGGCGTAGGCCAGCATCTTCTCTGTCAGTGTCGCCACGAACAGGTCCGACCGCAAGAGCGCCTCGCGCAGCCCGGCCGGCCCCTCGAACGGGGTGCCGTCGGGCAGCCGGCCCGTGGCGTCGATCGGCGCCGACGACTCGCCGAGCGCGCGCCAGCGGCCGATCGCGTCGAAATTCTCGAGCGAGAGGCCGAGCGGATCCATCATCGCGTGGCAGCTCGCGCACACGGGGCTGGCGCGATGCTGCTCCATCCGCTGCCGCATCGAGAGCACGGTGCCGGCGGCGCCCGTCGCCTTGAGCGGCGGCACGTTGGGCACTGGCGGAGGCGGCGGTGTGCCGAGCAGGTTCTCGAGAATCCACTTGCCGCGCACGACCGGCGACGTGCGGTCCGGATACGACGTCACCGTGAGGACGCTGCCCTGCCCCAGCAGCCCCCGGCGCGGGTTGCCGGCCGGCAGCGTCACCCGGCGGAAGTGGCTGCCCGTGATGTTCGGCACGCCGTAGTGCCGCGCCAGCCGTTCGTTGAGGAACGTGTAGTCGGCGCGCAGCAGGTCGAGGGCGCTGCGGTCCTCACGCAGGACGCTGTCGACGAAGAGCTCGGTCTCGCGGCGGAAGCCCTGACGCAGCGCGTCGTCGAAGTCCGGGAAGATGCTCTGCACGGGCGCGCTGGCGTCGAGATTCCGGAGGAACAGCCACTGCCCCGCGAAGTTGCGGACGAACGCCTCGGCCTTGGGGCTGGCCAGCATGCGGCGCACCTGCCGGTCGAGCCCGGCCGGACGTCCGAGCTCGCCCCGCGCGGCCACCGCGATCAGCTCGTCGTCGGGAATGCTGCTCCACAGGAAGAACGACAGCCGCGACGCCAGTTCGAGATCGCTCACGCGGTACGGAGCGCCGGGCTTCGTGCCGGCCGGATCGCGCTCGACGCGGAAGAGGAACTCGGGGCTGACGAGCAGGCGGCGGACGGCGCGCTCGATGCCGCGATCGAACGTCGCGCCCTCGCGCCCCTCGCGGTAGAACGCCAGCAGCGGCTCGACATCGGCGGCACGCGCGGGACGCCGGTAGGCGCGCGTCGCAAGCGACGTGAGGATGCGGCGCGCACACGGGAGCTCGTCCGCCTTCGCCCTCTGGGCTTCGGCGCGACCAGGCCCCTCGGGCGGTCTGCACTGGAACAGCGTGTCGCGTTCGATCGTGGCACCCGGCCCGGTGGGGTTCAGCGGTCCTTCGATCTCCACGCTGCGCAGGTGCGCGCCGAGGCGGGTCTCGGGAATGTTCACGCCGGCCGGATAGGGCCGCAGGAACGGCAGCCGCGGCGACTCGTCGAGCGCGGCCGTGCGATTGAGGAAGGCCACCACCACCTCGCGCTGCCCGGCCTTCACCGGCACGCGAAGGTTCCAGGTTTCGTCGGCGCGGTTGCGTGCCTCACGCTCCTTGGCGCTGAGCCGCGGGCCGGTGGCAATCTGCGAGATGGCCGGGCGCTGCGCGGCAGCCCCCGCCGCGGGCGCTGCCGCGGGCGGCGCCGGCGGTGCTTCACCGCGGCCGATGCCCGCCAGGGTGAAGACGCCGGCGCGAACGCCGTCGACGCTTACCTCCACCACCTGATCGTCGGGATAGAGCGGCAACTGCTCGTTGAGATCGCGCGCCAGACGGGGACGGAACTCGTACTCACCGTCCATCGCGAAGACGTAGCTCACGCGCATGCCGCCACGCGTGCCGAGCGGGTGCCCGTCCACGTGCCGATCCTGGGAGAGGTCGTCGGCCACGCGGAAGTAGTCGATCGCCGCCGTCGGTCCCGCGGAGCCCACGACGAGGCGGCTCACTTTCTGGGCCGCCGAGAGATAGCGCTCCATCAGCGTCGGCGACAGCTTGAGCACGCCGGCGATGTTGTCGAACCCGTAGCTGGAGTCGTCGGCGGGCAGCAGCGCCGAGACGTCGAGATCGAGCCCGAGGAGATCACGGATGGCGTTGCGGTACTCGGCGCGGTTGAGACGATGCAGCGACTCGGTGCGCCCGGGGTCGGGACGCGCCGAGGCCGCCAGATCCAGCTGCGTTTCGAGCCAGCCGGCCAGCCCGTCGAGCGTGGCGCGGTCGGGCCGCGGCATGCCGGCCGGCGGCATGACGCCGGCGCGCACCTTGCGCACCACGCGCTCCCACATCGCCGGGCTGGCGCCGACCCTCGACAGGTCGAGCGCCTCGAACGCCACCGGCACGGTGCCGCGTGTCTTCTGCGCTTCGGTATGGCATGACACGCAGTAGCGCGCGAAGACCTCGCGGCGCGCGGTGTCGGCGGCAGACGCCGACCCGTGGGGCGGGGCTTCCGCCTTCGCTGAAGCTACGGCGGACAAGTTAGCCCCGCCGGGCGGCGCGGGCGCGGGCGACTGCGCGGCCGCCAGGGCCGAAGCCGCGCAGAAGACAGCCGCGGCCACCGCGGCAGCGCCTCTCATGTGCCGCTCCTCGACTCGCCCGCCGGGGGCTGCGGCCGGGCATACGACTTGGAGAAGCCGTTGCGCCCGTTCGTGATCTGGAAGCTGCCGTCGTCCTGCGCGCTGAGCCGGACCCAGTTGCCGTCGGTGGTGTTGTCGAAGTTGGCGACGAAGTCGTCGCCGGCGTTGCGCGCGACACGCGACGAGTGGAGCTGCCAGAGATCCTCGAGGTCCGGCAGCCCGTGCAGGGTGCTGAAGGCCACGGCCCATCCGCCCTTCGACGGACCGTTGTTCATCACGGCGACCCGGGGCCTCACGGCTTCGTAGATCGCCGGAACGTTGGTGTCGTAGTCGCCGTGGTGCGCGATGAGATACGCCGACGCCGTCCCCACGCGGTTGATGGGGCACACCAGGCGCGTCAGCGTGTTGCCGCTCAGGTCGCCGAGCGCCAGGAACCGGAACGCGCCCAGCTCGAACATGACGCCGACGCTGCGGTAGTTCTCGGTGCCGTCCTCGATGTGATCCTCGGCCCGGTCGCAGCCCGCCGTGGCGCCGCCGCCGCCGGCGAGCGGGGTCTCGATCAGCTCGCCGCGGGCGCTGACGACGTCGGCGCGGACGCCCGTCAACGGCAGCCGGTCGCCGGCCTTCACCTCCAGCACGGTGTGCGCGTCGCGCACCGGCTTGTAGGCGCGGATGGCGTTATTGGCCATCCGGTCGGTGCCGAGCGCGTCGCCGTAGTCCACGAACGTGCCGATGCGCACCTTCTCGGCCAGCTCGGGCAGGCCGCCGACGTGGTCGTTGTGGAGGTGTGTGGCGACGAAGAAGTCGAGGTGGTCCACCCCGGCCTCGCGCATGGCCGCCATCACGCGGGCGGGGTCGCGCCCCTCGCGCTGGCCGTAGCCGGCGTCGATCAAGACCGACTCGCCGGCCGGGGTGACGAGCAGCGTGGAGGCGCCGCCCTCGACGTCGATGAAGTAGATCTCGAGCGAGCGGCCTGCCGCTGACGCGGCGGCGCCGAGCCCCACCAGGAATGCCGCAATCAGCAGGCGCTTCACAGCTTCGGCGAGTATACTTGCGCCGCCTTTCTCCGGCTCCTCGCCCGTTTGGGGTAGCCGCACCAGGGCAGAGTGGGCAGAGTAGGCGGAGTGGGCAGAGTGGGCCGAGCAGGCGGAGTGGAGAAGGCCCTGGAGCGCCTCCGCCAGCTGTGCCTGGCGCTGCCCGAGGCTCGCGAGACGGTCGCATGGGGCCATCCGGTCTTCAAGGCCGGCACCAAGACCTTCGCGGCCATCGAGCCCGTGAAAGGGCGCCCGTCGATCGCGTTCCGGCTCGCGCCGGTGGACGTCGATCTCCTGCTGCGGCGCCCGGGGTTCTTCACCACGCCGTACGGCCGCGGCCTGTGGGTCAGCGCGTGGGCCGACGAGGCGCTCGACTGGCCGCTCATCGGCGGCCTCGCCGAGCGAAGCTACCGCGTCGTCGCGCTGAAACGGATGCTGGAGGCGCTCGACGAGGGCGCGCGACGAGGCCCCCGCCGAAGGCGGGGCAAGGAGATACTGCCTGGCGAGGCGCAGCCGGGATAGCCTGAGGCGAAGCCTCGCTAGTAGGATGGCACCCATGACAACGTCGGCTTCGGTGTTGCGCGCGCGCCTGTGGCTCGCGTCGCTCGTGGCGGTGGCGATTGCTGCCGCCGTCCCGCTGGCCCAGGCACCGGCGGTACGCCCCGCTGGAGCCTCCCCGACCCGCGCGGGCTTCTCGGTAGAGCGCCTGCGCCGCGTCGATGCGCTGCTGCAGCGCTACGTGGACGAGAACAAGCTTGCCGGCGCCGTGGCGCTCGTGCTGCGCGACGGCCAGCCCGTGTACGAGCGCGCCGTGGGATGGAGCGACAAGGAAGCCGGCCGCCGGATGTCGATGGACACGATCTTCCGGATCGCGTCGCAGACCAAGGCGATCACCAGCACCGCGGTGCTGCAGCTCATGGAAGAGGGCCGGCTGGGGCTGGCCGATCCGGTGAGCAAGTGGGTACCGTCGTTTGCCACGACCACCGTGCAGGTGGCCGGTCCGAACGGGCCGTCGATCGTGCCGGCCAGGCGGGCCATCACGATCCGGGATCTGCTGACGCACACGGCCGGCATCTCCTACGGGACCGAGCCGCGCGTGGCGGCGGCCTACGAAGCCAAGGGGCTCGGGCCCGCGGCGGGCCGCGGCTGGTATTTCGCCGACAAGGACGACGGGGTGTGCCCCAGCATCGAACGGCTGGCCACGGTGCCGTTTCTCGCGCAGCCGGGCGAGGAGTGGGTCTACGGCTACAACACCGACGTGCTCGGGTGCGTGGTGGAGCGCGTCACCGGTCAGTCGCTCGACGCCGTCGTCAAGGCGCGCATCAGCGGACCGCTCGGCCTCGGCGACACGCAGTTCTTTCTCCCGCCGGCACAGCGCACGCGGCTGGCCGCGGTCTACGCCAGCGGACCGGACGGCGCGACGGTGCGCGCCGCCGAAGGCGCGTCGGGACAGGGCCACTATGTGGACGGCCCGCGGCGCGGCTTCTCCGGCGGGGCCGGGCTGCTCTCCACCGCGCGCGACTACGCCCGCTTCCTCGAGGCGATGCGGCTGGGCGGCGCGATCGACGGCGTCCGCATCCTCTCGCCGCGCGCGGTGCAGCTCATGACCACGAACCAGGTCGGCACGCTGCACTCGGCCACGGGGCTCGGCTTCGGCCTCGGCTTCGAGACGACGGACCGCTACGGCGCCAACGGCATGGACAGCGTGGGCTCGTTCGGCTGGAGCGGCGCGTACGGCACGATGTATCGCGTGGATCCCGAGGCGCGTCTGGTGATGGTGCTGATGATTCAGCTCATGCCCAACGCGACGGACATCCGGACGACCTTCCCGGCGGCGGTGTATCAGGCCCTCGTGGAGTCGCCGGTGAGAGTCCCGGCGACTCACTAGGAGGACACAGCGTTGTTGAACAAGGTGGTGGCGCGGTTCAGTGACGGACGCATGATCAAGGGCTCGACGAGCGACTTCGTGCCCGCCAAGGAGTTCTTCCACGTGGCGTCGACCGACGCCGCCGGCTCCAAGCCGACGCTCGTGCAGGTCAAGGACCTCAAAGCGATCTTCTTCGTGAAGGACTTCGCGGGGCGGCCCGACTACCAGCCGAAGAACGAGTTCGAAGGCGAGCGCACGCCCGCGGGGCGCAAGATCAGGGTGGTGTTCGCCGACGGCGAGATCATCGTCGGAACGACGCAGGGCTATCAGCCGGGCCGGCCCGGCTTCTTCATGGTGCCGGCGGACCAGGCCGACAACAACATCGAACGCTGCTACGTGGTCACGGCCGCGACGAGCGAGGTCACGCTGCTGTAAAAAACGAGAGGCGGGCCTGAAGGCCCGCCTCTACGAATCAAGCGCTCTTTCCTACCTGGCTTACCTGGCCCACCCGGCCTAGAAAGTCACCGTGGCGGTGTTCGAGCAGGTCGTGGTGCCGGCGACGCACACCTTGTAGGTGTAGGTTCCGCCGCCCTTCTTGTTGATCGCGTCGGTCTCGCTGCCGTCGTTCGGCGTCGCCCACTTCGTGGAGCCGCGGTAGACATCGAGCAGCGTGCCGCTCAGGCCGTTCCACGACAGATCCACGGCCTGGTTGCCCTTGATCTTGCGGCCCCTGGCGGTCAGCGTCCCGCCGCTGCTCGAAGCCGCGTTGACCGTCAGCGAGATCTGCCGCACGGTGGTGAGGCCGCCGCTGTCGGTGACCGTGGCCTTGATCGTGTGGCTGCCGGCCGTCAGCACCTTGGTGAACGAGGCGCCCGTGCCGATCGCGCCGTCGATGGTCGAGGTCCAGGCGAGCGCCGCCGTCAGCGAGCCGTCCTGGGTGTCGCTGGCCGAGCCCGAGAACGACACGGCCGTGCCGCTGCTATAGCTGGCGCCGCTGGCGGGGCTCGAGATCGTGACCGAGGGCGCGGTGTTGCTCGACGTCACCGTCACGCTCACCTGCTTCACGGTCGTGAGGCCGCCGGCGTCCACGGCCGTCGCCTTGATCGTGTGGCTGCCGGGCGAGAGCACGCGGGTGAACGACCCGCCGAGGCCAATGGAGCCGTCGATGGTCGAGGTCCACGCCAGCGCCGAGGTCAGCAGGCCGTCCTGGGTGTCATTGGCCGAGCCCGTGAAGGAAACGGCGGTGCCGCTCGCATAGCTGCTGCCGCTGGCGGGGCTCGAGATCGTCACCGAGGGCGCCGTGTTGCTCACCGTCGGGTACAGGGCCTTCATCCCGGCGATATCGTCCGAGGCAAGCGTGCGACCCGACGTGGTGCACAGCGTGTACGTCGGATACATCGTCGCGTCCGAGGCCGACGAGTGACTCAATCCGGCCGCATGGCCGAGCTCGTGAGCCGCGACGTCTTCGATGTAGGCGCCCGACGAGCACCCGGTGGCACCGGTGAAGAACTTGAATCCGCCGTCCCAGAACACGATGTCGGTGTCGAGGAGGCTGCCACCCGTGGTCCACCAGGAGTACGTGGTGGCGAGGACGCCACCGTTGGCCACGTTGCGGAACATGACGACGTTCCGGTAGTCGTGCGCGGTCGCCGTGTCGTTGACCGTGCCGCCGTACTCGTAGCGGAACGAGGTCCCCGACTGCGTGTTCCATACGTCCATGCCGGCCTGCACGGCCATGGCGGCCGCGTCGGCGCTCATGTCGGCGTTGGTCGGGTTGACGTAGAACGGGACGGGGGTCGTGGTCCAGCGCGCGAAGGACGCATAAGCGCCCACGCCCGTGTGCAGTACGGCGGCGCCGGTGACGGCGACGGCGACTGCCGCGATCGTGCGTACGGTAACGGCGCGCATCAGCGGCCTCCCCTTGCGGTGGCGCCGCGCACGGCGTTCTTCACCTGTTCGAGCGTGAGCGAGCTGCCCTCGACGTTGTCGTCGTCATCGAGCTTGAGGATCCCGCGGCCGCGGCCGTGCGGGACGTTGCCGACGCCGTCGGCGTCGAGGAAGAACACGGCACGCTCGCCTTCCTTCAGCTCCTGCATGTCCGAGACGCGCAGCGTCAAATCGCCGACGGTGCCGCCCTCGACGGTGATCGTGGTGACGGCCTGCGGCGCCCCCTTGAGGGTTTCGAGCACCTCGAGGACCGCGTTCGACACAATCAGCTGGTCGCCGAAGCGGTTGGTGGCAAAGACCGAATGCACCCCGGAAATGCGCGCGACGACAACCTTGCCGGCCCCGCGCGAATGCGCCGCGATATCGGTTGGCGGCCCGACTTCGGCGCGCACCGTGGACGCCGAGACACACACCATGGCAACTGCAAGCCAGCTTTTCATCGAGGAGATCTCCTTCACTGGCCCTGAATTGAGCAAGGCAAACGCCACGGCTGGAGGCGCATGCGCCTCCCCGACGTAAGTTGCTGATTCGCCGTCGGTTGGACGGATCAGTGCTGTCGAGTATTTAGGGAAAAATCCGGGGGATTCGGCTTACAGAGGCGGCGGGAAACTGACGAACCTGTTAGCGGCCGGTGACGGAGCGGCGTCAGGGGAATGCCGTGAAGAGATGGCGCGTTCTGTCACCCGCCGTACGTAGAGGCGGGTCTTCAGACCCGCCTTACTTCGACAGCATGTCGCGCTCGCCGCTCAAACGCTTCATGGTCACGAGCGTCGTCAGCTCCTGGCCCTGCGGATTGGTGGTGACCGGGAACCGCAGGTTCACTTCGTCGCCGGAGGGCGCCAGATCGAAGAAGCGCTTCAGCGTGGTGGGCCCCTGCGGGCTGAGGCCGCCGAGGATGTGGTGAAACACCTGGCCCGGATAGAGCGTGAGCGCACCGAAGTAGGCTACGAAGCCGCGCAGGGCGTCGCGGGCTTCCTGGTCGGTGGGGTCGCTGCCGGCAAACGGCTTGGCCGACAACGGCGGGAAGTAGACGCCCACGAATCCCGACGGCGTGTAGACGATGACGCTCGGAGCCCGCGTGGTGCTGCTCACGTCGGTCTTGAGCGTCAGGTTCACGCGCTTCTCGACCACGTGCTGCCAGAAGCCCACCACCTTGCGGTACCCCGGTGAGAGGTTTTCGACCGGGGGCACGCGCTCCCACACCCAGCGCGTGACGGCGCGTTGATGCGGCTCGACGCTGGTGGACGTGAGCGTCAGGCGGTCGCCGGCGAGCGCGAAAGTGCGCGTGACGTCGCGGCCCATGACGTTCGGGCTCACCGCGCCCTCGGCGCGCGCCGTGATCGTCCTGGCGGCCGCATCCACCTTGTAGCGGCCCCAGAAGCCACCGTGGACCGCAAACGCCCGCTGCGGTTCGGTGAGCGCCTTGGTGTCTTCGGTGGGGCGCGTGCGATCGCCACGCACGACGGCCTCGAACATCAGCCCCGCGTGGTCGAGCACCAGGAGCCCGCGCGGGGTGGGGACGCGCACGGCCTGCCCCGTGGCGCTCAGGTCCTCGAGCGACACGAGTGTCCAGGTGCCGGCGACCGGCGCGGCCGGGACGGTCTGGGCGTTCGCGCTGGCGGCGCCGAACGCGGCCGTGGCGGCCATCAGCATCACGCGAACGAACACGTGGTGGAACCTCATGTACGACGCCGGGATAGACACAGTGGGCCCCCTTGGTGCGGCGAGTATACGGCGCGAGTATACCCGTCTGGATTTGTCGCGGGGCTCGCTGTAACCTTCCCCCCCGCGATGACACGTTTCACGACCGTGACGCTCCTGGTAATCGGACTGGCCACGCCATGCGCCGCGGGGCCGGCGGAGGACGTCGCGGCCGCGACGAAGGCCTGGACGGAACGCTTCAGCACGCACGACCTCGAAGGGCTCCTGGCGCTCTACGACAGGGACGCCGTGTTCTGGGGCACGTCGTCGCAGACGCTGCGCGACACGCCCGACTCGATTCGCGACTACTTCAAGGGCGTCCCGACGTCGAGCATGACGGTGGCCGTCACCGACTCGAGGGTGCGGGTGCTCGGCGACGTCGCCGTCAACACCGGGTATTACACGTTCACGGCCATGCGAAACGGCCAGCCCGACCCCCGCCCCGCGCGATTCAGCTTCACCTACCGGCGGCGGGACGGGAAATGGCTGATTCTGGATCACCACTCATCGTCCGTACCGGCCGCGCCCGCGCCGCGGAAATAGCACGGCCGTCGCGGCGGGTGGCCGCGCGGACTTCAACCTTCGAGGCGACCCATGAGCACCGTGTTCAACCTGGACGATCGCCTGACCCTGGCCCGGCGGATCGACGCGCTGCCGCTCGATGCCTCACCGCGGTGGGGACGGATGGACTGCCCGCAGATGCTGGCGCACCTGTCCGACGGCGTGCGGATGGCGCTCGGCGAACTGATCATCACGACCCGGGGGCCCAGGCCGCTGCGCCTGCGCCCGATCGCGCATGCCGTGATCCACTGGCTGCCGTTCCCGAAGAGCGCGCCTACGGCGCCGGAACTCCTGGTACGTCGCGCCACCGACTGCCGGGCCGAATGCGCCGACCTGAAACACCTGCTGGAACGGCTGGCCGCGATGGAGGGCGCCCGAGACTGGCCCGAGCACCCGGCCTTTGGCCGTCTCAACTCGCGCGACTGGGGCACCCTCGTCCACCGGCACGTCGATCACCACCTGCGCCAGTTCGGAGCGTAGCCCTCGTACGTGCGCCTCGCGCTCTGCGCGTGTCGAAATTGACTCAGAGCAACCGCGTTGAGTAGCGTACAAGGTTGCTTCGTACGAGGAGACTCTCAATGCTGAAGGCCACCGCTGGAAAGATCATGCCGACGACCATCACGGGCTCGCTGCCGCGCCCGAGCTGGTATACGGAAAACCTGGGCACGCGCTCGTTCCTGGACGCGATGGTGCTGTCGCGGTTCCGCGAGCAGTATG
>DASRPM010000188.1:0-14978 GCA_035646375.1 Vicinamibacterales bacterium
TGCGCGCCTCGCCGCCGACCACCGGCTCGGTCACCGTCACCAGCTCGACCTGCGGCGAGCCGCGCCGCCGCGCGATCTTGGCGCCGAAGGCCAGGAGCTCGTGGGTGTCGGTCATGATGGCGGCGCCGTCCACCGCGGTCAGCCCGGCAATCACGTCCACCACCTCGCGCAGCGCCTGTTGGAACCGGTCGTTCTTCTTGCTCGAGGTGCCGTCACGCAGCAGCTCGCCGAGGCCGCGATACGGCGGCGAGATGGCGTACGGCATGGGCGCCACCATCGAGTCGCGCCAGGTCTCGGACGTCGCAGGGACGACGAGCAGCAAGCCGCCGCGCCCGTGCGCGCGCATCGACACCGCAAGCTGCACGAGCACGTTCATCGAGCCCAGCCACGACGCGGGAGAGTCGAAGCCGAGCAGGGACGTGACCAGCGCGGGGCAGTCCGGCAGGGTCGAGGCGCTCTCGTCCACGAGCTTCACCTGGTCGCCCTCGAGCACCGCCACGTTGACGTACTTCCCGGTCTTCTCGCCCCGGTGATGCTTGACCACCAGCAGGGCCGGCTCGACGATTTCGATCACGATGCCAAGCGCCGGGATCGAGCGGGTGGTGCCCCACGCGTACAGCTCGCCGTCCCGGGCCCACACGCCGAGATGAATGCCGGCCCGCTCGACGACCGGCGCCACCTTGGCCATCGCGTACGGCGTCAGCGCCATTGGCTGCTCGAATCGCATCGCGTGGCCGCTGTCGGTGGGTGGCACATAGGCCAGCGACATCTTCGGGACGAACCCCTCCTCGCGGCGGAGGCTCGTCCAGAACGCGGCGTTGATCATGCTTTCGAGCACCGCCACGTCCGGCACCGGTCCCAGGCTCTCGCGGGCCACGGTCTCGGCGGCGATGTGGCGCAGGAAGTAGTCGCGGATCCGCGGCGCCACGACCGCGGCGGCGGGATACGGAGTGGTGATCACCGCGCGCTCCGCGCAGTGCCGCCTGCGCTTCGGGCGGTGCCGACTGCGCGCCGCTGACTGCGGCCGAGCCGCGCCACGATGTCGTACTCGTTTCTGGAGGCCGGCTGCACCGACAGGCGGCTGCCTTTCTGCGTGACCATCATCGACTCGAGCCCTTTCGTGCACTTGAGGACCTCGAGCGAGAGCGTCTCTGCGAAGCGCTCGACGAAGCCGATGTCCACCATGTACCAGACGGGCGACACTTCGTTCGACGCCTCATCGAAGTACTTGTGCCCCGCCGTCCACGCGAAGTGGTCGGGATAACCCCCGCGTACGATCCGGGCGAGGCCGGTCACACCCGACGGGTCGGCGTTCGAGGCGTAGAAGAGCACGCCGTCGCCCGCCTGCATCTCATCGCGCATGAAGTTGCGCGCCTGGTAGTTGCGCACGCCCTCCCAGCTCGTCTTCCCGTCGCGCGCGAGATCGTCGATGGTGTATGCGGCCGGCTCGCACTTCATCAACCAGTAGCGGCGGGGCACGCCTCAAGCATACGTGCAGATGCGGGTGATACGATTCGACGCGCGGCTGCGCCTCGCGCAGGCAAGCGGTCGAGACGGGGCCGCGGGAGATCGGGCATGACGGTGAAGAACCGGTTCGGCGCGTGGGTCCTGGGTGTCGCCGTGGCGACTGCCATCGCCTCGACATTGGTCACGGTGCATGGCCAGCGCTTGCCGGCGTGCGATCCCGACAACGGCGGCATCCGGCTGCCCACCGGCTTCTGCGCGCTCGTCGCCGCCGACAATCTCGGCGCCGCGCGGCACATGGTGACGGCGCGCAACGGCGATCTCTACGTGGCGCTCATGACCAGCGGCGGGCGCGGACAGCCGCAGACCGGCGGCGGCGCCGTGGCGCTGCGCGACGCGAACAACGACGGCAAGTTCGAGGTGGTCGAGCGCTTCGGCTCGGGCAGCACCACCGGCATTGCCATTCGCAACGGCTATGTCTATCTGGCGCACCCGCAGGTGATCGAGCGCTACAAGCTCACCGTCGGCACGCTGAAACCCACCGGTCCCGCGGAAACGATCGTCTCGGGTCTTCCCAGGGATCGGCAGCACGAGGACAAGGGCATCGCGTTCGACGGCCGCGGCGGCCTGTATATCAACGTCGGGGCGCCGTCCAATGCGTGCCAGAGCCCGGACCGCCGGCCCGGCGTCAAGGGCGTGGATCCGTGCCCGCTGCTCGAGAAGCATGCCGGCATCTGGAAGTTCGACGAGAACAAGTTGAACCAGACGCAGGACCAGGGCACCCGCTTCGCCACCGGCCTGCGCCAGATGCCTGCGATCACCTGGCACGACGACGCGCTCTTCATCGCGATGAACAACCGCGACCAGCTCGACGTGTTCTGGCCCAGCCTGTTCACGCCGAAGGACAACGCGGACCGCCCTTCCGAGCCGCTGTACCGCGCGGTGCAGGGGTCGGACTTCGGCTGGCCGTACTGCTACTACGACTACACCACGAAGATGATGGTGCTGAATCCGGAGTACGGCGGCGACGGCAAGACGGTGGGCCGCTGCTCCAAGTTCACGCCGCCTCTCGTGGCGTTTCCCGCGCACTGGGCGCCGGTAGACGTGAAGTTCTACACCGGCACGCAGTTCCCCGCGCGCTATCGCAACGGCGCGTTCATCGCGTTCCACGGATCCTGGAACCGCTCGCCCGAACCGCAGGCCGGCTACAACGTCACCTTCCAGCCGTTCGTCACCGGCAAACCGGCGGGCCCGTTCGAGGTGTTCGCGCAGGGCTTCACCGGCAAGGAGACGCTGGCCAATCCCGGCGACGCCGTGGCGCGTCCCGACGGCATCGCACAGGCGCCGGACGGCACGCTCTACATCGGCGACAGTCAGCGCGGCAAAGTGTGGCGCGTCATTTATACGGGACGCTGACGTGCCCCGTTGTGGTCAGGTAGGCCACCCGACCCACCTGACCACGTGATCCTCTATCCACCACTTCTGATCACGCAGCCCGATCACGCGGCGCTGGCCGCCACCATCATGCGCGGCTGGGAGAGCGGCGGGTTGCCCGAGTCGCCGCGGCACGTCGCGATCATGCTGGCCATCCAGGCGCACGACAACGGATGGCAGGAGGCGGACGCCGAGCCGTGTCTCGACCCGGCCACGGGCCGCGTCCTCGACTTCGTCCACGTGCCCGAGGACGTGCGCCACGCGGTGTGGAAACGAGGTGTGGGACGGCTCACGGGCGAGCCGTACGCGGCGGCCCTCGTGGCGCAGCACGCCGTGCACATCTACCGCCGGATGCGGCAGCAGCCGGGATGGCGGCAGTTCTTCGTGGACATGACCGCGGCGCGCGATGAGCACCTGACGGCTTCGCACGAGACCGTCGAGACGCTGCAGCGGGAGTACGCGTTCCTGCGGCTCGCCGATCTGGCCTCGCTGACCTTCTGCGGCGTCGACACCGGCGGGCAGGCGCACGAGATGGGCTACGACATCACCCTCGAGGGCACGCGCCTGCTCGTCTCGCCCGATCCTTTCAAGGGCGCCACGTTCGACATCTCGATCGAGGGGCGCGAGCTTGCCTCCGCGTTCGCGTCGGTGGCCGACGCGCGCGCCGCGTGGCAGGCCGCGCCGCGGCGCCGTCTGTCAGGCGTCGTGACGGGCGGCTCGAGCCGTCTCTGACGCGCGGGCCTGGCGCCCGCCGCGCAGCGCGGCCAGCAGCGCCACGCACGCCGTGTCGGCGCGCAGCGTGCGGGTGCCGAGGCTCGCGAGCCCGAACCCGCGATCGGTCAGCAGGCGCAGCTCGAAATCGTCCCATCCGCCTTCCGGCCCCACCGCGAGCAGCACGCGGGCCGCGTCCGCCGGCCACGCACTGGCGACGGCCGTCGCGTCCGCGGCCGGATGCGCCACCAGCCGGCGGTCCGCGGAGGACAGCGCGTCGAGCTCGTCCTCGATCAGCGGCCGGAAGCGCCGGTGGATGGAGACGCGGGGCAGCCGCGTGTCCTGTGCCTGCTGCAGCCCCTCCACGAGGAGCGGCCGGTAGCACGCCTCGTCGAGGACGTGGGTGTCGAAGTAGTTGCGCTCCACCCGTGAGGCGTTGGTGAGGATGATGCGGCCGACACCGAGCGCCGCCAGCTGCGCCCACAGCCGTCGCATGACCTTCGGCCGCGGCAGCGCCAGCAGCAGATCGACGTCGGGGACCGCAGGCACGTCGCCGAGCGCGCACTGCAGCTCCACCCGCTCTTCAGCGAGGCCGGTCACGCGGCCGGTGCCGATCGCGCCATCGACGATGCCGATGCGGATCTCCTGCCCCACCGAGACGCGCAGCACGTCGAGTGCGTGCCGCGCCTGCGCGCCTTCCAGGACGGCGTGATCCTGGTGAAGCGCGCCGGCGTCGAGCAGAATCAGGTTCACGCGTTCGGCGCAGCCGTGCCCGCGCTGCGCGCCCGCTCGAGCAGCAGCGCACGCTCGCGCGCGTTGTGCGTCATGGTGGCCGCGCGCTCGAACTCGGCCCGCGCTTCGCTGGCGCGCCCCACCTTGAGCAGCAGATCGCCGCGCACGCTCGGCAGCAGGTGATACTGCTCCAGCGCGGGCACCGACAGGAGCCCGTCCACCAGCTCGAGCCCCGCCTGCGGGCCCGACGCCATCGACACCGCCACCGCGCGATTGAGCTCGACGACCGGCGACGGCACGAGATCGACGAGCTCGTCGTACAACGCGACGATGGCGGACCAGTCGGTGCCGCCCGCCTCCCGCGCGCGGGCGTGGCACGCCGCGATGCCCGCCTGCAGCTCGTAGGGGCCGCGCCTGTCGTCAGAGCGCCCTCTACGAACGGACTCCGCTCGATCCAACGCAGCGAGTCCGCGGCGGATGAGCAGCTGGTCCCACAGCGCACGATTCTGATCGAGCAGCAGGATCGGCTCGCCGTTCGGGCCCACGCGGGCGCGCGCGCGCGACGCCTGGATCTCCATCAGCGCCACGAGCCCGTGGACCTCGGGCTCGAGCGGCGCCAGCTCCGCGAGGATGCGTCCCAGCCGCAGCGCCTCGTCGCACAAGGCCGGGCGCATCCAGTCGTCGCCGGCGGTGGCCGAGTACCCCTCGTTGAAGATCAGGTAGACCACCTCGAGCACCGACGAGAGCCGTGCCGCGAGATCGGGCCCTCGCGGGACCTCGTAGGGCACTTTCTCTTTCGCAAGCGTCTTCTTCGCCCGCACGATGCGCTGGGCGATGGTGGGCTCGGGCGCCAGGAAGGCGCGCGCGATCTCGCTCGTCGTGAGGCCGCCGAGCAGGCGCAGCGTGAGCGCCACGCGCGCCTCGGTCGTGAGCACCGGATGGCAGGCGGTGAAGACCAGGCGCAGCAGGTCGTCGCCGATGTCGTCGTCGAGCGCGGCGTTCAACGTCTCGGCCGTATCCGGGCGCGCGGTGTCCACCGCGTAGCCGAGTTCGCCGTGTTTGCGGTCGAGCATGCCGGCGCGGCGGACGTGATCGATGGCGCGATGCTTGGCGGCGGCCATGAGCCACGCGCCGGGATTGCGGGGAATCCCCTCGCGGGGCCACTGCTCGAGGGCGGCCACCAGGGCGTCGGCCGCCAGATCCTCGGCCACGCCGACGTCGCGCACGATGCGGGCGAGGCTGGCAATCAGCCTGGCGGACTCGATCCGCCAGACGGCGTCGATCGCGCGGTGGGTCTCGGCGGCCTCCACGGATTCCCACTATACTTCCGGCCTCCACCAAGCTCAGCCGCAAGGAGGCCTCCGTGCCAGAGTCGATCGCCTATCCGGTGAAAACGCGCGAGATCAAGAACGCGATCGCCGATTCCACCCGCTGGAACTACGTCACGTTCCGCGACGACGACATCGTGGTGGCCACCTACGCGAAGACGGGCACGACCTGGACGCAGCAGGTCGTCGGTCAGCTGGTGCACCAGGGCCAGGAGGGCGCGCTGCTCGAGGCGTCGCCGTGGATCGACTTTCGCATCATCCCGCTCGAGATCGTCCTTGAAGGGATCGCGGCGCAGAAGCACCGCCGCTTCCTGAAGACGCACCTGCCGGTGGACGCGCTGCTGTTCTCGCCCAAGGCGAAATACCTCTACGTCGTCCGCGACGGACGCGACGTGGCGTGGAGCATGCACAACCATCACCTCGGGTTCACCGAACAGGTCTATCCCATGTTCAACAACGTGTTTGGCCGCGAAGGCGAGCCGCTCGTGCCGCCGACGCCCGACGTGGCGCAGTACTTCCGCGAGTGGCTCGACGGCGGTGGGCTGCCCGTCGGCGTCTCGTTCTGGCACCATGTGCAGGGCTGGTACGACCTGCGACACCTGCCGAACGTTCTCCTGCTGCACTTCAACAACCTGAAAACAGATCTGGCGGGAGAGATGCGGCGCATCGCCGCGTTCCTCGACATCCCCATCGACGAGGCGAAGATGCCGATGATGCTCGAGCACTGCAGTCTCGACTACATGCGGCGCACGGCGTCCGAGCACTCGCCGATTCTCGACATGGTGTTCCAGCAGGGCGGGACCACCTTCTTCAACAAGGGCACGAACGGCCGCTGGAAGGATGTGTTGACGGCGGCCGACCTGGAGAAGTACGACCGCCTCGTGCGCGAGAATCTCACTCCCGGCTGCGCACGCTGGATGGCCACGGGCGAGCTGTAGGCAGGTCTGACCACCTCCGCTAAAGCTACGGTGGTCCGCCGTAGCCTTGGCGAAGGCGGAAGACCCGCAACTTCGTGCTCAGCGCCCGATGTTCTGACCGGCCTTCGCCTGCAGCTCCTCGAAGCCGGCCGCGGCCTGCCGCACGTCGGGCGGGAAGTCCGCCATCTCCTGCACCTGCCGCACCTCGATGATCTCGTTGTCGCCCATCGGGGCGCGCTTGGCCCACTCGAGCGCTTCGTCTTTCGACTTCACCTGGATCATCCAGTAGCCGCCCAGCACTTCCTTGGCTTCGGCGAACGGCCCGTCGGTGACCTTCGGCTTGCCGCCGTCGAAGGTGACGCGCGCGCCGGTCGACGGCGGCTGCAGCCCGTCGAGCGCCAGCAGCACGCCGGCCTTGTGCAGCGACTCGTTGTATTTCATCATCGCCTCGACCGCCTTGGCGTCGGGCGCGGTGCCGGGCTTCGCGTTCTCGTAGCCCTTGGGAATGACCAGCATCATGAATCGCATCGTCGTCTCCTTCTGATCTGACGTCGAACGAGGAGATACGAAATCGACCGCCTCAGCGGCCCGGCACTAGGACACGCAGCCGGTTGTCGCGGAGCAAAAGCCCTGCCCACGCCAGCGCTCCCACGTACACAGGAAACAGCGTGAACCCGAGCAGCGGATCCTCGACGCGGAAGTGCGTCGCGATGGCGCCGCCCAGGAACCCCGTCAGCAGGACGGCGCCCAGTGCCGAGGTCTGCGGGATGAGATAGATGGCCAGGCATGTCAGCTCGATCACGCCGATGGTGAAGATGAGGTGGGCGGGAAACCCCAGCTGCACCGAATGCGCCGCGGCGAAATCGGGAGCGAGCACTTTCACGCCGCCATCGAAGAGCAGGAAAGCCGTCACCAGGCCGGTCAGGATCCGGCCTGTCCACTGTCGCGTTGCAGTCATGTCAGTCGTCCTCCTGCTTACACGTCGAAGGAGGGGGACAGAGATCGACAGGCTTAGGGCTTAAGCCGGCTAGAGGCCAAAGGCTAGAGGCTAGAGGCTCTCCAGGTTCACTTCAATTCGACCATCATGGCGCGCCCCTGGCCGCGATCCAGTCTCTCGATGTGCGTCCGGTCGCGCGCGTTGAAGCTGGTGTCGCCGAAACGGCGCTCGTTGGTGGTGCTTCTGCCCTGCGGATCGATTGAGGTGAGCGCACCGTCGGCGAGGAAGGTGACCACCACGTCCTTGTCGTGGAAATGCATGGGCGTCCCCACGCCTGGCGTCCACGTCGACGACCACACGACCACGCGTTCGTTCTCGAACAGCTTGAGGCTGCCGGGCCGCGGGAACCCCAGCTGGTAGCCCGAAGTATTGGCGAGCGGCGGCACCGTGGCGTCCTGCAGCTCGATCACGATCCGCCGCGCATCGGCCGGCGCGCCCGGTGCGACCGAATTCCTGGCGCGATAGAGCACGGCGGTTTCCACGTTGGCCCGGTCTCCGCGGATGACGAACGTCACGACATCGCGCGTGGGGTCGGTGGTTGGGGCGGCGGCACCTGGCGGCACGTCCCACACCCTCACCCGTGTGTTCTGGATGAGCGGCGCCTGATCCGCGGCGGCGACGACCGACACGAAGGCGAGGACAGCCAATAATGCGAGCGACGCGGTTTTCATGCGCTGATTATCGGGCGGGAGGCGCCTCGCGCACTGTCGCCGCCTGCGTGAGCAGGTAGTTGCGCTCCGCCGTGTTGGTGGTCCGGTTCGCGGCGGCCAGATAGTGGCGGACGGCGCCGTCGCGGTCGCCGGCCAGCTCCAGGAGATGTCCCCGCACGGCGTCGAGGCGGTGAGTGCCGGCCAGGCGCCCGCCGGCCGCGAGCGCGTCGAGCATCTCGAGGCCGGCGGCCGGCCCCTGGACCATCGCCACCGCGATGGCGCGGTTCAGCGTCACCATCGGGTTGTCGCTCATGCGCTCGAGCAGCGCGTAGAGCGCCGCGATCTGCGGCCAGTCGGTGTCCTCGTGGCGCGGGGCCTCGTCGTGAAGAGCGGCGACCGCCGCCTGGAGCTGGTAGGGTCCGACGCGCCCCTTCGCCAACGCCGCAGTCAGGAGCACCGTCCCTTCGGCGATCGCCTCGCGGTTCCACTTCGAGCGGTCCTGCCGCGGCAGCGGAATCAGTTCGCCGGCTGGCCCGGTGCGTGCGAGCCGCCGCGCGTCCGTGAGGAGCATGAGCGCGAGCAGGCCCGAGACTTCGGCGTCATCCGGGACCAGCTGGCGGACGGCGCGCGCCAGGCGAATCGCCTCGCTGGAGAGGTCCACGCGCTGCAAGCTGGCGCCCACGCTGGAGGTGTACCCCTCGTTGAAGATCAGATAGAGCACGTGCAGCACGGCGTCGAGCCGCTCGCCGCGTGTACGCGGCGCCGGCGCTTCGAACGGCACGCCCGATGCGCGGATGGTCTGCTTGGCGCGGCTGATCCGCTGCGCCATGGTGGCTTCCGGCACCAGGAACGCATTGGCGATCTGCGCCGTCGTCAGGCCGCCCACCGCGCGCAGCGTCAGCGCCACCGCCGACGAGTTGGTCAGCGCCGGATGACAGCACATGAAGAGCAGCGTCAGCGTCTCGTCCTGGTCGGCGCGGCTCTCCACGCTGGCCGCCGCCACCAGCTGGCCGAGGTCGAGGGCGGCGGCGTGCTCGCGCTCCCGGCGCGCGCTGTCGCTGCGGATCTGATCGACCATCCGGCGCGAAGCCACCTGGATCAGCCAGCCGCGCGGGTTGCCGGGCATCCCGTCGCGCGGCCATTGCTGCGAGGCGGCGATCAGCGCGTCCTGCACCGCGTCCTCGCACGCGGTGAAGTCGCGGTAGCGGCGCGTCACGGCGCCCAGCACCTGCGGCGCGAGATCGCGCAGCAGATGCTCGGCATCGCGGTCGAGGCGCGCCTGCGTCACAGCAGGTCCGGCGGCGGACTCATCACCTCGCGCACTTCAATGGCCATGTTGAGGGGCGCGCCGCCGGGGCCGGGGGCCGCCGACGCTTCGGCCGCGATCGCGTAGGCGCGCGCGGGGCTGTCCACGTCCACGATCCAGTAGCCCGCCAGGAACTCTTTCGACTCCGGGAACACGCCGTCGGTGACCGGCGCGCCGTCCGTGCCGGCGCGCACCAGCTTCGCCTGGTCGGGTCCAGAGAGACCTTCGGCCCCCACGAACTCGCCCGCGTCGCGCAGCTTCCTGTTCAGCGCTTTCATGAACCCGATGTGCGCCTGGATGTCCTGCTTCGGCCACCCGCCGATCTGGTAAGGCCCCTTGCCCGGGACGTTCATCATCAGCATGTACTTCATACAGTTGCCTCAGTTCCGTCGTAGGCGCGCTGCAGGAGCGCCTCGTCGAGCTTGTCCATCTGCAGCATGGCGTTCAGCACGCGACCGGCTCGCGCGGCGTCGCCGCCGCCGCTCAGCAGCCGCCCCAGCGACGACGGAATGATCTGCCACGACAGTCCGTACTTGTCCTGGAGCCAGCCGCACCGGTTGGGCGCGCCGCCGTCGCCGATGAGCGTGGTCCACAGCCGGTCGATGTCGGCCTGGGTGTCACAGCTGACGAAGAACGAAACCGACTCGGTGAACTTCTTGGGCGCGCCGCCGTTCAAGGCCATGAACGGCTGACCCTCCAGCTCGAACTCGACCCCGATCACCCGGCCCCCTGCCCGCTGGACGGACTTGCTTTTCCCGTTCTTGAACACCGACAGGTAGTAGTTCATGGCCTCTTCGGCCTGCGTGTCGAACCATAGAAACGGCGTGATCGTCATCTCTGCTCCTTGTTTTGCCCGTAAGTCGGAGCCGATTGCCGGTTCTCGACATGGCATACGCAGAGGCGGGTCTGAAGACCCGCAACTACCATTGGCCTTTAGCCTTTGGCCTCTAGCAAGTGCGAGGCGATCAGTCGGGTGTGGGCGTTTCCTCGACGCTCGTCACCACCACCACGTTCACGGTGGTGCGGATGGAGTCCAGCCGAAGGCCGAGCTGCTCCCTCAGCGCGGTGAAGATCGACACCTCGGGCTCGCTGGCGGCACCGGAGCTGAGCTGTGGTGTCCATTCGAGCTTGAGGTCGTACGCGCCCTTCAGCGCCGTCTCGTCCACCACTGGAGCGCTGACCGTGCGCGACAGCAGCGGAACCAGGTCGCTCATGGGGCGACCGTTGCCCGAGATCAATCCGGGACGGCCGGTCAGGAACGTGCGCGGTCCCGCCGACTCCCGCAGCCGGTGTCCCGCCGGGGCGACCCGGAGCGCGTAGCCGGCCCCTTCTCTCGTCTCGCGCCGGGCGACGAGCATGAAGCGATCGGCGAGCAGACTGCGCAGGAGCGTCGGCATCTGCGCGCGCGTGTAGCCGTCGGGCGGCCGCGCCACGATGTCGAACCGGCGTCCGGCGAGCCATCCCGGTCCGGTCACCGTGTCCGGCATGACGTCGTACGCGATCGCGATGATGTTTCGAAGCGGGAGATTGACGATTCGAACGAAGCCCTCGTTCTCCTCGATCCCGACACGGGTGTCGCCGCTCTCGGGATGCGGCTTGACCGACGCCACCTCGAATCGCAGCCCGCCGGCCTCTTGCGCCGCGAGCGCGCCCGCGCCGAGCCCCACGATTAAGAGCCCAACGCCCAAGGCCTGAAGCCTTGAGCCAGCCAAAGCCCAGAGCCCAGAGGCTAAAGCCGACACGTCTTCTAGACCGCCGTGATCTGCACCACCGCCCCGTCCGGGTCCTTCACGTGGAACCCGAACTGGATGTTCTCGGCCGGCGTCAGGCCGAACCCCTCGAGGTCGGCCGTCACCGCGTCGCGATTGAACCCGTCCACGCCGATCGCGAAGTGATCGATCACGCCGGGCGGCGGCTCCACGCGCAGCGAGACCAGGATCTTCCCGCCCGCCCCGAGGCGCGCGATCTTATTGGCCTTGTCTTCGTTCACCAGCGTCAGTCCGAACACGCGGCCGTAGAAGTCGATCGATCGCGCCATGTCGGTGACGAGCACCGAGACATGGTTGATGCTGGCGCTCTTCAGCGTGGCGGCTGACGCGGTGGTGCCGCTCGCGGCCGCACCGCCTGCCAGGATCGCCAGCGCGCCAATCAGCTCGCGGCGGGTGAGCGCTCCGCGCTCGAACCGGGTGAGCAGGTCGGAGATGACGGGTTCCACTCGGCCTCCTTGTCTATGGGCGTGGCAAGGCCGTAGTCTACGCCTCCATGACCGCACTGCATTCGTCCTGGAGCCGGACCGTAGCCGCCGCGCTCGTGCTCGTCGCCGTCGTCTCCGCGGAACGCGTCGGGCGGGGCGTCAGCCCCACCGGCCAGGGAGACGCTGTGCGGGGCTTCAGTCCCGCCGGCCCCGTCACCGCCGCCCAGTACGAGCGCTGGAAGACGGAGCTCTCGAACTGGGGACGGTGGGGCAAGGACGATCAGATCGGCACCCTCAATCTCATCACGCCGGCAAAGCGCCGCCAGGCGGCCGCGCTGGTACGCGACGGCGTTTCGGTGTCGCTCGCGGGCGACGCCGACACCCAGAAGGCCGTGGACAACCCGGCGCCGTACGAGCACGCCATGCTGGGGCTCGGCGCCGACCGGATCGGCGTGGCCTATCACGGCATCGCCCACACCCATCTCGACGCGTGGAACCACATCAACGCGAACGGCGTGTTCTACAACGGCTACACGCCGGATCCGGACGCCGTGGCCAAGGCGGGCCATCAGCGCAACTCGATCATCAACGTGAAGAACGGCATCTTCACGCGCGGCATCCTGATGGACATCCCGCGCCTGAAGGGGGTGCCGTACCTCGAGCCGGGCACGCCGATCTTCATCGCCGACCTCGAGGCGTGGGAGAAGCAGACGGGAATCCGCGTCTCGGCCGGCGACGCGCTCTTCGTTCGCACGGGCGTGTGGGCGCGCCGCAAAGCAAGCGGTCCGTGGCTGCGCGGCCGCGCCGAGAGCGGCCGATCGGCCGGCCTCGATCCGTCGGTGATTCCGTGGCTGCGCGCGCGCGACGTGGCGGTGATGGGCAGCGACCACCCGCAATACGTCTCGCCGGGTCCGAGCGGCCTGCCGCCCGGCGCGATCCACGATTTCGCCCTGATCTATCTGGGCCTGCCGCTCTTCGACAACTGCGATCTGGAAGCGCTGGCCGATGCGGCCGCGGCGAGGAAGCGCTGGTCCTTCCTCCTGACCGCTGCGCCTTTGCCAATTCGGGGAGGTACCGGATCCCCGTTGAACCCGATCGCCACGTTTTAACGGCTCTGCTGTCCGGCTCGGCTTTTGCTTTCCGAGGCTCCCTACGGGTTCACAGTCCCCGAGGCACGCCGGGGACGCCTCCGCAGCTAAGTCATTGAATACAAGGGATGAGCTAGCTCTAGGTTACATGCACCAGTCAGCTTCGGACTGTCGTAGGATCGCCCGACGTGCTGACGTGATGTCTCGTCGATTCCTCCCAATTTACAAAAGCCGACGATGAGTGACACTGCCACCCTCACCCGACCCCGGAAGAAGTCGCGCCTCGCACCTCCACCGATCCAGGGCGGAGCCGTTACCAACGGTTCCACGCGCGGGCATGCGCACGACAGCGCCGAGGCGCGCTCCGAGCTGCTGCTGACGGCGATGCTGGCGTTCCGAGACGGCGACTTCTCCGTCCGCCTGCCGACGCACTGGTCCGGCGCCGATGCCCGCATCGCCGAGGCGTTCAACCAGGCCATCAGTCACACCGAGCGCATTTCCAGCGAGATCACCCGCCTGAGCGGCACGGTCGGCAAGGAAGGCCGGCTGCGCCAACGCATGTCGCTGCCCGGCGCCACCGGCGGGTGGGCGGCCGAAGCCGAGTCGTTCAACACGCTGATCGACGACCTCGTCCGCCCGACGGCGGAGATCGCGCGCACCATCGGCGCTGTCGCGCGTGGAGACCTCGGTCAGCAGATGGAGCTCGAGGTCGACGGGCGCGAGCTCAAGGGCGAGTTCCTCCGGTCCGCCAAGCTCGTGAACACGATGATCGAGCAGCTCTCGGTCTTCACCTCCGAGGTGACGCGTGTCGCCCGCGAGGTCGGCACCGAAGGCAAGCTCGGTGGGCAGGCGCAGGTGAAGCGCGTGTCCGGCGTCTGGAAGGAGCTGACCGACTCGGTCAACCAGATGGCCGGCAACCTCACCGCGCAGGTCCGCAACATCGCCGACGTGACGATCGCCGTCGCCAACGGCGACCTGTCCAAGAAGATCACGGTGGACGTCCGCGGCGAGATCCTGCAGCTCAAGGAAGCCATCAACACGATGGTGGACCAGCTGCGGTCCTTCGCCTCGGAGGTCACGCGCGTGGCCCGCGAGGTGGGCACCGACGGCCGTCTCGGCGGCCAGGCGGTGGTGCCCGGCGTCGCCGGCACGTGGAAAGACCTCACCGACTCGGTCAACGCGATGGCGACGAACCTGACCGAGCAGGTGCGCAACATCGCCACGGTGACCACGGCCGTGGCCCGCGGCGACCTGTCGCGCAAGATCACGGTGGACGTCAAGGGCGAGATTCTCGAGCTGAAGGAAACCATCAACACGATGGTGGACCAGCTCACCGGCTTCTCGTCGGAGGTCACGCGCGTGGCGCGCGAGGTCGGCACCGAGGGCAAGCTCGGTGGTCAGGCTGTCGTGCCCGGTGTGGCCGGCACCTGGAAGGACCTCACCGACTCCGTCAACTCGATGGCGTCGAACCTCACCGGCCAGGTGCGCAACATCGCCGGCGTGGCGACCGCCATCGCCAAGGGCGACCTCTCCTCGAAGATCACCGTCGAAGTCAGCGGCGAGATTCTGGCCCTGAAGAACACCATCAACACGATGGTGGACCAGTTGAACGGGTTCGCCTCGGAAGTGACGCGCGTCGCCCGCGAGGTGGGCACGGAAGGCAAGCTCGGAGGACAGGCGCAGGTGCGCGGCGTCGCCGGCACGTGGAAGGACCTCACCGACAACGTCAACTTCATGGCGTCGAACCTGACGGGCCAGGTGCGCAACATCGCGGACGTGACGACCGCCGTGGCCACCGGCGACCTCTCGAAGAAGATCACGGTGGACGTCCGCGGCGAGATCCTCGAGCTGAAGAACACCATCAACACGATGGTGGATCAGCTGAACGGCTTCGCCTCGGAAGTGACGCGTGTCGCGCGCGAGGTCGGCACCGAAGGCAAGCTCGGTGGGCAGGCGCAGGTGCGCGGCGTCGCCGGCACGTGGAAGGACCTCACCGACAACGTCAACGCGATGGCGTCGAACCTGACGGGTCAGGTGCGCAACATCGCCGAGGTGACGACCGCCGTCGCCAACGGCGACCTGTCCAAGAAGATCACGGTGGACGTCCGCGGCGAAATCCTCGAGCTGAAGAACACCATCAACACGATGGTGGACCAG
>DASRPM010000189.1:0-4316 GCA_035646375.1 Vicinamibacterales bacterium
GGCGCTCGCCATGCGCTCGGCCGCGTCGGTGAACGGCGTGAGCCAGCTGCACGGTGAGGTGACGCGGCAGATGTGGCAGCCGCTGTGGCCCGGCACGCCGGCGCAGAAGGTGCCGGTGAAGTCGCTCACCAACGGCGTGCACGTGCCGACGTGGATGTCGGCGGAGATCGCGCGGCTGCTCGACCGCTACCTCGGGCCCGAGTGGACCGAGAAGCACGACGACCCCGAGCTGTGCGACCGCGTGCTCGAGATCCCCGACGAGGAGTTGTGGGGCGCCCGCGTGGCGCTGCGCACCTTCCTCTTCCAGTTCGTGCGCGAGCGCGCCCGCCTGCGCTGGACCACCGAAGGCGGCGCCGCGGCCCGCGTGGTGGCGGCGGGCACGATGTTCGATCAGAACGCGCTCACCATCGGCTACGCGCGCCGCTTCACCGGCTACAAGCGGCCGGAGCTGCTCTTTACCGACCCGCAGCGCCTGGCGGCGATTCTCAACAAGGGGGGGCGGCCGGTGCAGTTCGTCTTCGCCGGCAAGGCGCACCCGGCCGACGACATCGGCAAGCATCACCTGCAGCATATCTACCACCGCGCGCTCGACCCGATGTTCGGCGGCCGCATCGCCGTCGTGGACGACTACGACCTGCACGTGGCGCACTTCCTCGTCCAGGGCTGCGACGTGTGGCTGAACAACCCGCGCAAGCCGCTGGAGGCGAGCGGCACGAGCGGGATGAAGGCCGCGATCAACGGCACGCCGCACCTGTCCATCGGCGACGGCTGGTGGGCCGAGGGGTTCACCGGCGAGAACGGCTGGCTCATCGAGGGCACGGCGGCGAACCCCGACGATCACGGGGCGCAGGACTGGGCCGATGCGCAGGCGCTCTACACGCTCCTCGAGCAGCAGATCGTGCCGGCGTTTTACGACAGGGACGGCTCGGGCATCCCGCACCGGTGGCTCCAGACCGTCAAGCAGTCGATCCGCACGGTGCTGCCCCGCTTCAGCGCCCGGCGCATGGTGAAGGAGTACGTGCGCGAGATGTACGTGCCCGCGGTCACCAGATCGAACCTGGAGGGGGCCAAGGAGCTGGGAAGCTGAGGAACCAGGCCTACTCGGCCCCACTCTGCCTACTCCGCCCACTCAGCCTACTCCGCCTATACTGGATGGATGGCTCGTAAGGCAGCTGTCGAAAAGGCGAAGTGCGCGTTGTGCGGCGCCAAGGACGTCTCGGAACCGCGTGGCGAGGAACGCTATTGCCGCGACTGCTGGGAGAAGAAGATCGCGGTCGAGGAAGTGGTCGCCCGCGAGTTCGCGCTGAAGCGCTACATCCGCGCCCACAGCGCCGAGAAGTACCTCGTATACCACTCGACGATCAAGCGCCCCACCGGGCAGATCATCGTGGTGGACGACGGCTACGACCTGTTCCTCACAATGGTGCTCTATCCCAACTTCGGCTGGGACGAGCCCGCCTATCATCTCGAAGGGGACCCCGAGGGCCGCACCTTCAACGAGATCCTGGTGGACGTGGTGGCCACGGAAGTCATCGAACCGTGGGGCGGCGGCAAGTGGCACCTCGAGGTATTTCGCGCCCTGAACCCGGAACCAGAGGACTGGAACGGTGAGATGTGAGGGCCTATAATTCGGCGCGTCGGGCGCGGGGTGCCCGCGACCGGGCGATCGCGAACCGGAAAGGACTCACGTTATGACTCGCTATCTGTGCACCGCACTGGCCCTGAGCGCCGGGCTCCTGCTCACGGGCGGCACGGCCTCCGCGCAGGCCCCTGCTGCAAAGCTCATCTCGCCGGTCCGTGGCGAGGCTGAGCTGGGTTACCTGAGGCCGGTCTCGAAGCGCGAAGGCAACATGATCGTCACGACGATCAAAGTGAAGAACCTCGCGGCGGGACCGATCGCCGGGCTGAAGGTCGACGAGTTCTGGTACGACAAGGGGGGCGAGCCGGTCACCGGCGCGCAGCCGTTCCGCTACCGCAAGGCGCTCATGCCGGGCGAGGTGATCGACGTCGTGCTCAGAGTGCCGACCAACCCGAAGATGGATCGGAACCAGTACAAGTTCGAGCACGCCAACGGCGCGATCAAGACCAAGCTGCTCCCGAAGCTCTAGTCGCGCTGTGGCGCGAACTCAAAGGGCCGGCTCCACGCCGGCCCTTCGTTCTTCCCCACCCGCCTCACCCGCCCTACGCGCCATCTATGCCCAAATGTTCAGGGCGGCGGTAATGAGCAGCGCGTTGACGAAGTCGATGCCGAACGCCCCGACGAGCGGCACCACCAGATAGGCCTTCGGCGCCGGGCCGTAGCGCTCCACGAGCGCGCCCATGTTGGCGACGGCGTTTGCCGTGGTGCCGAGCATGAAGCCGCAGAAGCCGCCCGACATGACGACCGCTTCGTAGTCGCGGCCCATGACGCGCGGCACGACCCAGATGCACAGCGCCGCGACGAGCGCGACCTGCGCGGTCAGGATCACGAGCAGCGGAATCACCGCGCCGGCCAGCTGCCACAGGCGCAGCGTCATGAGCGCCATCACCAGGAAGATCGAGAGCGCCACGGTGCCGAGGTCGTCGATCGTCCGCTGCGAGATGCCGACCACGCCGGCCACATCGTCGAGATTGCGGATGACGGCGGCCACGATCATCGCGCCGATGTAGGCCGGCAGCGTCCAGCCGATGGCCGTGAACCCGGCGCTCACCCACCCGCCGGCGCCCACCGCGACGAGCAGCACGACGAGGTGCTTCACCAGGCCGTATGCCTCCACGTCTTCGCCCGCGGGCGTCGCCGCCACGGGCTCGTCCATCTGACGCTCGGCCAGCGCCTCCAGCGTCACCGCCGGCCGCGACGGAAGGAGCGTGGCGTGGCGGCCGAGGAGATAGGTGGCAATCGGCCCGCCCATCAGCCCGCCCGAGACGATGCCGATCATGGCCGCCGACACGGCCAGCGTGGCGGCGCCGCCCACGCCGGCGCTCTCGAAGAGCGGCGCAAAGGCCAGCCCCGTGGCCGGCCCTCCGGTCAGCGTCACCGAGCCGGCCAGCACGCCCATCAGCGGGTGCTCACCGATGGCCCACGCGACGCCGGCGCCGACGACGTTCTGCAACGCGGCCGCGACCGACGCCAGGATCATCATCACGAGCACCAGCGGCCCGCCGCGCCCCAGCACGCGAAGGCTGGCGCCGAAGCCCACCGAGGCGAAGAAGGCGTTCTGCAGCGGCACCTGCAGCGCGGTGTCGAAGGCGAGGAGCGGCGGCGTGCCGCGATTGAAGAACGCCAGGAGCGCGGCAATCGGCAGCCCGCCGACCACCGGCGCCGGAATGTTGTAGCGCGCCAGCACCGGCACGCGCTTCTTGATGCCGTAGCCCAGAAAGAGCGCGGCTCCGGCGAACGCGACCGTTTGAACGAGGTCTAAGGACACGCAGGCTTTAGGGACTACGAGCTACTGGCTACGAGCTACCGGCTATTTAATCCGCACCTGTATGTCGCGGCTGGCGGCGCTGTTCTGTCCCACGCGCGATTTGCCCTCGACGTGCAGCACGTAGAGGCCCGGAGCGAGATCGGTCAGCGGCAGCCGGCCGGCGAAGCCGTAGCCGCCGCCAGCGCGCACTTCGCTCGACTCGCGCTCCTCGGTCGCGGCCAGCACCACGCGCCCGTCCTCGGCGCGCAGCTCGGCCTTCAGGTCCACCTTGTGCGGGTTGTTCGCGCCGTTCTCATAGAACTCCGCGAAGAACATGAGCGTGTCGCCGGCCTCGAACTCGCGCGTGGCGACCGGCGGCCCGGGCAGGAAGCTCCCGAGCGGATCCTTCGCCCGCACCGTGGGCGTCAGCCCCGCCGCGGCCGAGGTGAGCGCCACTCCGCTCATCACGAAGGCGTCCTTGTTGAAATCAGGGATCTCGAGGTCGTAGAGCACGCTCCCCGCCTTGCCGGTCTTGTTGGCGGCCGCCAGGCGCAGCTGGTAGCGGCCCGGCGGCAGGTTCACCTGCGTCACCAGGCGGAAGCCGCGCTCCTTGGCGCGCTCGTAGGTGTCGGGCTTCAGCGTCAGGTTGGCGTTGTGCCGCTCTCCCGGAAACACCTTGCCGGTGGAATTGGTGGCGGCGTTGGCGATCTCGATGGACTCGTTGAACGTACCGTTGGCCTCGACGAAATCGAGCTTCGAGGCGTCGAGCTCGAGCACCACGGCCACGGCGGCGTTGGGCGCCTCGCCTTTGTAGGCGCCGGCAAACACCTTCACCGGCATGCCGGTGACCGGCAGCGGGCTGGCAATCGCCGCCGAGAGCGTGGGGTTCACCGTCCCCGGCGCCGGGTCGGCGGGCCGCCGGCCTCGCGG
>DASRPM010000190.1:0-3512 GCA_035646375.1 Vicinamibacterales bacterium
CGCGTGGTGCCGCCCGAAAGCCGGATGAGCACCTACGCCCTGATGTCGCTGTGCAACGCCGCCATCATCTACGGCACCAAGATGGGCGTGGAGCTGACCAGCGTGGGGAAGCCGGTGATCGTGGCGGGGGAGGCCTGGATCCGCAACAAGGGATTGACCCACGACGCCAGCTCGCCCGAGGAGTACGTCCGGCTCCTCGACCAGCTCCCCTTCGCCCACGGTTTGGGCCCGGATTTGCTGGCCCGGGCGCGGCGCTACGCCTATCATTTCTTCTTCAACCGGATGATTCCCCTGCCATTCGTCGAACCCAAGGCCGGCTACCCGATCTACCGGCTGAAGCTGGAGAGCCTGCAGCAGCTGCTTCCGGGAGCGTCGGCCGGCCTCGACACGCTCTGTGAGGGCGTGCTCGGCGCGCGGCCGTTCGTGATGACCGACCGGGACGCGCCGCTCACCGATCTCGCCGCGAGCTGATGGACGCGCAGGCAGGGTCGTTTGCGCTGCTGTCCGGCCCGCTGGTGGCCGCCTTCCTCACGGCGCTCGTCCTCTCGATTCTTCTGGGTTCGGTGATGCGCTGGCTCTCGGCGTCGATTGGCGCCGTGGTGCCGCCACGTCCGGACCGGTGGCACAGCCAGCCGACGCCCACGATGGGCGGTGTGGCGATTGCCGGCGCGACGATCGTGGCCTTCGTGATCGGCCTCGTGCGCATGGGTGCGGTGGACTTCGGCGAGCCGTGGGGCCCGGTGCTGCTCGCCGCGCTCGCCATGTGCTGCGTCGGTATCATGGACGATCGGCTGCAGCTCTCGCCGCTCGCCAAGCTGGTGGCGTCGCTGGCCATCGGCGCCTTCCTGGTCTTCCTGCTCGCCGGCAGCGCCCCGGCCGGCTCGATCCCGTTCACCGACACGCTCATCGCGACGATCTGGTTCGCCGGGCTGTGCCACGCGATCAACCTGCTCGACAACATGGACGGTCTGGCGGCGGGCGTCGCGCTGATCGCCACGCTGTTCCTCGCGGCGCTGCTCGCCGGTCCGCTCGGCCCGGGCCTGGTGCTCCTGCTCGCCGTGCTGGCGGGCGCGCTGGGCGGCTTCCTCTTCTGGAACCGCCCGCCGGCGCGGCTCTTCATGGGCGACTCCGGCAGCCTGTTCATCGGCGCGCTGCTCGGCGCCGCCTCGCTCGTGCCGGTGCTGCGCACGCAGATCGCGTTCGTGAGCCCGGCGGTGCTCGTGGTGCTCATCCTCATCGTGCCGCTCTTCGACACCGGCTTCGTGCTGGTGCTGCGGCGGCTCGCCGGCCGCAAGGCCTCGAAGGGGGGCACCGATCACGTCTCGCACCGCCTCGCCTCGCTCGGGTTCTCCGAGCGCAGCGCGGTCCGCATCCTGTACCTGCTGGGGCTGGCGGGCGGCCTTGCGGCGTGGCTGATCGGGACGCCGCGCGGCGTCGAGCCGATGGCGCTCGTGGCGGTGTTCGCCATCCTCCTCGGCCTCGTCGGGATCTATCTCGCGCGCGTGCCGGCCTACAACGCCGAGGACTTCCTGGCGCTGCAGAAATCGTCGTTCGCGCCGTTCCTGAAGGACCTGACGTTCCGGTGGCACGCCGGCGAGGTGCTGCTCGACCTGGTGCTGATCACCATCTGCTACTACGGCGCCTACCGTTTGCGCTTCGACGGCCCCGAGCTCGACACGTTCCTGCCGTTCTTCACGACCACGCTGCCCGTGGTGCTGGGCTGCCGGCTGCCGGCGCTCTACGCGTCGGGGCTCTACCAGCGGTCGTGGGAGACCTTCGGCCTGCGCGACCTCGCCGCCGTGGTGCGCGGCGTGGGGCTGGGATCGCTGCTGGTGCTGGCCGTCGCGTCGCTGATGTACCGCTTCGAGGGGTTCCAGCGCGGCGTGCTGGTGCTCGATCCGATCCTGCTGACACTGGCGCTCATGATCACGCGCGGCTCGTTCCGCGCCATGGGGCTGGTGGCGGCCGCGCGCAACAAGCGCAACCGGCGGGTGCTGGTGTACGGCGCCGGCGCCTTCGGCTGCCTGCTGGTGCGGGAGATGCGCGCCAACCAGCACTGGCACATGAACCCCGTCGGCTTCCTCGACGACGACCCTGCCAAGGCGCACCGCTGGATTGCCGGCGTGCCGGTACGCGGCACCATCGACGATCTGGAGCGGGTGCTCCGCCGGTACTCGGTGGACGAGGTGGTGCTCAGCAGCCCGGCCATCAACGGCAGCGTCGAGGCGCGCGTTCGCGACGTCTGCGCCGAGCCGAAGCGGAAGGTCCGCCGCTTCTCCATGGAGATTCAGTAGCGAAGCTACGCCACATGAGCACGGCGGCTTCGCTTCGCTACTGCAGTGTCTCTTGGCCCCGCTCCGCGGGGCGGACATCTTCAATGGCTACGCTGAAAACCCGTTCCTGTGATGATCGTGGCCATCGAAGATGTCGGTAGCCGGCCCCGTGGGGACTCTGCGCGTTGGACTCGACGGCCGCGTCTTCGCGTCGCCCGCCGCTGGCGTGCGCCGCTACATCAGCGCGCTCGTGCCGGCGCTGCGCGCGCTGAATGCGCCGCTCGACCTCGTCATCCTCGGCGGCTCGGCGCGCGACGTCCCGGCGGGGCTCGAGCACGTCGCCGCGCCGCGCCATCCCCCCACCAATCTCGGATGGACGCTCGTGGGGCTGCCGCTGGCCGCCCGCCGCGGGCGCGTCCAGCTGCTGCACGCGCCCGCCTACACCGGGCCGGTCGGCATCCGCACGCCGGTGGTGGTGACGATTCACGACGTCAGCTACGAGCGGCATCCCGAGTGGTATCCATACCGCCGCGACCGCCTGCGCCGGGCCTTCTACCGCGCGAGCGCGCGATCGGCCGCGCGCATCGTGACCGATTCGGCGTTCTCGGCGTCCGAGATCCACGCGGCCTACGGCATCGCGCTCGATCGCATCGCGGTGGTGCCGCTCGGAGTGGTCCCCAGCTTTGCCGAGGGCGCCCCGGCCGCCTCCGACGTGCCGGCGCCGTTCGTCCTCCACGTCGGCGACCTGCATCCGCGCCGCAATCTGACGGTGGTGCTCGACGCCGTGCTTGCGCTGCGGCGGCGAGCGGGCACCGCCGGCCTCACGCTCGTGCTCGCCGGCATCGACCGCGGTCTGGTGGACCAGCTGCACGCGCAGGCGTCCACGGCCGGCGATCCCCAGGCGCTGGCGGCGCTGGGTATCGTGAGCGACGCGCGGCTCGACGCGCTCTACCGTGATGCGGTGGCGCTCGTGTACCCGTCGCTCTACGAAGGTTTCGGCCTGCCCGTGCTGGAGGCGATGGCGAGAGGCACGCCGGTGGTGGCCGCGCGCGCCTCGTCGGTGCCGGAGGTGCTCGGCGATGCGGGCGTGCTGCTCGACCCCGGCGACACGGCTGGCTGGACGGCCAGCCTCGACGCGATAATCGGACAGCCGGATCGCCGCGCGGCGCTGGCCGCGGCGGGCCGGGCGCGGGCCGCCGGCTTCACCTGGGAGCGCACCGCGCGCGAGACTTACGAGGT
>DASRPM010000191.1:0-12319 GCA_035646375.1 Vicinamibacterales bacterium
GAAATCCGCCCAGCCCCGACAGCACGAACGTCGAGAGATAGAGCAGGTTGTAGCAGAGGACCGCATTGCCGGTGAGTGCGTAAACGGGAAGCACCTGCAGCGACTGCCCGACGAAATGCTCCGAGTAGGCCAGCGTGTGCGCGGCGGGCGCGAAGATGTTGGCGTCGAAGTAGGTGGCGAGCCGGCCGAAGTCGCCGCGCAGGATGGCCAGCATCTGGGTGCAGTTCCACGCGAGCACCCAGATGACGAGCACCGGGTCGCCGAGGTCCCACGCCACGTCACGTGAGAGGCCGCGCGCCAGCGGCCACGTGGCCCAGAGCGCGATGAGCGTGTAGAGAAGCGCCGCGTGGGCGGCGCCGAAAGCGCGGAGGCGCACCGCGGAGATACTACCGAAGATAGTCGGCGGTGAAGGCGGCGATGTCGGCGTAGATGGTCCGCAGGTCCGAGGGCTGGGCCAGGAACACGATGCGGAACGTGCCGTCCGCTGGCGCCATTCCGAACCCCGATCCGTACACCGTCAGGATGCCCGTCTCGCGCAGCAGCGACAGCACGTAGTGCTCGTCGGTGCGCCCCGGCGGGAGTGTCACCTGCGGCATCGCGTAGAACGCGCCTCGAGGCGCCACGCAGCGCATCCCCGGAATCGCGTTGAGGAGCTCGGTCGTGACCTTGGCGCGCTCGGCCAGCGCCGCGCGGAAGGCAGGCTGATGCGAGCGGTCGCCGAGAAGGGCCGGCGCCACGGCGTGCTGCATCGGCCCCGGGCTGCACAACCGCCCGTCAGCCATCTTTTTGATCGCTGCCAGCGCGTCGTCGAGGCGCGGCGTGCCACCGACGACCAACCACCCGGTCCGCCAGCCCGGCGCCAGATACGCTTTCGACAGGCTCGAGAACGAGATGATCGGCGCGTCGGGATCCAGCGTCGAGAGCAGCGGCACCGGCCCGTCGTAGCCCAGCTCGCCGTACACCTCGTCGGCCAGGATCGTCAGGTCGTGCCGTTCGGCCAGGTCGATGATCGCCCGGCGGACCGCGGTCGGGTAGACGGCGCCGGTCGGGTTGTTCGGATCGATCATCACGATCGCCCTGGTGCGCGCGGTCACGAGGGTGCGCAGGTGATCGAGGTCCGGCATCCAGTCGCGATCCGGATCGGTGCGGTAATAGCGTGGCGTCGCGCCGATCTTGGCGAGCACGGCGGTGTAGAGCGGATAGGTGGGCGACGGCACCAGCACCTCGTCGCCCGAGTCGGCCAGCGCACTCAGCGTCAGCTCGATCCCTTCCGAGGTTCCCGCGGTGATGAGCACCCGATCGGGCGTCGTGGGGACGCCACGAGCCGTGTAGTCGGCGGCGACAGCTTCCCGCGCTTCGAGGATGCCCGCGGAAGCGAGATAGCCGTTGTGCCCGTCGCGCATGGCGCGAGACGCCGCCTCGACCAGGTGCGCGGGTGTGGAGAATCCGAAGGCAACCGGGTCGCCGATGTTCAGGTAGCGGACGGCTGTGCCACGAGCTTCCACGGCCTTCGCTTCCGCTACGATATTGCGGATTGCGTAGGAGAACCGGTTCACCCTCGAGGCGACCGGAACGGGCCGGGAACTCTTCGTCGGCATCTCCCTATTATGCGGTCGCCCCCCTGTTTTCGACAGTCGCTGGGCCCGGAATCAGCCTCAAAAGCCGAGCTTCGACTGGAACCGCCCTTGGCTGCGCAGTTCTTACACGTCCAGCTGGCCTGCCGTGTAGAAATTGCATGTTTTTTGCCGTTTCCGGTAGGGTCTTAGCCCGGCAGCGTCTGTAACTCGTTGATTCTATTGCTCCGATAGAGGTGGCAAAGCCATTGGATCATATGCTCGCGTGACGATGAGGCTCTTGCGTGTGGTTGCAGCGGGTCTGGTGCTGACGGCAGCATCGCCCAGCCTGTCTGCGCAGGAGCCGCCGCGCGTGGTGTTCCGGTCGGCAGTGGAAGTGGTGACCGTCTCGGCGGCTGTCAGAAACAGCCGTGGCCGCGTGATCCAGGACCTCCAGAAGGCCGATTTCGAGCTCTACGACTCCGGCGCCCGCAGGGAAATCAAGGACGTCTACTTCGGCGACTCGCCCATCAGCCTCGCGATCCTGCTCGACATCAGCGGCAGCATGGCCGTGGGCGGCAACATCGACCGCGCCCGCGAAGCCATCGGCATGGTGTCGGCCAACCTCCGGGACAAGCAGGACGAGGCGGCGCTCTTCACGTTCGATTCCAAGCTTCAGGAAGTAGTGGGCTTCACCTCCGATCTGCAGCGCGTGCGCGTGCGGTCGCTCGAGGGGAAGCCGTGGGGTATCACGTCGCTCTTCGACGCGATCGAAGAGACGGCACGGCTCGTGGGCGATCGCGCGAACAAGCACCGCGCGTTGCTCGTGGTTACCGACGGTGTTGACACGGGGAGCAAGCTCACGCCGGCGCAGGTGTCGGGCGTGGCGAGCCTCATCGACGTGCCGGTGTATCTGCTGGCCGTCGTCAACCCGGCCGATCATCCGGAAGGTGAATTCCAAGCGCGTCCGAGCGACGCGAAGACCTCGCAGCAGGGCGAGCTGGCCGACCTCGCACGGTGGACCGGCGGCGATCTGCGCTACGCGAGCGTGCCCAGCCACCTTGTCGAGGCTGTCCGCGACATCCTGACTGAGCTGCGGTTTCAGTACCTCATCACTTTCGAGCCGGGTGCTCGCCCTGGGTGGCACCCGATCGAAATCCGGACTCGGAAACGGGACCTGACAGTGCACGCGCGAGGTGGGTACATGTCCGGGCCTTTGCGAAGTGGTAGCGAGTAGTGGGCTGAAGTCCACGGAGGAGATAGGCATCATGGCGAACAAACTGTATGCGGTGTCGGTACTTGCATTGGCCGTGGCGGTGGCCCCGGCGTGCGCGACCAAGAAGTTCGTGCGCACGGAAGTCGGCAACGTCAACACGAAGGTTGACACGCTGAGCGGCTCGCTCGAGGAGACGCAGGAACGCACGCGCAAAAACGAGGAGCGGATTGGCGCGGTGGACACGAAGGCTGAAGCCGCGGGCCGGTCGGCGCAGGAAGCCCGCGGCGCGGCCGATGCCGCGGCGCAGAGCGCGCGTCAGGTCAACACGCGGGTCGATCAGGTGCAGACCGAGCTGAACACCGCCGTCGCGTCGACGCGGAAGCTCGTGTACGAGGTGACGCTGAGTGAGGATCAGGGGCAGTTCAAGTCCGGCAAGTTCGAACTGCCTGACCCCGCCAAGGCCCGCCTGGACGAGGTGATCAACCAGCTGAAGGCCGACACGAAGAACGTGTTCATCGAGATCGAAGGGCACACGGACAACGTGGGCGACAAGACGTTCAACGAGCAGCTCGGCATGGAGCGCGCCGAAGCCGTGAAGCGGTATCTCTACGAGCAGCATCAGATTCCGCTGCACAAGATGAACGTCATCAGCTACGGCGAGGACAAGCCGATTGCGCCGAACACCAACCGCGACGGCCGCGCGCAGAACCGCCGGGTGGTCGTGAAGGTGCTCTCGTAAAGGCTCGCGCTTCGCGCTCGCCCGCTCGAGGCAGAGTGGGCGGAGCGGGCTGAGTAGGCGGGGTGGGGAGAAATCTCCACCCCGTTCGCACGTACGGAGACCTACCTCAAATTCGTGAGCGTCAGCGGTACCTGCACTCGCGTCTTGCCTTCCTCTTCAAGCAACAGGTCGCAGCGGCGGTTGCAGGCGGCCGCCAGGGCGGCGGCGTCGAACGACCCCACGATGGTGGCGCCGAGCATCGGCTGCGAGCGGCCGGGGACGGGGCCGCCCGGCAGCGGCGTCGGTGTGAAGGGAACCAGGCCGCCGTCGACGCGTGCGCCGTAGCGCGGCATGCTGCTGGTGTTGCGCGGCTCGATGAGCCCGCCAGACGGGAGCACCACGCGCACGCGGTAGTGCGGCACCAGCACGAACGAGTTGAGCGGGTGGAAGGTGAGCTCGGCGAAGAGGTCGATCTGGCCGGGCGACGCACCTTCGAGCTCGATCGCCTGGCGTTGCCCCCATCGCCGGTCGCCGGCGCGCCAGCGCGCCTGCGCCGCCAGCACGATGCGCCGGTAGGGGGTGACGACCTCGACGTAGTCCACCGGCGGCCGCGACACCTCCAGGCGGTAGGGCTTGTGGAACTTCGTCAGGTCCCCGTCGATCGCGGTCTGCCCGAGCGAGATGGCCTGCGAAAGGGTGGCGGGGTCGAGCCGCAGGTCTACGGCTCCGGCGCCCGCGACGGTCGTCAGCGCCGCGGCGAGAGCGGTGGCCAGGCGCTGAGCGGTGCGGCGAGGTGCCATGCCGCAATAGTAGCGGGCGGGGGAAAGATGTGTGCGCCGCGGCGGGGACGCGGCGCACACGCTCCGGGGCTCCTGCTCGCGCATCGGCCCCGGAACTGCCGGGACCAGAGCAGGAAACGGACCACCGGACGATTCCTGAAAGTCCGCGCCAATCAGGCCTCGCGCCGCAAACACACTGCTCGGCCTTTACGGCGCGCGAAAAGGGCTTTCGAGGTCAGGTGAGTCTACCCGACCTACCTGACCTAGTATTCCGCCCATGGATCTGGCCAACCGGGTGGCGCTCATCACCGGAGGGAAACGCATCGGCGGCGTCGTCGCCGAGCAGCTGGCGCGGGGTGGGGCCGACGTCGCGCTGGTCTACCGGTCGTCACGGGGCGAATCCGAGGACGCGGCGGCGGCTGTCCGCGGCTTCGGGCGCAACGCGGTGGTCATGCAGGCCGACCTGCGCGACCCGGACAGCTGCGCGCGCGTGGTGGACCAGACGGTGGATGCGCTGGGCCGCCTCGACATCCTGGTGAACATGGCGTCGGCGTACCGCGCGGTCGCCTTCGACGACCTCACGACCGAGGACTGGAACGAGCCGCTCGAAATCGATCTGCGGGCCGCGTGGCTGTGCGCGCAGGCGGCCGTGCCGTACATGCGACGGCTTCGCGGCGGGCGCATCGTGAACATCTCGGACTGGGTGGCGGCAAGCGGCCGGCCGCGCTATCCGCGCTATCTGCCGTACTACGTAGCCAAGCGCGCCGTGATTGCGCTCACCGAGGCGCTGGCGCTCGAACTTGCCGAGGATCAGATTCTCGTCAACGCGATCGCCCCGGGGCCGATCGTGGCACCCGAAGGCACGTCGGACCGCGAGTTCCGCGCCGTGGAGCGCGCCACGCCGCTCGGGCGCTGGGGCGGCGAGACCGAGATCGCCAAAGCCGTGGCCGCGCTGATCGAGAGCGATTTCATCACCGGGGAGACGATACGGGTCGATGGAGGGAGACACCTGAAGTGACGTGGAGGCGGAGTAAGCAGAGTCACTCTGCCCACTCCGCTACCTGGTCGCCGTCGCCGAAGGCGACAACCCAGCCGCGCGCATGACGAAGTCGTACTCCAGTTGGTGCACGTGTTTGATCAGCAGCGGATCGGTGAAACCGTGCCGCTGCCGGGCGTACACCATCATCTCGAACGGCTTGCCGGCCCGCTGCAGCTCGTAGGCGAACTGCACCGAGTTCTGCAGATGGACGTTGTCGTCCATGGTGCCGTGGACGAGGAGCATCTTGGCCTGCAGCCGATCGGCGGCCAGACGCGGCGCGGTGCGGCGGTAGCCGTCGGGATTGTTCTTCGGCAGCTTCATCAGCCGCTCGGTGTACACGGAGTCGTAATCACGCCAGTCGGCCACCGGCGCGCCCACGACGCCCGCCGACCAGCTGGTGCTGTGCGTCAGCGCATAGGCGGTCATGAACCCGCCGTAGCTCCAGCCGCTCAGGACGATGCGTGAGGCGTCGATGTAGGGCTGCCGCTTCAGCCACGTGATGCCGTCCTCGAGGTCCTGCAGTTCGTATTCGCCGAGCCGGCCGTAGACCGGCCACTGCGCCTCGACGCCGCGCTGGCTGGCGCTGCGGTTGTCGAGCACCCACACCACCGCGCCACTCTGCGCGATCAGCTGGTAGAACATGTGGTCCTGGCCGCTCCACGAGTTGAGGACCTGCGACGCCCCCGGCCCCGCGTAGGTGAACTGGTAGACGGGATAGCGGCGGGCGGCGTCGAAGTCCGGCGGCTTGATCATCAGCGCATCCATCGAGCCGCCGTCGCGCGTGGGCACCTGGACGAACTCCGGACGCGACAGGCGGTACTCGGCGAGCGCCCCCACCCGGTTGTCGTCGATGACGCGCACTTCGGCGCCGTCGGCGGCGTGGAGCCGCACCTGCGTCGGCGTCGTGACGTCGCTCCAGCGATCGACGTAGCGCGTGAGCGCCGCGTTGAACGTGGCCTGGTGCGTGCCGGGCGCCTTCGACAGGCGGGTCCGGTTCGCGCCGTCGAGCCCGATGCGGTACACCTGCAGATCGAGCGCGCTCGGCTCGGGCGACGAGAAATACACCAGCCCCCTGGCCTCGTCCACGCCGTGGAACCGCTTCACGTCCCAGCGGCCGGCGGTGACGGCGCCGGCCAGCGTCGCCTGGCCCGCGCCGCTATCGCGATAGCGGTACAGGTGCTTGAAGCCGGTGCGCTCGCTGAGCCAGAGGAACGATCCGTCCTTCAGCCACACGGGGGCGCCGAGGTTGTTCACCCACGCCTTGGTGGTCTCGCGCAGCAGCGTGCGCGTGCGGCCGCTCGACGGGTCGGCCAGGTTCATGTCGAGCCAGGTCTGCTCGCGGTTCTGCACCTGATGCTCGACGTGCCGCGAGTCTGGTGTCCAGCTCACTTCGACGATCAGGATCTCGGTATTCGCGTACGCGCTCGCATCGGACCACACGATCGAGCCGCCTGCCGCGGCCACCACGCCGAGCCGCACGCCGGGGTTGGGATCCCCGGCCTTGGGGTAGTCGGTCACCTCGAGCGCCGGCCGGTAGGGAATGTGATCCGTGACCGTGTATTCGGGCACCGGCCGTTCGTCGAGCTGCAGGAAGGCGAGCCGCGAGGAATCCGGACTCCACCAGAACCCCTTGAAGTTGCCGCGGCCGTAGACCTCCTCCTGGTAGAGCCAATCGAGCTTGCCGTTGAAGATCTCCGCGCTGCCATCGGCCGTGAGCGCGCGCTCGCGCGCGCCGGCGACGTCCACCGCGTACAGGTTGTTGGCGCGGACGTAGGCCACCATCTGGCCGTTCGGACTGAAGGTGGCCAGCTCCTCTTCGCCGGCCGCGCTGGTGAGCCGTGCGGCGCGGCTCGACGCGATTTCGTAGTAGTAGAGGTCCGACGCAATCGTGACGAGCACGGCGGAGTGCGCGTCGTTGAAGTCGAGCCCCCCGCGCGCGGCCGCCGCGGCGTCATCCCGCGCCACGCCCGGCAGCGCCGCGAGTGTCTTTTCCATCGCGGCCACATCGACGAGCGGTGTGCTCTCACCGGTGGCGGCGCTGACTTTCCGCCACGGCGTGCCCCGGCGACGCACCAGATACGTGTCGTTGTCGAACCACGCCGTCTGCGACGGCGAGCCGCTGAAGCTCACCTGCGTGCGCGGATCGTAGATGTCGTCGAGCGTGAGCCGCTTCTGCCCGCCCTGGGCGTGGAGCCCCGCCGCACCGCACGCGAGTGCCAGCGCCACGGCCGTTAAACGGATCATTCCTGGCGTCATATGCGGAAGAGTACAACGCCCGCCCGGAGGGCGGGCAATGAGGCACTGCAAGGCGGAGCCTCGATGTCTGTTCACGCGAGGCGGAGCCTTTGCAGCCTGCAAAACTGATATCGTCCATGCCCGTGCCGGAACTCACGTTTCTAGGGGCGGCCCGTACCGTGACGGGGTCCAAATACCTGCTGACCCACGGAAAGGCCGTCGTCCTGTTCGACTGCGGCCTGTTTCAGGGGTTGAAGGAACTGCGAGAGCGAAATTGGCAGGACCTTTCAATTCCTGCAGCGTCGATCGACGCGGTGGTGTTGACGCACGCCCACCTCGACCACGTCGGTTACGTGCCGCGGCTGGTGAAACAAGGCTTCAGAGGCCCCGTATTTTGCACGGCCGGCACCGCCGAGTTGAGCCAGCTGGTGCTTCCCGACTCGGGGCGGATCCAGGAAGAAGATGCCCGGCAGGCGAACCGGCACGGATACAGCAAGCACTCCCCGGCGATGCCGCTGTATGACGAAGCGGACGCGCATCGTGCGCTCACGCACTTTCACCCCGTCGGCTTCCATCGCCAGATCGAAGTCGCCGACGGCGTCACTGTCGAGTTCAAGGGCTCGGGCCACCTGCTCGGTTCTGCGTACGTCGTCACCCGGCTGAGCGGAGGGCGGACAATTTTGTTCGGCGGCGATCTCGGCCGCTACGCGCGGCCGGTGCTGCCGGATCCAGAAAATGCCGTGCAGGCCGATACGGTGCTCGTCGAATCCACCTATGGAGACCGCGATCATCCGACCGATGATCAGGGTAACGAGCTCGCGGTGGTGATCCGTGAAACCGCGGCGCGCGGCGGGAAGGTTGTGATCCCCGCCTTCGCCATCGGCCGCGTGGAAGAGCTCCTCTATTGGATCCGCCGGCTCGAGCGCGAGCGCCGCATTCCCGTCCTGCCCGTCTACGTGGACAGCCCAATGGCCAGCGAAGCCCTTCGTTTCTACATCCAGCGAGCGCACGAGCTCGATCCGGACATGCAGCCGGACCGCAAGCCCGGCGCCCGGGATGTATCGGCGTTCGCGACGGCCCGGTTTCAGGTCATTGCCTCGCCGCAGCAGTCGAAAGAGCTCACCGCCAGCCGCAAGACGGGCATCGTCATCTCGTCGAGCGGAATGGCGACGGGTGGGCGGGTGCTGCACCATCTCGCCTCCGCGCTGCCCGATCCCAAGAACACCGTGCTGCTCGTCGGGTTCCAGGCCGAGGGCACGCGTGGACGCCAGCTCCTCGAGGGCGCGCCGGAAGTGCGCATTCACGGCGCGCCGGTGCCGGTGCGCGCACGCGTCGCCAAACTGAACTCGATGTCGGGTCACGCCGATCGCGGGGAAATCATCCGGTGGCTGCGGACGCTGCCCACACCGCCCCAGCGCCTGTTCCTCGTCCACGGCGAGGCGGGGCCCATGGACGCCTTGAAGACCACCATCAAGCAAGAGCTCGGATGGGACGCGGCGACGCCGCAGCATCTCGAGCGAGTGAGCCTGTGAGCGAAGCGAGAGATAGTCTGCGCGAAGCGAGGAAGAAGTAGTGCGGCGTTACCTCCTCGAGCACGTGGACGACGTGGCCGTGGTGCAGATTTACGCCGACGGCTTTCCGTTGCTGTCGCTGCGCGAGAAACAGCTGGTGTGGCACCTGTATCTCGCGGCTCTGGCGGGGCGCGACATCTATTACGACCAGCGCTACGCGCACAATCTCGAGCTGCGGACGGTGCTCGAAGGCATCCTCACGCACGCCCGAACGCTGGAGCCCGCCGTCGAGCGCGAGATGCGGCGCTACACGAAGCTGTTCTGGATCAACAGCGGTCCCTACAACGGCCTCACCGCGCGCAAGAGCCTCCTGCGCATCGCACCGGATCAGTGGGTCGGTGCCGTGGAAGCAGCGGCCGCCGGTGGTGCCGTGCTGCCGCTCCGGCCCGGCGACACGCCGCGCGATCTGGCACAGCGGCTCGCGCCGGTTCTGTTCGACGCCACGTTCGATCCGGTTCTCACGAGCAAGTCTCCAGGGCCGGGCCGGGACATCCTGCAGGCCAGCGCCAACAACCTCTACGTCGGCGTGTCGATGGACGACCTCGCGTCGTTCCAGGAGCGCCACGGGCTCAACTCGCGCCTCGTCAAGCAGGGTGATCGCCTGGTGGAAGAGGTGTATCGCGTCGGCGGCAAGTACGACCGCGAGATCCGGCGCATCGTCGGCCACCTCGAGGAAGCGATCGCGTTTGCGCCGCCGACCACGGCCGACGCCCTGCGCGCGCTCATCCGCTTCTACACCACGGGCGAAGAGTCCGACCGCATGGCGTACGACATCGCCTGGGTGCGGGACCAGGACAACTCGGTGGACACGATCAACGGCTTCATCGAGGTGTATCTCGATCCGCGTGGCACCAAGGGCGCCTGGGAGGGCATGGTCTGCTACGTCAACCACGAGCGCACGCGGCGCATCGCCGCGCTGGCCGCCAACGCGCAGTGGTTCGAGGATCACGCCCCGTGGAGCCCCGCGTTTCGCAAGCCGGAGGTGCTGGGCGTCACGGCCAAGGCCATCGACGTGCTGGTGGAGACTGGCGACTCCGGTCCGCTGACGCCGGTGGGCATCAACCTGCCCAACGATCAGGCGGTGCGAGAGCGCTACGGCAGCAAGTCGGTGTCGCTCGTCAACGTCAACGAGGCGTACGAGCGCTCGACACCCGAGGAGATGCGCAGCGAGTTCTGCTGGGACCCCGCGGAAGTGGAGCGCGCCAGACGCTGGGGCGGCTTCTCGCGCGAGCTCACCACGGAGATGCACGAGGTCATCGGCCACGGATCGGGACGCATGGCCCCGCACCTCACACAGACGCCGCACGAGCTCCTCAAGGAACAGTATTCGGCCATCGAAGAGACGCGAGCCGATCTGGTGGCGCTCTATTTCCTGCCGGATCCAAAGCTCCTCGAGCTGGGCCTGATGCCCGCCGAGCACGCGCACGAGATCGTGCTGGCGGAGTACGAGCAGTTCGCCCGCGGCGTGCTCGTGCAGCTGCGCCGGGTGCGCGAAGGCGCGCAGCTCGAAGAAGATCACATGCGCAACCGGCAGTTGATCGTCCACTGGCTGCTGGCCAACACCACGGCCGTCGAACGGCGGATGCGCGGCGGTAAGAGCTATTACGTCATGGTGGACGCCAAGGCCTTCCGCGACGGCGTCGGCGTGCTGCTCGCCGAAGTGCAGCGCATCAAGGGCGAGGGCGACTACGACGCGGCGTGGGCGCTCACGGAGACATACGGCGTGCACTTCGAGCCGGCCCTGCGCGACGAAGTCGTGGCGCGCGTGGACGCGCTGCGGCTGCCGTCGTATTCGGCCTTCGTGATGCCCCGCCTGTCGGCGGTGCACGACGCCAGCGGCGCCATCAGTGACGTCGAGGTGACATATCCGTGCGATCTCGAGGCGCAGATGCTGGAGTACTCCGCGCTGTCGCGCTCGTAGGGGCTGTCCCGCGCGTAATGTAGAGGGCGGCCTTTAGGCCGCCCTGCGCCCTGAGCCACAATAACGCTGGATGAGGCCCTCGAGCCGCCTGCCGCGGGAGTCGGCGCCCAATGCGCTCTCGCAGGCGCTCGATGCGCTGCGCCGCACCGGGACGTCCTACATCGACCTCACCGAATCGAATCCTACCCACGCGGGTATCGCCTACCCGGAGGATCTGCTGCTTCCACTCTCGTCGCCCGCCGCCCTGCGATACGAGCCGCATCCGCTGGGGCTTGCGACGGCTCGTGAAGCGATCGCGGCCGACTGCGCGCGCCGGGGCGCTCGCGTCGAGCCTGAACACGTGGTGCTCTCCGCCAGCACGAGCGAGACCTACAGCTGGCTCTTCAAACTGCTGTGCGATGCGGGGGAGAGCGTCCTCGTGCCACGTCCGAGCTACCCACTCTTCGAGCACTTGACGCGGCTCGAAGGCGTGCGCGCCGAACCGTATCGCCTCGAGTACCACGGGCGCTGGGACATCGACCTCGCGAGTGTCGCCGCCGCGCCAGCCGGCACGCGCGCCGTGCTGCTCGTCTCGCCCAACAACCCGACCGGCTCGTATGCCAGCGCCCGGGAGATCGAGGGGCTCGCCCGGCTCTGCCGCGATCGCGGCTGGGCGCTCATCGTGGACGAGGTGTTCGCGGACTACGTGCTCGACGCCGAGGCGCCGGTGACCGACCTCGCCACCCGCGCCGGCGTGCTGGCGTTCTCCATGGGGGGAGCGTCGAAGTCGCTCGGCCTGCCGCAGGTGAAGCTCGGATGGACGGTGGTCGGCGGACCCGCGGCCGACCGCGCGGCGGCGCTCGCCGGGCTCGAGCTGATTGCCGACACGTTCCTCTCGGTCGGGACGCCGGTGCAGGTGGCGGCGGTGTCGCTTCTGGAGCGCGGCGCTGGCGTCCGCGCCGCCATTCATGCCCGCGTGCGCGCCAACCTCGCGGCGGCGCGCCGCATCGCCGAAGCCCACGCCGCCTGCGATCTGCTGCCGGTGGAAGGCGGCTGGTCCGCCGTCGTGCGCGTGCCGGCCACGCGGGGCGAGGAGGCGCTGGTGCTCGACCTGCTGTCGCGCGAGCGGATCCTGGTGCACCCCGGATACTTCTTCGATTTCGAGCACGAGGCGTTTCTGGTCGTCAGCCTGCTCGTCCCCGAGGCGGCGTTTGCCGAGGCCTTCGCGCGCACGCTGCGCTTCGCGGAGGCCGCGTGATCTCCTCGAGACGCGCCGGGATGCTGATCCCGCTCTTCTCGCTCCGGTCC
>DASRPM010000192.1:0-42846 GCA_035646375.1 Vicinamibacterales bacterium
AAGACCGCCGCACGCGCTGCCGCCACCAGGGCAGGCGTTCCCGTCGTGCCCGGCACCGATGCGCCCCTTGCCGGCGATGTACCCGACGCCGCGGTTGCGGCGCTCGCCGACCAGATCGGCTACCCGGTGATGGTCAAGGCGGTCGCTGGCGGCGGGGGCAAGGGGATGCGCATCGTCTCGACGGGCGAGGAGCTGCCGGCCGCCATTCGCGCCGCTCGCTCCGAGGCGGGCGCCGCGTTCGGCGATTCATCCATCTACCTCGAACGGCGCCTGGCGCGTCCGCGGCACATCGAGGTGCAGCTCCTGGCGGATCAGCACGGCACCGTGGTGCCGTTCGTCGAGCGCGAGTGCTCGATCCAGCGGCGGCATCAGAAGGTGATCGAAGAGACGCCGTCGATGGCGGTCTCCGCGCGGCTCAGGCAGCGCCTCACCCGCGCGGCCGCGGCCGTGGCCTCGTCGGTCGGCTACACGAACGCCGGCACGATTGAATTCCTGGTGGACGAGCAGGGACGTTATTACTTCCTCGAGATGAACACGCGGCTGCAGGTCGAGCATCCGATCACCGAGCTCGTGACCGGCGTGGACCTGGTGGCCTGGCAGATCCGCATCGCGCGCGGAGAGCGGCTCGACCTCGCGCCGCGGGACGCCGTCACGCCGCGCGGCCACGCGATCGAGTGCCGCGTCTACGCCGAGGACCCCGACGCCGGCTTCCTGCCCTCGCCCGGGCGCGTGCTCGACCTGCAGGCGCCCGACGGACCCGGCGTGCGCGACGACAGCGGCGTCGAGGCCGGCTCGGAGATTTCGATCTATTACGACCCGCTCGTCTCGAAGCTGGCCGTGTGGGGCGCCACACGGGAAGAGGCGATGGCCCGCATGACGCGGGCGTTGCGGGAATACGAGGTGTCGGGCGTCCGCACGTCGCTGCCCTTCTTCCGCTGGATGCTGCGCCAGCCGGCCTTTGCCCGGGGGGAATTCCACACGGGCTATCTGGACGAACTCTTGCACTCGCGGCGTGGCGAGCCCTTCGAGGCGCCGGATCTGTCCGATACGGAGGTCGCGGCCATGGCCGTGGCGCTCCGGGCGGCGGTGACGAGTACGAAACTGTCCACGGCCCCGGCACCCGGCCCGCCCGGCCGCCCCGCCGCCGGCGCGGCGATCGTGCCCCGGGCCGGGTGGAGAGCGACCGCACGCCGGGAGGGGCTGCGGGGGTGAGATTCGAGGTTGACGCCGGCGGACAGCCGTGGTCGGTCGATGTCGCGGCGGACGGCGACGCCTGGCGGGTGACGATCGATGGCCGTGTCTGGCGCGCGTCGATGGTGCGTGCCGGAGAGTGCTGGTCGCTGCTGGTGGCCGGCCAGGCGGGCGGCCCGCCGGCGGGCAGCCGCAGCTACGATGTGATGTTCGAGCCGGCCACCGGCGGCACCTGCCAGGTGCACCTCAACGGGCGGGTGGTTCCGGCCGGCCTGCGCACGTCGGCGCAGCGCCTGCGCGGGCGTCTTGGCGGACAGAGTGCGGCCGGCCGCGACGACGGGCGCGTGCTGGCGCCGATGCCCGGCCGGGTGGTGAAAGTGCTGGTGGCGCCGGGCATGGCCGTCGAGGCGCGGCAGGGCGTCGTGGTGGTCGAGGCGATGAAAATGGAGAACGAGCTGCGGGCGCCGCGCGCTGGTACGGTGCGCGAGGTCCGGGTGACCGAAGGCGCCTCGGTCGAGGCGCAGGCCGTGCTCGTCGTGATCGAGTAAAGAACGGACTGTATCCCGCGTGACGCTGAAGTCCCTCGTCGCCGTCTTTTCGCACCCGCTGACCCAGCGGACCCGCGTCATCTGGCGCCGCACCGTCGCGACGCTGGCGGTGGCGGTCGCGGTCGCCGTGGTCACCGCCGTGAGAGTGGACCTCGGTCCGGCGCTGAAGAATCTCGCGGAGACACAAGGGTCGAGGTTCGTCGAGCGGCCGATGCACATCGGCCGGCTCAGCGTGCGGCTGTGGAACGGGCAGTTCGAGCTCGACGACTTCGTCATCGAAGGCCTCACGCCGCAGTCGCCGCCATTCCTGACCGTGAAGCGGCTCCGGGTCGGTCTGCAGTGGGGTCCGCTCTTCGCGCGCCGCGTCGTCCTCAGCTCCATCGACATGGACGGCTGGGCGATGTTCATGGAGCAGTTCCCGGACGGCAAGAACAGCTTTCCCGGCTTCAGCCGCGGCCGCCCGCGCGGCCGCAGCGCCTGGACCACGACGCTGCGCTACGTGCGCGCCCGCAACGGCGAGACCACCTACACGGACTACGGGACGCCGTGGAGCGTCGTCACCCGCCGTCTCGACATCACCGTCGCGCGCGTGAACGAGCAGTATCGCGGCCTGGCGAAGTTCAGCGGCGGGACGGCGAAGATCCAGGACTACGAGCCGTTCGACCTCGACATGAACTCGGCCTTCACCGTCGACGGCGGCCGGCTCCTGTTCTCCCACATCGATCTCGACACCGACGGCACCCGGACGCGCCTCGTCGGCGATACGAACCTGAACTACTTCCCCGAGCAGATGTACCGCATGGAGTCGGAGATCGACTTTCCGTGGATGCGGAAGATCTTCTTCGCCAAGAACGACTTCTCGCTGTCGGGCAAGGGCACCTTCACGGGCACGTTCCACCTGTTTCGCGAGACGATGCCGGGCGGCCGCGTCCGCACCGGACGTGAGCTGAAGGGCACCTTCAAGAGCCACACCGCCGGCCTCAACACCCTGCACTTCGGCGATCTGCGCGGGGCGTTGAAATGGGTGCCCGAGTCCCTCGAAGTCACCGACACCACGAGCACGTTCTACGGCGGCGACCTCGATCTGAAGTACACGATGGCGCCGCTCGGACAGGCGGGCGTCACGCCGATCTACACGTTCGACGCCGCCTATCAGGCCATCGACCTCGAGACGTTCAGCGACTACCTCGAGATGCAGGGCATGCGCCTGGCCGGCACGGCGTCGGGGCGCAACCATCTCGAGTGGCCGCGCGGCCGCTGGGCGGACAAGAAGGGCGAGGGCGAGCTGCAGGTCACGCCGCCCGACGGCGCCGAGCTGCAGACGCGGGAGATTCCGGTGGACCGCATCGCGGCGCGCGAGGCCGCGGGCGAGCCGTTCGGTCCGTTCAGCAACCACCGCCCGCTCGAGCCCGTGCCGTTGGGCGGGGCGATGACCTACACGATCGAGCCGGACTGGATTCGCCTCGGCCGCAGCCGCCTGGCCACGCCCACCACGCTCGTGGAGTTCGAGGGCAGCACGGCCTACGGCAACGACTCGCGCATTCCGTTCCATGTCACCACCTCCGACTGGCAGGAGAGCGACCGCCTGATGGCCGGCATCCTCACCGCCTTCGGCGCCCAGACCGGCGCCATCGAGATCGGCGGCTACGGGACGTTCGACGGCACGATGCTCAACGCGTTCAAGAGCCCGCGCATCGAGGGCGTGCTGTCCGGCGAGCACATGCGCGCCTGGGGCGTGGACTGGGGCGCGGTGAAGGGCAAGGCGGTCGTCGAGAACAGCTACGTGGACGTCACCGACGTGGTGATCGGCTCGGGCGGCGGGGAGATTCGCGCCGACGGCCGCTTCTCGGCCGGCTTCCCACGCCGGGATGGCGGCGAGGAGATCAACGCCCGGATCCGGGTGACCAATTGGCCGGTGGAGAACCTCCGCCGTGCGTTCGGCATCCTCGACTACAACGTGGATGGGGTGTTGACGGGCGAGTTCCACCCGTACGGTCCGTACCAGCGCCCGCTCGGGTTCGGCACCATGACGATCACGAAGGGCGTGGCCTACGGCGAACCCTTCGATTCGGCCAACGCCTCGGTGCGGTTCGAAGGCGATGGCGTGCGTCTCGACAGCATCCAGATCGCCAAGGGCGACGGGCGCGGCACGGGCGCGGCCTACGTGGGCTGGAACGGCACCTATTCCTTCAATCTCGACGGGCGTGCGATCCCCATCGAGGCGGTGAGCCTGTCGAAGAAGACCTCGGTGCCGCTCTCGGGCCTCATCGACTTCACCGCGGGCGGCAGCGGCAGCTTCGACGCGCCGCGTTACACCGTGCGCACCACCGTGCGCGATCTCTTTGCCGGCGACGAAGGCATCGGGCAGATGACCGGCGAGATCGGCGTCACCGGCGACCTGATGACCGTGAAGCTCGAGGTGGCGTCGTCGCGCCTCTCGATCTCGGGCTCGGGCCGCGTGGCGCTGACGCCCGAGATGGATACGGAGCTCTCGTTCCGCATCACCGACACGTCGCTCGACCCGTACATCCGCGCGTTCGAGCCGCGGCTCTCGCCGTACACGACGGCGGTGGCGAGCGGCAGCATTCGCGTGGTCGGCGAGCTGGCCGACCTCGATCACCTGCTCGTGGACGCGACCGTGGACCGCCTCGATGCGCGGCTCTTCGACTATCAGGTTCGGAACGCCGCGCCGATCCACATTGCCCTCGATCGACACATCATCCGCTTCGCGGACTTCCGTCTCGCCGGTGAGGATACGGAGCTCGAGATCAGCGGCACCGCCAACCTGCACGACGAGCGCATCGCGGTGCGCCTGCGCGGCGACACCAACCTCGGCCTCCTGCAGGGGTTCCTCAGCAACGTGCGCAGCTCGGGGCGCGCGTCGCTGCAGGCGACGCTCGACGGCAACCTGAGCGCGCCGCTCGTCAACGGCGCCATGACGGTGCAGAACGGCCGCATCCGCCACTTCGACCTGCCGAACGCGCTCGAGAACATCCTCGGCCCGATCCGCTTCGATTCGCGCACCATTCGCCTGGACGAGCTGACGGCGCGGCTGGGCGGCGGCCCGGTGGCGTTTGGCGGCACGATCGGCCTCGACGGCTACCAGCTCGGCCGCATCGACGTGACGATGACCGGCGAGCAGATGCGCCTGCGCTTCCCCGAAGGCGTGCGCTCGATCGCGGACGCGCAGCTCGCGGTCCGGGGCACGCCGGCGGCCGCGACGTTGAGCGGCACGGTGGACGTCCGCGAGGCCGTCTACACGCGGCCGTTCAATCTGGGCAACAACTTCGTCGAGCTCGGTGCGGCGGCGGCCGCGGCGGGCGGGGCGGCCGGGCCGTCGCAGACCACGCTGCCGCTGCGCTACGACGTCCAGATCAACGCGCCTTCCACGCTGCAGGTGCGCAACAACGTCGTGCAGCTGGTGGCGCGCGCCAACATGCAGCTGCGCGGCACTTACGACCGTCCGCAGATCTTCGGCCGCGCCGAGGTCGATCGCGGCGAGTTCCTGTTCGAAGGCAAGCGCTACCGCATCACGCGCGGGTCGATGGATCAGGCCAACCCCACGAAGTTCGATCCGTTCATGGACTTCGAGATGGAAGCACAGGTCCGCGTACCCGGGGAAACCTACCGCGTCACCATCACGCTGAACGGCACGGTCGATCGCGCCCTCCCCGGCTTCTCGTCGGATCCGCCGCTGCCCGAGGCCGAGATCCTGGCGCTGCTCTTCAGCGACGTCACGCCCGGCCAGGACGTGGAGTTCCGGCGCTACAGCACCGACGTCACCCCGCAACAGCAGCTCATACGCGAGCGGGCCACGCGCGTTCTCACCGGCGCGGTCACCAACGAGGTGGACCGGGTGGCGCAGCAGGCGCTCGGCGTGGACACCTTCCAGCTGACGCCGTCGCTCGTGGACCCCAACGCCCAGTCGTCGCGGCTTGACCCCGGGGCGCGGCTCACCATCGGTAAACGCCTGTCCACCCGGCTCTATCTGACGTACTCCCGGAGCTTGTCGTCCTCCACGCGTGATCAGATCGTCCTGCTCGAATACGATCAGACGGATCAGTTCTCGTGGATTCTGTCGCGCAACGAAGACGGCACCTACGCGCTCGACGTACGGATGAGACGCGCGTTTTGACGGCCCGCCCGGCTGCCGCCGGGGTCGTGCTGGCGCTCGCCCTGCTGGCGCCGCCCTCCGGTGCGGCCCAGGCGCCGCCGCCGGGGCCCGCGGCCGTGCCCGTGGTGGACGAGATCCGCTCCGAACGCGAAGGACGTCCCGTCGTCGACCCGGCGATCACGGGCCTCATCGAGACCGCCGTCGGCCAGCCGCTGTCGATGCGGCAGGTGCGCGAGACGATTGCCCACCTGGTGAACCTCAATCTGTTCGACGACGTGCAGGTGCTGTCGGAGCCGTCGGGTCGCGGCGGCGTGCGCCTGACCTACCGGCTGATGCCGGCGCACCCGGTGGACCGCGTGGAGTTCCGCGGCATGCTCGGCCTGCCGGAGGGCGATCTCCGGCGAACCGTCGAGGATCGATTCGGCGAGATTCCGCGCGCGGCGCAGGTCGAGAACGTGGCGGCGCTCCTGCGGACGCTCTACCGCGAGCGCGGCTATCCGACGGCGAACGTGAGCGGCGAGGTGGTGCCGACCCACGACCCCGATCGCGCCACGCTCGTGATGCACGTGCAGGCAGGCCCGCGCCCGACGATCGTGGACGTGCAGCTCACGCAGCTCGACGCCGAGGAGCAGGGGCTGCTCGAAGAGCGGCCTGCCCTGCGCACCGACGTGCCGTACGAGAGGGCGGCCGTCGACCGTGAGCTGCAGCGCTGGACCGATCGCATGCGCGGCCGCAACTACTACGAGGCGCGCGCCAGCCACGGCGTGCTCTTCCCGCCGGACGGGGCCGTGCTCAGCGTCTCCGTGACCCGCGGGCCGCGCGTCACGGTGGCGTTCACCGGCGACTCGCTCACCGAGGGCGAGCGCGAACGGCTGGTGCCGATCCGGGCCGAGGCGTCCGCCGACGAGGACCTGCTCGAGGATTCCGCGCGCGCCATCGAGGTCTACCTGCGCGGGCGCGGCTACCGGCAGGCGCGCGCCTCCTACACGCGCACGCCTGGTCCGCGCGACGTCGTCATCACGTTCGACGTGCGGCGCGGCCCGCACTTCGTGTTTGGCACCGTCGAGGTGACGGGCGCCGCCTCGATGACCGCGCCCGAGGTGCGTGAGTTCCTGCTGGTCAAGGACGGCGAGCCGTTCACCGAGAACGCCCTCGGCGCCGGCGTGGCCCGGTTGCGGAATGCCTACCTGGCGCGCGGGCACGCGCTCGTGAAGGTGGAGCCTGCCGAATCGGTGGATGCGCCCGCCGCATCCGGCAGCGGTGACGGCCGCGTGAACGTGGCCGTGCGGGTCATCGAAGGTCCGCGCACCGTCGTGCGGGCGGTCGCGTTCAAGGGCGCGATGGCCGTGCCCGAGGCGACGATTGCTGGCGTGGTGCTGCTGGCGCCGGGCCGCCCTTTCTCGGAAAGCGAGCTCGCCGCCGACCGCGACCGCATCGACCTCGAATACCGCAACCGCGGCTACAACCAGGTCGGGGTGCGGTCCGAGGTGACGGGCGCCGACAACGACACGCAGGCCGACGTCACGTTCGTGATCGACGAGGGGCCGCAGGTGCTGGTGGACCGCGTCATCATCGTCGGCAACACGCGCACCAAGCCGGAAACCATCGAGCGCGAGCTGCTGGTCAAGCCGGGGCAGCCGCTCGGCTATTCCGATCTCATCGAGAGCCGGATCCGGCTCGGCGCGCTGGGCCTGTTCCGGCGCGTGACCATCGAGGAGCTGCCGCACGCGAGCGAGCCGCGGCGCGACATCTTCGTGCGCGTCGAGGAGGCGAAACCGACCGTGATAGGGATCGGTCCCGGCGTCGAAGGCGCCTTCATCGTGCGCAGCGATGCGGACGGCGACGCGGTGGAGCAGTTCGAGCTCGCGCCGCGCGGCTTCTTCCAGATCGGGCGGAACAACCTGTGGGGGAAGAACCGCTCGGTGAACCTGTTCACGCGCGTCAGCTTCCGCTCGCGGAACGTGGTGGTGACCACGGGCGGCCTGAGGGTGACCGAGGGGCGCTACGGCTTCAACGAGTACCGCGTGGTCGGCACCTTCAAGGAACCGCGGATCCTGGACACCCGCGCCGACCTGCTCGTGACCGGCATCATGGAGCAGGCCATCCGCTCCAGCTTCAACTTCCTCCGCCGCGAGGCGCGCGCCGAGGCGGGCCTCCGCCTGTCGCAGCTGTACAGCGTCAGTGGCCGCTACTCGCTGCAGCGCACGGAAATCTTCGACGAGCAGATCACCGACCCCGCGCAGAAGCCGCTGATCGATCGCCTGTTCCCCCAGGTGCGCCTGTCCACGTTTGCCGGCTCGCTCCTGCGCGACTCGCGCGACGACGTGCTCGATTCCGCGAAGGGCACCCTCGTGGTCGTGGACGCGGACCTGTCGGCGCGTGCGATCGGGTCGGAGGTCGGTTTCGTCAAGGCGTACGTGCAGGGGCGGAAGTTCTACCAGCTGCCGACGGCGCGCCGCACCGTCGTGGCGCTGGCCGCACGGGTCGGGGCCGCGCACGGCTTTCCCCGCGAAGTTCCGCTCGTCGGCCCCGGCGGCGAGCCGCTGCTCGGCCCCGACGGCGAGCCGATCGTGGACACGGTGCAGGACCTGCCCGCCAGCGAGCGTTTCTTTGCCGGCGGCGACACCACCGTGCGCGGCTTCGCGCTCGATCGCCTCGGCGACGAGAGCACGATCAGCGACACCGGATTTCCGACGGGCGGCAACGGCGTGATCGTGCTGAACGCCGAGCTGCGCGTGGCGGTGACCCGCCGCCTGCAGGGCGTGGGCTTTCTCGACGCCGGCAACGTCGTCGCCAGGGCGAGCGACCTCGAGCTCTTCGAGCTCCGGCCCGCGGCCGGATTCGGCGTCCGCATCGGCACGCCCGTCGGCCCCATTCGTCTCGACATCGGGTTCAAGCTCGATCGCCGCGAGCTCTCGCCGGGGCGGCTCGAGCGGCGCAGCATCTGGCACATCTCGCTGGGGCAGGCCTTCTGATGCGTCTGCGGCGCGCGGCAGCGACCGTCGGCCTCGTCGCCATCCTGGCCGGACCGGGCGCGGCGCAAGTGCTGATCGATCGCGTCGTGGCGCGGGTGAACGGCACCGTGATTCTGCTGAGCGACGTGCACGTCAACTCGCTGGTCGGTCTCGTCGAGGCGCCGGCGGACTCGGAGGACGCGGTCGAGCAGCTGGTGCAGCGGACGTTGCTGGTCGAAGAGGTCAACCGCTTCCCGCCCAGCGAGCCCACGGCGGAGGCGGTTGACGCCGAGCTCGACCGGATGCGCACGCGCGCCGGCGGATCGCTCGAGGACGTGGAGCGCCGCACGGGGCTGACGCCCGCCAACGTCCGCCTGCTCGCGCGGGACCGCCTGCGCATTCAGGGTTACATCGACCAGCGGTTCGGCGTCACCGTGCCGCTCACCGACGAGCAGGTGCTGCAGTACTACCGCGCCCACCCGGAGGAGTTCACCACCAACGGCCAGCTCGCGCCCTTCGACCGGGCGCAGGGGCTGGCGCGCGAGCGCGCCGGGCTCGAGCAGCGCCAGCGCACGATCAATCAGTGGCTGCGGGACCTTCGCAACCGCGCTGATGTGATCATTCCCGCGCGATGAAAGCCTTCAGCCTTTGGCTAGGTATTACTCTCGTTTGCCGGGAAGCTCTTGCCAGGGGCCAGGGGCCAGGGGCCAGAGGCTAGAGGCTAGAGGCTAGAGGCGCCCAGCACCGCCGTCCCCAGCCACATGTAGAACATCAGCGTCACCACGTCGGTGGTGGCGAGGACGAGCGGCCCCGCGGCGATGCGCGGATCGATCTTGAACACGCGCACGAGCGTGGGCAGCAGCACGCCGAAGAGGCACGCCGTGAACATCGTCGCGGCGATCGCGCCGCCCACTACCACCGCGCCCATCACGTTTCGCCGCCACGCCAGCACGACGACCGCGACCACCGCCGCGCAACTCAGCCCGAGCAGGACCGCCGTGCGGGATTCGCGCCACAGCGCCTGGAGGATCTGCCGGGGCTTGAGCGACTCGTTAGACAGGCGCTGCAGCGTGAGCGTCGCCGACTGCATGCTGACGCTTTCGGCGAGCGCGAGCACGATCGGAATGAACAGCGACAGCACGACGATCTGCTGCAGCATCGACTCGAACTGGCTGGCGATGAAGGCGCACATCAGGCCGCCGCTGATGTTCGAGAGCAGCCAGGGAAAGCGGTCGAGAAACGCCGTCCACGGCGTCCCCATCGCGGTGGCGTGCACGCCCAGCAGCTGATAGATCTCGTCGTAGGTCTCGCGCGCCGCCTCGATGATGTCGCCGGTGAACACGTCCTTGTCCACGCCACCCACCAGCGTGCCGTCGTCGTGAATGACCGGGAACGCGCGAAACTTCCGCGTCGCGAAATATTCGCTCGCGATGAGCACGGTCGCCCAGCTTGGAATGGCGACGACGCCGGGCACCATCACCCGCTCCACGCGCTCGTCGAGCTGCGCCACCAGCAGGTCGCCGGCCTTCACCACTCCGGCCAGGCGCTCTTCGTCGTCGAGCACGTAGAAGTACGGTACGTGCCGCGCCGCCGGGACGGCGCGCACCGCCGCGTGCGCCTCGGCGATGGTCTGGCGTTGCTTCAGGGCCACTGGCACGGGACGCACCAGCGGCAGAACCGGGTCGTGCAGATTGGTCGAGGTAAGTTTTGCGACGCGCATGGAGGAGACCTCGATTGTCCTCCAGAGTGGCCGACTCGTCAGCGTGAATACCGCGACAATGCCTTGAAAAGCGCGAATCTGCCCGGGATTCCCACCGGCACGCCGCTTGAAGTGGAGGGAGGCAGGCCAATCGGGGCCGTGGGAAGGAGCGTCCAGGTGAATCGTCTCAGATCGGCCATCGCGGCCTTGCTGCTCGTGTCATTCGTCGGCGTGTTGCCCGCGGTGGCGCAACCGTATGGGCGCGCCCGAGGGCACTACAAGAAGGCGGAGAAAGCAGAAGCCCGTGAAGCGTACTGGGATGCGTCGAAGCACTACCGGCGCGACGGCCGCTATCGTCCGCGTCGGCTCCACCGCGACGACAGGATCTACCGCGGCTCCGACAACCGCTACTACTGCAAGCGTGACGACGGCACCACGGGCCTGATCGTCGGCGGCATCACCGGCGGCGTGCTCGGAAACGTCATCGCCCCCGGCGGATACAAGACGCTCGGGACGATCGTCGGCGCCGGCGCCGGCGCGCTCATCGGCCGCGCCATCGACGACGGCGACATCGTGTGCCACTGAGAGCCTCTAGCCTCTAGCCTTTGGCCTCTAGCAGGAGGCCTTCGCTGGCCGGGCGGGTCTCACGACCCGCCCGCGCCGCCCAGGTTCAATCGACGCTGTCGATTGCGTAAATCGTGAAGTGAAACCCCAATCGCCCGACCACGCTGACCGTCGGCGGCGGATCGTCGGGCGCATTCAAGAATTTTTCAAACGTCTCTGGTGTCCGCTGCTCGATGTCGGGGTCCAGCCTGAAGGACACTCCGCACGGCAATCCATCGGCGTCCACGATGTCCCACGTGTCGATGATCGGTGACACTTCGCCCCTGAGCCGCACGAGTTTGCCGTGCCATTTCCGGCTGAGAGCACATAGGTGGACCGTCGGCGCAGCAGCGATCGCGTCGGCGCTTGGCGGCCCCTCGGGGCCCTTGGCAATCATCGGAAAGTGCAGTCGTAGCGGCCACGGCGCAATCTGATAGGTCGCGACGAACTGGCAGCTCGCGAAGCAGAGAAGAACGACGCACACCGGGGCGATTCGCACGCAGTCTTTGACACCGGAATCCTGGCCTTCGCCGGTCGGGCGGGTCTAAAGACCCGCCCCTACGAAAGCAGATGCCCTTGGCCATCCAGGCCGTGAGCCGTGAGCCATGAGCCGGCAGGCGAGAAGTGCTGTTGGCTCCCGGCGTCATCTCCTCATCGTCGTGATGATCAGCACCTCTAACGAATTGAACAGTGCGTGGCTGACCATCGGCGCCACGCTGCTCCGCCGGCGCAGGTAGACCACCGCCCAGAACGCGCCCATCGCGCCGGTGGCGATCGCGGCGTCCCGCCCCTGCAGCAGATGGCCCAGCCCGAACGCCGTGCTCAGCACGATCACCCCGGCCCACGCCGGGCCGAGATGGCGCTCGAAGCGGTCGAGCAGAAACGCTCGTTGCAGCTCTTCGCGTACGCCGCCGGCGACGATGGCCACCAGCGTCAGCATCGCCGCGTCGGTGAGGCTGTTGCCAGCCAGCGCCTCGAACGGGTTCACGTCCACGTCGTGCAGCTGCGGCGTCAGCGCCCGGATGCTCAGGAGCAGGACGGCGCCAATCGAGAAGACGATGGGCACGTGCGCGATGCCCTTCAGGATCTCGCCAGGCACGGGGCGCTCGCCGAGCCACAGCGCGGCCGGCCGTTCGCCCCGTGCCCGCATCAGGAGGACCATCAGGCCTACGAGCGCGACGGTGTCCAGGAGCGTGAGCGCGGTGACGAACCCCAGTTGCAGCTCACCCTCGGCGTTCATGGGCGACCATCCGGCCAGCCGCAGCGTCCATCCGATGGCGAGCTGGGTGGGGAGGCTGGAGCAGAGCAGCATTTCGCCGAGCGCCTGCAGTTTTGGCGACCCGGCGGGCGCCAACGGCAGGGGCGTTGCTCCTAGTTCGGCGGGAGCCGCCTCGCCCGGAGGGGCATCCGGCGTCATGCCGGCGGGCGAAGGAAAGGTTTCCGGAGGCAAATTCGACTCGGGCACAGCGCAGCCAATAGTATGAACCGTGTCGGAAAGTATCTATGGCTGTGCTAGACCATGTAAAAACAACACGCTACCATGCACTTATGGCTGCCGCGCGTCCCCAGGCGCCGCGGCCATCGAGGGGAAATGACCACTACAGCAGGCGAGCGCGTGCTCATCGTCGAAGACGAACCCGCGACGCGCGTGGGGCTGACGGAACTTGTCCGCACGTGGGGCTTTACGGCTGCGTCCGCCAGCGACGGCCAGGAAGCGCTCGAACGGATCACGGAATTTCGTCCCACCATCATCATCAGCGACCTCGTGATGCCGCGCATGAGCGGCCTGGACCTGCTCCGGGCGCTGGCGAACGACGGCGGCGAGTACACGATTGTCATCCTGACCGCGCAGGGCACGGTTGAAACGGCGGTCGAGGCCATCAAGGAAGGGGCCTACGACTACCTGACGAAGCCGATCGAACCGCAGCGGCTGAAGATCCTGCTCGACAAGATCGTCGAGCGGCAGGATACGCTGCGGGAGGTCAAGGTACTGCGCAAGCAGCTGCGCGACCAGGGCGCGTTTGGCCAGATGGTCGGCGCCAGTTCGCAGATGCGCAAGGTGTATCAGACGATCGAGCAGGCGGCGCCGACGTCGGCGTCGGTGCTGATCTGGGGCGAGTCGGGCACCGGCAAGGAGCTCGTGGCGCAGACGATTCACCAGCTGAGTCCACGCAGTCAGTTGCCGTTCGTCCCCATCAACTGCGCGGCCATTCCAGAGACGCTCCTCGAGAGCGAGATCTTCGGGCACGAGAAGGGCGCGTTCACCGGCGCCTTCGACCGGCGCGAGGGCTGCTTCGAGCTGGCCGATCGCGGCACGCTGTTCCTCGACGAGATTGCCGAGATGACGCCGGCCACGCAGGTGAAGCTGCTGCGCGTGCTGCAGGAGCGCAAGTTCCGGCGCCTGGGCGGGCGGCAGGAGCAGGCGGTGGACGTGCGCGTGATCGCGGCTACCAACGCCGTGCCGGCCGACGCGGTCAAGAGCGGCAAGCTGCGCGAGGACCTCTACTACCGCCTGAACGTGTTTGCCATCGAGCTGCCGCCGCTGCGCAGGCGCAAGGAAGATCTGCCGCTGCTCATCCAGTCGTTCCTCGCCGAGTTCAACGCCCGCAACCGCAAGGCCGTCTCGGCGCTCGACCCGGCGGCGATGAAGGCCCTCGAGCAGTACAACTGGCCCGGCAACGTGCGCGAGCTGCGCAACGTCATCGAGCGTGCGGTGATCCTGTGTTCGGGCCAGTTCATCGAGCCCAAGCACCTGCCGCCGCTGGTGGCGGCGCCTACCGCGGACACCGTCAAGCCGGCGCTCTCGATCACGCCAGGCACGACGGTGGAAGAGGCAGAGAACCGCCTGATTCTGATGACGCTCGAACACACGCGCGACAACAAGACGCGGGCGGCCGAGATTCTCGGCATCAGCCTCAAGACGCTGCACAACAAGTTGAACAAGCTGCGCGGGCGCGGGCCCGCGAAGAACGAGGAAGAAGTCGTCTCGAACCGCTGATCCGGCCCCACTCACCCGGACCAGCCCTGCGAGCCACCGCCGATGCGTCTTGGAATCCGCGCGAAACAGATCGCAGGCGTGACCGCCATCGTCGGGATGTCGGTGGTGCTGCTCAGTGGTCTCGCGGCGGCGATGGTGGCGAGCCTCGTGATGAACGAGAGCCTGTCGCGGGGCAAGCTGATTGCGCTCGCCATCTATCAGCGCGCCTTCGAAGTGGTGCCGGCCAGCTCCGATCCCTACATCGGCCTGCGCGACGATCCCGGGCTGCGATCGATCCTGCAGTCGAGCCTCTACGGCGAGAGCCTCACCGGCGCTTCCGTGATCGATCGCGCCGGCATCGTGGTGGCGAGCAGCGACAGCGCCCTGATCGGCCGCCCGCTGCCGCCGAGCGAGGACCTGGAGCCGATCGTCAAGGGTGGCCCCATCCGGCAGCTGCAGGTGATCTATTCGACGGAGGGGCGCACTCTCGAAGTGAACCAGCCGCTCATCCTCGACGATGAGCCGTTCGGGTCGATTCGCGTCGGCGTCTCCACGTTGCTGATGCGCAGCGCGCTTTCGGGCTGGTTGACGCAGACCCTCATCGTGGCGGTGGTGGCGCTGCTCGTGGCCGTGCTCGTGGCCGGTTTACTGGCCGAGCGGCTGCTGCGGCCCATCCACGTGATCCGCAGCGGTCTCACGCGCCTCGGCCGCGGCGAGTTCGGCGTGACGCTCGATCTGCCGCCGGGCGACGAGTTCGGCGAGCTCGGCTCCTTCTTCAACACCGTCAGCCAGCAGCTGTCCGCCGACCGCTCCGCGCTGGCCGGCCAGAAGGCGAACCTGCAGGTGGCGGTGGAGCACCTCGAGGACGCCGTGGCGCTGATCAACCCGGCGGGCGAGCTGCTCTTCAGCAACCCCGCGATGCAGGCGACCTTCGCCACCGACACGATCGGCAAGCCCATCGCGACGTTGCTGCCCGTGGGCCACCCGGCGCGCACCATCATCGAGGAGACGCTCGCCTCGCACCAGTCGCGCGGGCCGGTGCAGGCGACCCTGCAGGAGGACGTCGAGCTGCTGCTGATGACGCAGATGATCACGGGCACGAGCGGCGAGCTCGTGGGCGTGCTGCTCGTCGCGCGCAACGTCACCTATATGTCGCGCGTCCAGTCGATGCTGGCGTATTCGCGCAAGCTCGTGGCGCTGGGCCGGTTGACCGCCGGCATCGCGCACGAGGTGAAGAACCCGTTGAACGCGATGATCATCCACCTCGAGCTGCTGCGGACCAAGATCCGCAGCGCCGCCCAGGCCGCTCAGCCGCAGGCGGTGGCCGCGGCGGGAACCGGCACGCTCGGGCTGGCGGGAGTGGCCCCGGTGGCCGCCGCGCTGCCGCCCGCCGCCCAAAGCGCGCTCGAGCACGTCGAAGTCATCGAGAACGAAATCCGGCGGCTCGACGGCGTGGTGCAGGGCTTCCTCAAGTTCACGCGTCCTGAGGACCTGCGGCTGGCGCCGGTGCGCGTGCCGGATCTGCTGGCGGCCATCCAGCCGATCGTCGAGCCGGAGGCGAGGAAGAACGGCGTGAAGGTCTCGATGGAGTGCCCGGCGTCGATTCCAGCGGTCAACGGCGATGCCGGGATGCTGCGGCAGGTGTTCCTGAACCTGGCGATCAACGCCTGTCAGGCCATGCCGCAGGGCGGATCCCTGCGCATCAAGTGCGCGCCGTTGTCACACCAGCGTGTCGAGATTCGCGTGGAGGACACCGGCGTCGGCATCGCCAAGGAGCACCTGCCGAAGATCTTTGATTTGTACTTCACGACGAAGGATCATGGGACCGGCATCGGCCTGTCGATGGTGTACCGGATCGTGCAGTTGCATGACGGTGAAATCGAAGTAGAGTCCACGCAGGGACGCGGCACGACCTTCCGCGTGCTGCTGCCGCAGGCCGCAGAGGTATGAGCAGGTGAGCGCTCGAATGAGACGTGCGGGCCGGTTCCTGGCGGCCGTGGCGATCGCCGCGGGGGCCGCCAGCGGCTGCGCCAAGACCAAGCCACTCGTCGTGGCCGACGGTCCGCCGCTGGCGATGCCGCTGCCGCCGGCGCGCGTGTTCGCGCCACCGGAGGAGCCGATTCCCGTCCAGGCGCCGCCGCCGGAAATCGCCGACGCCGAGCCGCCCAAGCCCGCGGCGCGGCCGCCCGCCCGCCGGTCGCCCCCGCCGCCGGCCGAAGCGGCAAAACCCGAGCCCGAGCCGCCGCCGGTGGCCGCCTCACCCGCGCCGGAACCGGCGCGCGAGCTGCGCGCCGCGCCGTCGGCCGCCGACGCGACCGCCGAGCGCCAGGTGAAAGATCTCCTGACGCGCGCGTCGCGCGACCTCAATCGCGTGGACTACCGCCGGTTGAGCAACGAAGGCCGCTCGCAGTACGACCAGGCGAAGCGCTTCGCCGAGCAGGCGGAGCAGGCGCTCAAGGAGCGCAACTTCGTCTTCGCGTCGACGCTCGCCGACAAGGCGGCCATGCTCGCCTCTCAGCTCGGCGGCTAAGAAGGCAGACTAAGCAGAGGGGCCCCTATACTCTGGGTCGTGCGTAACACCCCAGCAGCGATTCTCGTCGTGATCCTCGGCGCTGTTCTGACGGCACAGCCACGGCCGGCGAACGGCGTGAGCGCCGGCGAGCTCGTCGTCGAGCCGGCCACGCTCATCAATCTCGGCTTCGAGTGGTTCATCAGCGGCGACGCCAACCGCAACGCCAGCGTGACGGTGGCATTCCGCAAGGCGGGCACCACGGAGTGGCGCACGGCGCTGCCGCTGCTGCGCATCGGCGGCGAGCGCATCTACGCGGAATCACGCGTGGACGTCGTGCTGCCGCCGATGTTCGCCGGCAGCGTGCTCGACCTCGAGCCCGACACGCCGTACGAAGTGCGGCTGCTGCTGTCGGATCCCGACGGCGTCAGCGGCGACGGGCGCCGCGTGGTCACGGTGCGCACGCGTGCCGAGCCGATGCCGGCGGCCGGCGGCCGCGTGTTTCACGTCTACCCGCACGGCTTCAAGGGCACGAAGGCCGAGCCGTCGTTCGAAGGGCTGATGTGCGCCTACAACTTCTGGTGCGCCGGCACCGACTGGGCCACGTCGGGCCGGCCGCGGGTTCAGCCGGGAGACACCGTTCTGGTGCACGCGGGCACCTACAAGTACAACCGCTTCGAGTACACGAACAACGCCGCGGTGAACCGCACCGTGCCGCTCGACGGCACGTATTACCTCACCGCGAAGGGCACCGCCGAGAAGCCGATCGCCATCAAGGCCGCCGGCGACGGCGAGGTGATCTTCGACGGCGACGGCGGCTTCGCGGTGTTCGACGTGCGCGCCGCCGACTACACCTATTTCGAGGGGCTCACCATCCGCAACGCCGAGTACGGCATTTTGGCCGGCACCCAGTTCATCGCCGGCGCCAAGGGGCTCACGGTGAAGCGGACACGCTTCGAGAACGTGGGCTCCGGCGTCTTCACCAATTTCGCCGGCTCGTCCAACTTCTACATCGCCGACAGCACATTCCTCGGGCGCAACGATCCCAAGCACCTGATCGGCTGGGCGGGCGATGCGCTGTGGGCGAAGTTCAACGGCGTGGAGGGGCAGGTGTTCCCGCCGAAGATGGCGTCGTACGTAGCGGTGAAGCTGTATGGGCCCGGCCACGTGGTGGCCTACAACCACATCATCGACTTCCACGACGGCATCAACATCGAGACCTACGGCAACCCGGACGGGTCGGTGGCCACCGGCCCCGGCATTCCGGCGGGCCCGCACTACCCGCCGCGCGAGTTCTTCGACCGCCGGCCGGTGGCGATCGACTTCTACAACAACTACATCTCCAGCTCGCACGACAACCCGATCGAGGCCGACGGCGGCATGCACAACATCCGCGTGCTGCGGAACCTCTTTCTCAACCACGCGTCGCACGCCTTCTGCAACCAGCCCGCGCTCGGCGGCCCCGTCTACTGGATCCGCAACATCGCCTACAACCTGCCGGGCGGTTCCACGCGGCTGACCAACGGGTCGGCCGGCGCGGTGTTCTACAACAACACCATCCTGTCGGAGACCCAGGCGGCGCTCGCCTCCAACGTTCACTGGCGCAACAATCTGATGCTCGGGCAGAACGCGGCGCCCGCGATCTTCAACGTGTCGACGATGACCAACTACTCGTCGTCGGACTACAACGCGTTCCGGCCCAATGCCGGCGTGGACGCCTCGTTCCTGTGGGCGGCGCCGCCGCCGTTCGCGCTGGCGGACATGACCGGCCCCGGCCACGAGGCCGCGCTGCAGAAGCACGAGTTCCGCACGCTCGCGGAGTACAGCAAGGCGACGGGACAGGACCAGCACAGCGTGGTGGTGGACTACGACATCTTCGAGAACGTCCGCCGGTTGGACGCGCGCGACGCGACCACCATCCAGCGGATCTACCGGGCCGACGAGTTCGATTTCCGCCTCAAGCCCGGGTCGGCGGCCGTGGACCGAGGCGTGGCTCTGCCGACCGTCACCGAGGGCTTCACGGGCCGCGCGCCGGACATCGGCGCGCTCGAGGTAGGGCAGCCGCCACCGCACTATGGGCCGCGCCGCTGAGGTATGTAGTGTGGGTCTTCAGACCCGCCGCGGGCTCGCGCCCTGGTGTCCTTCCTAGTACAATTGCGTCTAGATATTGCGATTGCCCTAGAAGAAAAGCGCAACATCTTGTGGTTTACAGCTTGACAAAGCCGTCACACGCGCCAACAATTGCGCCCTGCGCTCGAAAGGTTTGAGACCGGCTCCTCCCAGCGTCCGGTAAGCCAAGCCCGCCAGAGTACGGGCGCAACAACAACATTACGCGTCCAGGACAGCAGTCCAGGGGTAGCTGCGTCCTGAGTTCGGAGGAAATGATGGAAACAGGCCCAGCTCGCGAAGCCGTCGCCGCCGGCCAGCAGGCCGCATCCCACGGTGGAGGGGTCGAGTCCGGGACGCGCGCGAAGAAGCAGGTTGAACCCGCCAAGGCGCCGGATACCAAGGCGCTCGGGCTCGAGTTCCCGCGCTACTTCACGCTGGCCGGGGTGGACCCCTTCGACGAGGTGGAGTGGGAGAACCGCTCCGCGGTGATCGGCAACGAGAAGGGCAAGGTGGTCTTCGAGCAGCGCGACGTCGAGATTCCCAAGTCGTGGTCGCAGCAGGCGACCAACATCGTCGTCTCGAAGTACTTCCGCGGTCAGATGGAATCGCCCGAGCGGGAGCGCAGCGTGCGCCAGCTCATTGGCCGCGTGGTGGACACCATCACCGGCTGGGCCCGCGCGCAGAAATACTTCGCCAGCGAGGAGGCGCTCCAGAGCTTCTCGCACGAGCTCAAGCACCTGCTCGTCTACCAGAAGGCCGCCTTCAACAGCCCCGTGTGGTTCAACTGCGGCTTCGAGAAGGCGCCGCAGTGCTCGGCCTGCTTCATCAACGCCGTGCAGGACACCATGGACTCGATCCTCACGCTCGCGAGGACCGAGGGCATGCTGTTCAAGTTCGGCTCGGGCACCGGCAGCAACCTGTCGGCGATCCGCTCGTCGCAGGAGCTGCTGGCTGGCGGCGGCACGGCGTCGGGGCCGGTGTCGTTCATGAAGGGCTACGACGCGTTTGCCGGCGTCATCAAGTCGGGCGGCAAGACGCGCCGCGCGGCGAAGATGGTGATCCTCAACGCCGAGCACCCGGACATCGTCGAGTTCATCAACTGCAAGGTCGAGGAAGAGAAGAAGGCGTGGGCGCTCATCGACGCCGGCTACGACGGCTCGTTCACGGGCACGGCCTACACCTCGGTCTTCTTCCAGAACTCCAACAACAGCGTGCGCGTGACCGACGACTTCATGCGGTCGGTGCTCGACGACGGCGACTGGACGACGAAAGCGGTGGTGGGCGGGGCGCCGGTGCACACCTACAAGGCGCGCGACCTGATGCGGCAGATCGCCGAGGGCACCTGGGTGTGTGGTGATCCCGGGATGCAGTTCGATACCACGGTCAACGAGTGGCACACCTGCCCCGAGACCGCGCGCATCAACGCCAGCAACCCGTGCTCCGAGTACATGTTCCTGGACGACTCGGCGTGCAACCTGTCGTCGATCAACCTGATGAAGTTCGTGCGCGAGGACGGTGAGTTCGACGTGGCCGGGTTCAAGGCGGCGTGCCGCGTGATGATCACGGCGCAGGAGATCATCGTCCCGAACTCGAGCTATCCGACCAAGGCGATCGAGAAGAACAGCCACGAGTACCGCCCGCTCGGCCTCGGCTACGCCAACCTGGGTGCGCTCCTCATGTCGCGCGGCCTGCCGTACGACAGCGACGAGGGTCGTGCCTATGCCGGCGCCATCACCGCGGTGATGACCGGCGAGGCCTACGCGCAGTCGGCGCGGATCGCGCGCGACCACGGCGGCCCGTTCGGCGGCTTCGAGCGGAACCGCGACTCGTTCCTGCGCGTGATGCGCAAGCACCGCGAAGCGGTGGGCGAGATCAACGCGAAGCACGTGCCGGCCGATCTCTATGCCGGCGCCAAGCAGGCGTGGGACGAGGCGGTGGAGCTGGGCGAGGACTTCGGGTATCGCAACGCCCAGGCCACCGTGCTGGCGCCCACTGGGACCATCGGCTTCATGATGGACTGCGACACGACCGGTGTGGAGCCGGACATCGCGCTCGTGAAGTACAAGAAGCTGGTGGGCGGCGGTCTCATGAAGATCGTCAACGGCACCGTGCCGATGGCGCTCGAGAAGCTCGGCTACACCAAGCCCGAGATCGAAGCGATCATCCACTTCATCGACGAGCACGAGACCATCGAAGGGGCGCCGTTCCTCAAGGACGAGCACCTGCCGGTGTTCGACTGCGCGTTCAAGGCCACGCAGGGCGAGCGCTCCATCCACTACATGGGCCACATCAAGATGATGGGCGCCACGCAGCCCTTCATCTCGGGCGCCATCAGCAAGACGGTGAACGTGCCCACCGAGGCCTCGGTCGAGGACATCGAGCAGGCCTACCTCGAGTCGTGGCGGCTTGGCGCCAAGGCCGTGTCGATCTACCGTGATGGCAGCAAGCGCACGCAGCCGCTCAACACGTCGAAGGCCGGCGTGGCGGACACGCGCAACGCGGGGGCCGCGTTCGAGGTGCGGGAAGTGGTGAAGGAAGTCGTCAAGATCGTCGAGACGCCGAAGCGGCGCAAGTTGCCAGATGAGCGTCAGGCCATCACGCACAAGTTCGACATCGCTGGACACGAGGGTTACATCACCGTCGGCCTCTTCGACGACGGCACGCCGGGAGAAATCTTCCTGACGATGGCGAAGGAAGGTTCGACCATCTCGGGCTTTGCCGACGCGTTCGCGCAGGCGATCTCCTATTCGCTGCAGTACGGTGTGCCGCTGCAGGTGCTGGTAGACAAGTTCAGCCACGCGCGATTCGAGCCGTCGGGGATGACCAAGAACCCCGAGGTGCGGTTCGCGAAGTCGATCGTGGACTACATCTTCCGGTGGATGGCGTCCAAGTTCCTCTCCAGCGAGGCGCAGTTCCGCGCCGGCGTGAACATGCGCGAGGAGCCGGCGGCGGAAGTGCCGGTGGCCAAGGTCACGGTGACGACTCCAGCTCCGGCGGCCATGGCGGCTCCCGAGGCCAGGCCAGCGAAGCCGAGCTCGTTCGCGGCGATGCAGAACCAGACGGACGCGCCGCCGTGCAGCACGTGCGGGTCGATCATGATCCGCAGCGGCAGCTGCTACAAGTGCTCGAACTGCGGCACGACGTCAGGCTGCGCATAGACAGAAGGCTCTAGGCTCTCGGCTTTGGGCTCTAGGCCTGGAGGGCTTTCGTAGAGGCGGGTCTTTAGACCCGTCTGATATCTGGATTTACGCCGGGCTCAGATTGAGCCCGGCGAGCGTAAGAGGACCGAGTTCACTCGAAAGAGCGCTGAACGACGGTCAGAACGATTGGAGAACTGGCGGCACCTTTGCGGAGCCGCCGCTACCGGGCCATTACCAGATCCCCGGGGGCGCATCAGACGGTCTTTCCGACCTCATCTCCCGCGCATACAACTTTGCCCGCACGGCGGCGTTGGCCGCTTGGCTTTGCAATGGCGGCCCCGCAGCGGGACCGGCGCCGCAGGAGACGCAATCACCATGGTTGTCTTTCTAAATGGATCGGAAATCGCCGAACTTGATCGCCAACTGCCGCAGACGAAGTCGAACGGGGGCTGGCAGTCGCTTATAGTGACCCTCGCTCAGGCTGTGGATCGACGAACAGGTCGCCTTGCACTGAGCGGAGTACTACTCGATCGCATCGCGAGATATGCGTTCAAGTATCGTAATGGCGGGTAGCAGAGTCGTCTTCGACGAATCTTTGGTCGCACTCTCGGCCCCACGCTCGACGGCCACGCCAGCCAAAAGGCTGCCTAGATCAGCACGGAAAATGAGAAGGGCGCTGGTTGAACAACCAGCGCCCTTTTCTTTTGCGCTGTCGCGGCGGCTTCCCAAGCCCCGAAGCCTGAAGCCAGAAGCCGGGAGCCTGTGCGCGTACACTGCGGTTCGCTGGAGGCGCGCTCCTTGAAAAAGAACATGGGAACGACCGATCGGATTCTTCGCACGGCTGGTGCCGTGGTGATCCTCGCCCTGTACCTTGGCGGGCAGATCAGTGGCACGGTGGCTGTGCTCTCAGGCATCGTGGCCGAGGCCTTTGTGCTGACAAGCCTGGTCAGCTGGTGCCCCGCGTAGGCGCCTTTCGGCCTCTCGACCAGAACGGGTGAATCGTAGGACTATTCGGTCACGCGAGGACGGATAGCGATGGAACCGTTCATCGACCACATCGAGATCACTGTCAGAGACATGGGCACGGCCGTGCCCTTCTACGACCGGATGCTGCCGCTCCTGGGTTTCGACCTGGGGAAGCGAAGCGATGTCGTCATCGAGCGCCACGAGAAGCGCGTCGTGTCGTACGAACATCCGCGACTGGGGTTTGCGATCACCTCGTCGCGGCGAGCCTTCGCTGGCGACACCATCAATCGCCGGAAACCCGGGGCGCTGCATCATCTGGCGTTCAGGGCCACGTCCAGGGCCGAGGTCGATCGGCTGCATCGGGAGCTCGAGGCCATCGGCGCCACGATCGTGAGCCCGCCACGGGAGTACCCCGAATACACGCCGGCCGGCTATTACGCGCTGTATTTCAAGGATCCGGACGGCATCAAGTACGAGATCGTGTGTACTCAGTGAGGGCAGGCTATGCTTGGCATCGCTTTCACGTTCGGACCTTGGCTCAACGTCGTGTTGGGGGCGACCGCCGTAGCGGGGGCGCTCGGCGCGGCGCTCGTACAGGCGCAGGCCATCGACCTCGGGTCCCCGCCCGGCCGGCTGATCGATATCGGCGGACGGCGGCTCCATCTCAATTGCACCGGTCAGGGCTTGCCCACGGTGGTCTTCGAAAACGGTGGCGGCGCCTTCTCGATCGACTGGGCCCTCGTGCAGCCCGCAATCGCCCGCACGACCAGAGCCTGCTCGTACGACCGCGCCCGTCATGCGTGGAGCGATCCGTCTCCGACAGCGGAAATGCCGGCAGCCGTGGTCCGCGACCTTCACGCGCTCCTCGGCGCAGCTGGAGAACGCCCGCCGTACGTCCTGGTGGGACATTCCATGGGCGGGATCTACGTGCGCATCTACGAGCGCCGATACCCCGGCGAAGTGGCCGGCATGGTCCTCGTGGACGCGTCGCACGAGGATCAGCTCTTTACGCTTTTCCGTGGGCGTGGCGTGACGATCGGGTCGCTCACTTCCGAGCAGATCCTGGAGACCTTGCCGCCCGGCGACGTCAGGGTCCCGGTGCGGCCGGCGCAGACCGGCGAGCCGTTCAACCAGCTGCCCGAGAACCTCTACACACTGCGGGTCGAGCTCGAGCGCCGGCTGATCGCGTCCGATTCTTCGCAGCCGGTCCCACGCGCCACGGTGATGGAGGCGGTTGAAGGGCAGCGGGCTGCGTTTGCGGAACTGCAACAGGCGAGGCGAGATCGTCCCACCGAATTCTCGGGCCGGCCGCTCGTGGCCCTGACGCGCGGTGCGAACACGCCCGAGGCGCTCCGGAGCGCGCACGCCGAGTTGGCGGCCGCTTCGGCCAAGGGCCGCCATGCCGTCATCCCCAACGCTGGACACGAGATTCAGCTGTTCCAGCCGGCCGCCGTCATCGAAGCGATCGAAGACGTGCTGGCGACCGTTCGAACACCCGGAGCCCGGGCCCGGCCCTGAATGTTCACCCTCGCCTCTGTTGTTCCGTGGGGACGTTCGTACGACGAGTACGTGCGGATGTTCGCGCTGACGGACGGCGATCTGCAAAGCCGAATCCTTGGCGGCGGCGACGGCCCCGCCAGCTTCAACGCCGAGCTCACGCGGCGCGGGGGTCGCGTGGTGTCGTGCGACCCGCTCTACCAGTTCGAAGCCGCGCAGATCCGTCACCGCATCGACGAGACCAGCGCCGAGGTGCTCGAGCAGGCGCGCCGGAACGCGCACGAATTCGTGTGGGATGACGCTATCCCCGACATCGAGGCGTTGAAGCGCGTCCGCATGGCGGCAATGACGGCGTTTCTCGACGACTACGACCAGGGGCGTGCCGAAGGCCGCTATCTCGAGGCCGGCCTGCCGTCGCTGCCGTTCGGGGATGGCGCCTTCGACCTCGCGCTGTGCTCGCACTTCCTGTTTCTCTACAGCCAGCAGCTCGACGAAGCCTTCCACGTGCAGTCGCTGCGCGAGCTCTGTCGCGTCGCACACGAGGTGCGCGTGTTCCCGCTCCTCGCGCTCGGCGGACAGCCGTCGCCGCATCTCGCCGCGGCGCGCGAGGCGCTGGCGGCCGACGGCTGCCAGGCGTCGATCGAGCGTGTCAGCTATGAATTTCAGCGCGGCGGCTTCGAGATGCTCAGGGTCCGCCGCGCGCTATGATGCGGGCGGGTCTGAAGACCCGCAACTACACATGACACATCGCATCGTGCAGGCCGGCAACCTGCCGGCTCCGGCCGGTCCTTACTCGCCGGCCACGGTCTTCGAGCGTCTGGTCTTCGTGGCGGGTCAGGGCGCGCGGGTGCCGGCGACCGGCACGCTCGCCAGTCTCGACATCGAAGCGCAGACGGAGCAGTGCCTGCGGAACGTCGAGACGATCCTCGTCGCCGCCGGTTCGAGCCTGCAGCACGTGCTCCGGTGCGGCGTGTTCCTGATCGACATGGGCGAGTTCAGCCGGATGAACCGCGTCTACGAGCGTATGTTCGCGGGCCACAAGCCGGCGCGGACGACGGTACAGGCGGCGGCGCTCCCGGTTGACGGCCTGCGCGTCGAGATCGACTGCATCGCCTACATCCCGTAGGCGCTGCGGCGTTCGGTTCGCACTAAAATGCCGGGCGGGGGACTCTGCTCGATGACGACATCACGATTGACCATGCGCGCGGCGGCCGGTGCCGCGGTTGCGTTCGCCCTGGCCTCGCTCGTCACGGTGCCGGTGTCGGCGCAGTGGGACAACTGGCCGATGAAGAACGTGCCGCGCCTGGCCAACGGCAAGGTAGACATGAAGGCGCCGCCGCGACGGACGGCCGACGGCAAGATCGACCTCCAGGGGTTCTGGCTGCCCACCAACCCCGTGAAGCACCTGCTGAACATCGCGGCCGATCTGAAGCCGGGCGAGGTGCCGCTGCAGCCGTGGGCCCAGAAGGTGCTCGCGGAGCGCATCGAAACCAACGGCAAGGATCATCCGGGCGTGCGCTGCTGGCCGTCGGGCATTCCGGAGAAGCTGAGTATTCCGGACGGTCTCAAGCTGGTGCAGACACCCGACGTGATGATCTTCCTGCACGAGTCGCGCACGATCTATCGCCAGGTCTTCACCGATGGACGGCCGCTGCCGACGAAGGACGCGCAGCCGGCGTGGATGGGTTATTCGGTCGGCCGGTGGGAAGGCGACACGTTCGTGGTGGAGACGATCAACCAGAACGGCAAGACGTGGCTCGACATGCTTGGTCACCCGGCCACCGATGCGCTGAAGGTGACCGAGCGCTATCGCCGTCCCTCGATCGGTAACATCATCATCGACGTCACCATCGACGACCCCAAGGCCTACACGCGCCCGTGGAACGTGCAGCTGTCGTGGACGCTGCAGCCGGACTGGGAGCTGATCGAGAGCATCTGCGAGGAGAACAACCGCGACCTCCCACACATGGTGGGCAAATAGGCAGAGTGGGCGGAGTGGGCAGAGTAGGCGGAGCGGGAGAACAGATGGCGGATCATTACCACGACCCGGGCGACGCCAAGCTGCTGCGCGAGATGCGCACGCTGGCGCCCGCCGATTTCGAGGCCTGGCTGGGCCTCAACAACATCGTCAAGCGCGAGGACGGCGCCATTCCGAGGAAGTACCGCGAGCTGATTGCCCTCGCGGTGTCGTGCACGACGCAGTGTCCGTACTGCCTCGACGCCCACGCGCGGGCGGCAAAAGCCGCCGGCGCCACCCGGGCCGAGGTGGCCGAGGCGGCGCTCCTGGCGGCGGCGCTGCGCGCCGGGTCGGCGGCCATGCACGGCACGCTCGCGCTGAAGCTCTTCGATCAGGCGTGAACGCCCTGCTCGTCGCCCTCGGCGGTGCGGCGGGATCGGTGCTGCGCTACTGGATGTCCGGCGTGGCGCAGCGCCTGGCGCCCGCCACCGGCGCGTGGTCGCTCTTTCCGGTCGGGACGCTGGCGGTGAACCTGCTCGGGTGCCTGCTGGTCGGCGCGCTGGCCGGGATTGCCGACCGGCGCGGGGCGCTGTCGCCGGAAACGCGCGCGCTGCTGATGGTGGGCTTTCTCGGCGGGTTCACGACGTTCTCGGCCTTCGCCAACGAGACGGTGGCCGTGTGGCGGTCCGGCGCCGCGGCGGTGGCGCTGGCCAACGTGGTGCTGAGCGTGGTGTCGTGCGTGGCCGCCGCGGTGGTGGGACGCGGCCTGATGGCGGTGATTCTCAAGTAGGCGGAGTGCCCTCGTGAGCCACTATTCGCCGGCGCTGTTCAGCGAGCTCTACAAGCACATGGAGTGGGCCGACGCCACGTTGTGGCGCGCCGCGCTCGCGAGCCCAAGTGCCCAGGTGGACGAAACGCTGCGAAACTATCTGCACCACATGCACCTGACGCAGCAGCTCTTTCTCGCGTTCTGGACCGGCACGCCTGCCGAGCCGATCGCGCGGCGGCAGCCGTCGGAGTTCACGCTGCCGGAGCTGTGCGCCTGGGCGCAGCCCTACTACGCGCAGGCGCGCGCCTTCCTGGAGTCTGCCACGCCCGACGTGCTGGCCCGGCCGCTCGTCATGCCGTGGGTCGCCCAGTACGAGAAACAGCTCGGGCGCACGTTCGACGTCGCTACCGTTGCCGAGACGGCGTTCCAGGTGGCGAGCCACTCTACGCACCATCGGGCGCAGGCCAACACGCGGCTGCGAGCGGTTGGCGCCGATCCGCCGCTCGTGGACTTTATCGCCTGGATCTGGTTCGGCCGCCCGGCCGCACCCTGGGATTGATCAGCCACGGCTTGTTCATGAAATCGCGATCGATGCCGTGGCTGATCAATCCCCCTATTTCTGGGCGCGCTTCGCGCGCCTGCGACCGCTATGCGATCAGCAACCGGCGGATGTTCGGGCCACGAGACGCATAGCGTTCGCGGAGTGACGCGGCCCGCCGCCGGCCGCCGCTTGCTCGCCATCACGCTCGTCGTGTGCCTGATCACCCTGGCCGTGCCTGCGATCGACGCGCAGGTGGCCATGCCCCAGAAGGGCTCGCGCCTCTGGAACCTGCTGCAGTGGACCGATGCCCTGCTGCGCCACACGCCGGGCGAGGCGGACGAGGCGTTGGGCACGCTCGACGGATGGACGTCGCGCGATCTCGACGAGCTCAAAGTCCATTTCCAGTCGACGCTTCGACTGATCCGCGATCCGACGACGCGCATCTTCATGCGTCCTCCGCCGTCCGGCTCTGGCCGGGCGGTGCAGATCTTCTACAGCCTCGAGGAGATACGGCAGCTCCTGGCCCTCGCGGCGCGCCTCGGGCCGCTCGGCGGCAACCACGTGCTCAAACGCGCGGCCATGCTGCACACCGATGCCGCGCTGGAATCGCCCGCCGACTCCACCGGCAGGGCGCGCCGCAGCGACTTCTTCGTGTTCCGCTTCAGCGACGGCCAGGAATTGGACAGCCAGGACGCGATCGGTCATTGGGAGGCGGCCCGTTTCATGTTGGACCGGGTGCAGTCGGGCAAGAGCGACGTCGGTCCCAACCCGGCCAGCGACGACTGGGTGCGCCGGTGGTACCGCACCGCGCTCACCTACCAGCTGGCACGGATGCAGTTCAACGTCCGCGTCGCGAACCGGGGGCTCGAGATCTTCAGAAACGATCCCGAGCTGCTCTTTCTCCGCGGCACGATGCACGAGACGCTGGCGTCGCCGGCCGTCCAGGAGGCGCTGCGGGAGGCCGATTTCTATCTGCGGACATCGGTCGGCGTGTCTCCGCGGAAAGGCGAGCTCAACGCCGCCGAGGACCTGCTGCGCCGCGCGGTCAAACTGAGCCCCGCGTTCGTCGAGGCGCGGCTTCACCTCGGCCATGTGCTCGCCGAGCTCGATCGGCACAAAGACGCCGTGCCGGAGCTCTCGCAGGCGCTGGCGTCGCTTCAGAACCAGAGGCTGCTGTATTACGGGCACCTGTTTGCCGGCCGCTCCCACGCGGCACTCGGCGATGGTACCGCCGCGCGCGCCGCGTTCGAGCGCGCGGCGGCGCAGCAGCCCGCCGCGCAGACGCCGCTGCTCGCCCTGAGCCAGCTCGCCTACAGCCGCGGCAACCCGGCGGAAGCGGCCGCTCTCCTGGCCCGCGTCGCGGACCTGCCCGCGCTCGACGGCGACGACCCGTGGTGGACGTACAACACCTCGGCCGGGCGGTTCTTCCCCGGGTCGAGGCAGGACATCGTGGACACGCTGCGGGCGGAGATGCCGAAGTGATGCCGTGGTGCCGCTGCGTGGCCGCCGGCGCGCTCGCGGTGGGCACGAGCGCCGTGACGGTTGCACAGCAGCCGACGTTCTCGAGCCGGCTCGAGGCCGTGCGCGTGGACGTGCTGGTCACCGACAACGGCCGGCCGGTGCGCGGGCTGGGCCCGGGGGATTTCGTCATCCTCGACAACGGCGCGCCGCAGACTGTCGATCTCGCGAGCTTCGAGACGCTGCCCGTCAACGTGATCCTGGCGTTCGACCACAGCCGCAGCGTCACCGGCGATCGGCTGGCGCGGCTGCAGGACGCGGCCCGTGCGGTGCTCGGCGCGCTGACGCCGCGCGATCAGGCCGCGCTCGTCACCTTCAGCCATCGCGTGGAACTGCGGCAGCCGCTGACGCACGACAGCCGGCTGGTCGTGGACGCGGTGGCGGCGGCGCAGCCCGACGGCGAGACGTCGCTCTTCGACGGCGTCTACGCGGGGCTGCTCGTGGGCGTCAACGACGCCGCGCGCAACCTGGTGCTCGTCTTCAGCGACGGCGTGGACACCGCGAGCTGGCTCGCCGCCGAACAGATCATCGAGACCGGCAAGCGCAGCGACGCGGTGGTGTACGCCTTGTCGCCGAAGGGCGCCGGCTCGGCACCGTTCCTGCGGGATTTGACGCACCAGACGGCGGGGTCGGCGATCGAAGTCGAATCGCTGCGCGAGCTGTCGGCGCGCTTCGTGGCCATCCTCGAGGAGTTCCGCCACCGCTACCTCCTCAGCTACTCGCCGACGGGTGTGGCAGGGCCCGGCTGGCACCGGCTCGAGGTGCGGCTCAAGAACCGGCGCGCCACGGTCAAAGCGCGCCCCGGGTACATAGGCAAATAACCCACCCCGACTCCCACCCGACCTACCTGTCCCCGACGAGTCACAGGGCGGTCTGAAGACCGCCTTCTACGTACTTGCGTTCCATCAGGGCGCGCCGTACCTTCGTGCGGCACAGGAGGCCGCCATGCGAAGGATCGCGCTCGTCGGACTATTGTTGACCGCCGGCACGATGCTGGCCGCGCAGGCTCAGGCGCCCAGGGCCTTGCCGCCCACGGCCATGCGGCTCTACGTTCTCGACTGCGGGATCCTCAACATCTCGCGGGAGGGCGTCGAGCGCTATCACGTCACGACCGCCGAAGTGGGCGAGACGCGCATGCCCGTGCCGTGCTTCCTGGTGGCGCATCCAAAGGGCACGCTCATCTGGGACGTCGGCGTGATCCCCGACGACGACGTCGAGAAGGCTGGCGCCGGTGGCGCGCGCTACGACGTGAACAGCACGGCGGCCGCCGTGGTCTCCCGCACGTTGCGCGGCCAGCTCGCCTCCATCGGCTACCGTCCGGCCGACATCACCTACGTGGCGATCTCGCACGCGCACAAGGACCACACCGCCAACCTGAATCAGTTCGCCGCCTCGACGTGGCTCACGCCGCCCGCCGAGCGCGAGTTCATGTGGCGGCGGAACAACGAGCGAGTCGAGCCGCGCTTCTTCTCGGCGCTCGAGAAGAGCAAGTGGATCCCGGTGGACAAGGACGAGTACGACGTGTTCGGCGACGGCAAGGCGATCATCAAGGCGGCGCCGGGCCACACGCCGGGGCATCAGGTGCTGGTGCTGGACCTCGCGTCGGTGGGGAAGGTGATGATTGCGGGCGACCTGTATCACTATCCGGCCGAGCGCGAGTTTCGTCGTGCGCCGCCCGACAACGAGTTCAACGTGCCGCAGTCGGCGGCGTCGCGCGCGACAATCGAGGAGTACCTGGCCAGGACGAAGGCCACGATCTGGATCGAGCACGAGTGGGCGGCCATTGCCAGACTGAAGAAGTCGCCGCAGTATTACGAGTAGGCGGGTCTGAAGACCCGCAACCACGTACGTAGAGGGCGGCCTTCAGGCCGCCCTGAGGAGAACCGATGCGGCATCTGACGGTGACTCGCGTTCTGATTGCGGCGTTTGGCCTTTCGCTCTGTTGCGTGAACGGCGACGCGCTGATCGTGCGCGCGTCGCAGGCGCCCGCCAGGGGGGCGGCGCCCTCGGCGCCGAAACTGACGTTCGCGTTCGAGCTGCGTGCCACCGTGGCCACGCCCACCGAGCTCGGACAGGTCGCCAACGGGCGGCGGCGCATCATCGACATCACCGGCGGCACGGTGGAAGGCCCCGGCTTCAAGGGCAAGGTGCGGGCGGGCGGCGCCGACTGGCAGATCGTGCGTGGCGACGGGTTCACCGAGCTCGACACGCGGTACACGATCGAGACCGACAAGGGGCAACTGATCTACGTGCAGAATCCGGGGATGCGTCACGCCCCGCCGGACGTGATGAAGAAGCTGCTGGCCGGCGAGGCGGTGGACCCCGCGCTCGTCTACTTCCGCACGCAGCCGAAGTTCGAGACCTCCGCGCCGGACCTGCAGTGGCTGACGCGTGCGCTGTTCGTCGGCCTGGGCGAGCGCTATCCCAGCGAGGTGGTCATCCGGTTCTTCCGCGTGGAATAGAATGATGAGCCGGCGCGCCCTGCCCGCAGGGCGGGCAATTCAAGCACGGCGCCGTGAGCCCGAGTGAGGACATATCGATGGTCAGTTTGAAAGTCAACGGAACGTCGCGGTCGTTCGACGGCGATGACGACATGCCGCTGTTGTGGTACCTCCGCGATGAGCTGCGGCTCATCGGCACCCGCTTCGGCTGTGGCGCCGGCCTGTGCGGCGCGTGCACCGTGCACGTGGATGGACGCGCGGTGCGGTCGTGCCAGACGCCGATGCGCACGGCCCAGAACAAGAACGTCACGACCATCGAGGGGCTGAGCGCCGACGGCTCGCACCCGGTGCAGCAGGCCTGGGCGCAGCACAACGTGCCGCAGTGCGGCTACTGCCAGAGCGGCCAGATCATGCAGGCCGCCGATCTGCTGGCGCGCACGCCCAACCCGGCCGATGCGGACATCGACCGCGCCATGGCCGGCAACATCTGCCGCTGCGGCACCTACCAGCGCATTCGCGCCGCCATCAAGACGGCGGCGAACCTGCGGAAGGGAGGCCGGGCGTGAATCTCATCGAAAACGTCAGCCGCCGCCACTTCCTCGGCGCCACGCTCTCGACCGGCGCCTTCGTGCTGGCCGCGCAGGTGCTGCCGAAGTCCGCGTTCGCGCAGGACGCGGCCGTGCGCACGCGCGCCCAGGGCGCGCCGCTCAACCCGAGCGTCTATCTCGGCATCGAGACCGACGGCACGATCTACATCATCACGCACCGGTCCGAGATGGGCACCGGCATCCGCACGACGCTGCCGCTCGTGGCCGCCGACGAGCTCGACGCCGACTGGAGCGTCGTCCGCATCGAGCAGGGGCTCGGCGACCCGAAGTACGGCGACCAGAACACCGACGGCTCGCGCTCGATCCGCGACTTCTACGACGCGTTCCGGCGCGCCGGCGCCGCCGCGCGCTCGATGCTGGTCAGCGCCGCCGCCGCGCGCTGGAAGGTGCCGGCGTCCGAGATCACCGTCCAGAACAGCACCCTGATCCACGCCCCGAGCAATCGCCGTCTGGCGTTTGCCGCCGTCGTCGCCGACGCCGCCAAGCTGCCGGTACCGAAGGACGCGGATCTCACGTTCAAGAACAAGGCCGACTGGAAGTTCGTGGGCCAGGAGCGCGAGATCTACGACCTGCGCGACATCACCACGGGCAAGGCGGCGTTCGGGCTCGACACCTTCCGCGAGGGCATGGTGTACGCGTCGATCGAGCACCCGCCGGTCGTGCGTGGAACGATCAGGAGCCTGGACGACAGCGGCGCGCTGGCCGTGAAGGGTGTGCGGCAGGTCATCAGGATGGACCCGCCGAAGGGGCCGGTGAACTTCCAGCCGCTCGGCGGCGTGGCGGTGATCGCCGATAACACCTGGGCCGCGTTCAAGGGGCGCCGGGCGCTGAAGATCGAGTGGAACGACGGCCCCAACGCGTCGTTCGAGTCGGGCGCATTCCAGAAGCAGCTGATCGCCACGGTGGGGCAGCCGCAAAAGTCCGTTCGCAATCTCGGCAACGTGGAGGCCGAGTTCGCCAAGGGCGGCAAGCAAATGGAGGCGACCTACTACACGCCGATGCTGGCGCATGCGGCGATGGAGCCGCCGGCGGCGGTGGCCGAGTTCAAGGACGGCAAGGTCGAGGTGTGGACCTCGACGCAGAACCCGCAGGCGGCGCAGGAGACAGTGGCCGCGGCGCTCGGCATCGACAAGAAGAACGTCACGTGTCACGTGACGCTGCTTGGCGGCGGCTTCGGGCGCAAGTCGAAGCCCGACTTCGCGGCCGAAGCGGCGCTGCTCGCGAAGGCGGTCGGCAAGCCGGTGAAGGTCGTCTGGAACCGCGAAGACGACCTCAAGTTCGACTTCTACCACGCCGCCGCGGCCGTGCATCACAAGGCGGTCGTGGGGGCGAACGGCAAGCCGACCGCGTGGCTGCACCGCACGGCGTTCCAGCCGATCGCGTCGACCTTTGCCGGCGACGTGGAATACCCGTTGCCGTTCGAGCTGGATCTCGGTTTCACCGACGTGCCGTACGACGTGGCCAACATCCGCGCCGAGAACGGACCGGCGAAGGCCAACGTGCGCATCGGCTGGTTCCGCGCCGTCACCAACAACTTCCACATCTTCGCCCTCGGCAGCTTCCTCGACGAGATGGCGCACGCGGCGGGCCGTGACCCGCTCGAGTTCCTGCTCGACCTGCTCGGACCGGGCAGGAATCTGGACCTCAAGGCGCAAGGCGTGGAGTATTCGAACTACGGCGCGCCGCTCGACAAGTACCCGATCGACACGCGGCGGCTGCGCCGGGTGCTCGAGGTGGCGGGCGAGAAGAGCGGCTGGGCCAAGCTGAAGTCGGGCAACGGCAAGGGCTACGGCATTGCCGCGCACCGCAGCTTCAACACCTACTGCGCCTCGGTCGTACACGTCGAGATGGATGGCCGCGGTGGCTTCCGCGTGCCGCGTATCGACCAGGTCGTGGACTGCGGCACCGCCATCAACCCCGATCGCGTCCGTTCGCAGATGGAAGGCGCCGCGGTGATGGGCGTCGGCCTGGCGCGCACGGGAGAGATCACGGCCGTCAACGGCCGCATCCAGCAGGGCAACTTCGACCGCTTCCAGGTGGCGCGCATGACGGATGCGCCGTACCAGGTGAACGTGCACTTCGTGGAAAGCGGAGCGTTGCCGACCGGCGTCGGCGAGCCGGGCCTGCCGCCGGTGATTGCCGCGCTCGGCAACGCGCTCTACGCCGCCACCGGTAAGCGCGCGCGTGAGCTGCCGCTGTCGAAGATGAAGTGGACGTAGCGGTGGATTTGTAGAGGGCGGTCTTCAGACCGCCCTGGAGACGGTCGGTCTAAAGACCGACCGCTACGTACCTTGTAGAGGCGGGTCTTCAGACCCGCCTTTTCCATGTACCCCGCTGAGCATGACATGCCGGTGCGGGCTCGCTATCCTGCGATCACGCGCTCCCCCATTACCTGATCAACAACAGGGGACAACTCACTATGGCAACTGCACAGCGCGCCACGTTGCACGCTACCGGCGTGATGCCGAGCCTGACCGTCAATCGGCTTCAGGACAGCCTGAACTTCTTCAGTGGGCTCGGCTTCGAAGTGGAAGAGAAGTGGGAGGAGAAGGGAGCGCTCACCGGCGTGATGCTCAAGGCGGGAAACGCACGCCTCGGGCTCAGCCAGGACGACGGCAAGAAGGGGCGCGACCGGATGAAGGGCGTCGGGATGCGGCTCTACATCGAAGCCAAGGACAACATCGACGAGGTGGCGGCGCGGGCCAAGGCCGCCGGCATCACATTGAAGTCGGAGCCGCACGACACCGACTGGGGCAACCGCGCGTTCGAGGTCGAAGAGCCCAGCGGATTCCTGCTGACGATTGAATCGCCGTCGTCACCGTCCAAGTAGCGTCCGCAACCCTTCCGCAAGGGTGACGACCGCATAGACGACCACGGCCACCGGCAAGAGCCCGTCGATCGCACGGCGCGCCGTGCGCGCGAGCGGACTCGGCCGGCGGCCGGTCATGACGGCGTGGCAGCGTGCGCGGACGCGCCCGTCGAGCGCGGGAGCTGGCGTGAGGCCGGACAAGTCAGCGAGCGATGCGAGCAGCGGGTCCGCAGGTTCCGGCGTCATAGTTTGACCTCACGAAGACGCGCGACTGGACGAGCGTCGGACTCGGCCAGTCGCTCCGAGAGCAGCGCTCGCGCGCGCTTGAGGCGCTGCCGCATCGCTTCCGGGGTGACGCCGCACACGGCCGCGGCTTCCGACGGCGTCATGCCCTCGACGCCCACCAGCAGCAGCACTTCCCGCGCTTCGACCGACACGCTCGCGAGCGCGTGCTCGAGCCGGCGGCCCAGTTCGTGGCCAGCCGCTTGAGCGAACGGCGACTCCGCGGCGCTCTCGGCCGGCCAGAGGTCGAGCGTGGCAGTCGCCCGCCGTTCCACCGCTCGGGCCCGGCACCACGTGACGTGCACATTGCGCGCGACGGTGAAGAGCCACGGGCCGAGGCGCGTGTCCGGGCGCAGCTGGTCGGCGTGGGTCACGAAGCGCAGCCAGGTTTCCTCCAGCAGGTCCTCGGCGATATCGCGGCTGCGGGCCAGGCGCGCCAGAAAGCCGTACAGGCGCGTGTTGAACGCCGCGTGGATGGCGTCGAAGGCGGCCGTATCGCCGGCGCGCACGCGCTCCACGAGCGCCAGCTCGACCTCCCGGTCCATGCGGTTACAACGTACCAGCCCGCCCGGCGTGACACCAGCCGAATTCCGGTCACGCGGCGAGGGCTGGCGCGTTCCTACTGCCAGGAGGGCTTGTGAGAGTCATAGCGAATCTGGGGATTGCCGCCATCATGGGCGCGCTCGTCAGCGCGGCGCCGCTGGTGCTGGCGGGGTTCTATGTGTTTCGTCCCAGCGAGCGGCTGCTGGCGCTGATGCGCCCGCTCACGCTGGCGTCAGTGTTTGCCGCCGTCGCCAACACGGTGCTGGGCATCGTCAACTCGCTGGTCTGGGTGTCGCGGCAGGCGGAGCCGGTGTCCATCAACGTCCTCGCCGCGGGCCTGGCGGAGAGCCTGGTGGTCGCGTTCCTCTCGTTCGGGTGCCTCTCGGCGGCCTGGCTGGGCGTCGCCGTCGGGATGCGGCGGCAGGTGTAGGCCGCGGAGCTATCTCCGCGCGGCCTCGAGCTGGTTCAGTAACTGCGCCACCTCCGGCGAGGTCGGCGCCAGGCGTTGCGCCGTGCGCGCCCGCGCCAGCGCCTCGTCCAGCCGGCCGCGCAGACCGAGCGCCATCGCCAGGTTGCGGTAGGCGTCAGCGCGCTGCGGGTCGATGTCGATCACACGCTGCAGATGCCCGATCGCCTGGTCTACCTGGCCGGCGGGGCCGAGGATCATCGCGAGGTTGAAATGGGCGTCGGCGTTCTCTCCGTCGAGCGCCACCGCGCGCGTCAGCTCGCGGATGGCGTCGGCCGTGCGGCCCGCCGCGTAATACCCGTTGCCCAGGTTGAACCGCACGCGATCGTCGTTCGGCTTCAAGCGTGCCGCTGCCTCGAGCTCGCGGAGGCCGGCGGGCAGCTCGCCGCGTGTCTGCAGCGCGGTGCCGAGGTTGCTGCGGGCTTCGGCATCGCGAGGTGCGATCTGCACGGCGCGTCGAAGCTGCGCGACGGCCTCATCCACCCGTCCGGCCTGCAGATACCGGGTGGCGAGACGGTTGATCGCCGCGGCATCGTCCGGACGCGACGCGGCCGCGAGTTCGGCGGACGCCACGTCGGCCTTCAGCGCCCGCTCCTGGTAGTCGCGCTCGAGCACGGCGGCATCCGCCGCTTTCGACGGCACCACTTCGAGCCACAACGCGCCCATCTCGTCGGTGGAGAGGGGCCCCCATTGGACGCGGCGCGGCGGCTTGAATCGATTGTTCGGGTTCGCGGCGGAGTTGTCGTAGAGGAAACGCATGCGCAGCGTGGTGCCGCGCGGCAGCGCCAGCGGCGTGCGATAGCGGTACTGGTCCTGCCAGCGGATGTTCCAGCGCGGAATCGACAGCAGCGGCGTCACGCGGCCGTCCGGCAAGGTGGCCGTCCCCTCCATGCGCGTCGCGAGATAGTGGGCGTGCGGGTAGACGCTCACCGCCTCGACGTCCACCGGCAGCGTGTAGCGGTCTTCTACCACGTAGTTCGATTCGCCGGGCGGGATGTCGATGGCCTTCGATTCGAGCTTGACGACGATCGGCACGCGTGTCGGCGGTGTGGTGGAGAAGAAGAGGCCCACCTCCGGACGGACAGTCTGTGCGGTCGCGCCCGGCACCATGTGGAGCTGCGCCACGAGATCGCTGCCTTCGTCGAGGATCCACGCCGTGTCGGCTGGCTCCATTGCCGGCACCTTGCCAGGCGACCAGCCGAACACGTCCTGCACTTCGCCTTCCGGCATCGCGGCGAAACCGGCTTCGGCGTCGGCGCGATCGAGCCGGCGTCCCGTGCGACGCGGGTCGAGGCCGACGTTGGCGTGATGGAGCACCTGCGGGTTGTCGGCGCGGAACTCGATGCCGCGCACGTAGCGTGCGGCACCCGGCGGGACGGGCAGCACGAAGGTGCGGAAGGTATCGCCGCGGCCCGCACGAAGCGTGTAGGCCTGCGCGCTCGTGAGCACGACGTCCGGCGTGCCGAGCTGCCAGCCGCTCGGGAACTCTGGAATCGCGGGACGCTTCCGCGGATCGCCTGCGGGAGCGCCCTGCGAGGCCCACGCGGTGATGGTGGCAATCTCGTCGTCGCGCAGCCGGCGTTCGTTGACGAAGTCGCCATGCCCCGGCTCCGGGAGCCACGGCGGCATCCGGCGCTGCTGCACCGCGCTGGCGATCGTTTTGGCGCGGCGCGCCACTGCGGCATAGTCGAGGACACTGAACGGCGCGCCGGCGACGCAGAGGGGATCGTCGGCCTCATTTCCGGCGGGGCTGAAGCCCCGCCCTACGCCCCCACCGGCCTCACCCGCCCTACCCGCCTCGATCGGGCGATGACAGGTGGCGCACCGCGCGAACAGGATCGGCGCGACGTGTTCGTTGTAGGTCGGGTTGGCGACTCGTAGCGGCGGACCTTCAGGTCCGCCTGCAGGTTCAGGAGCCGGAGCATTGCGGCACGCCGCCAGCAGGCTCAGTGAGACGAGCAGGCCGGCGGCGCGCGCGCACTTCATCGCCGACCGTTGTGCGGCGTTCGACGTCGCGCGTAAAGCTCGTTGTGAGTCCGCATAACGGTCCGGGCGCGCGAAGCGCGCCCAAGAGAGATATGGATTTCCAACACGAGAGTGAGGGGCGATGGTCAGGATAGCAGGACCATCGCCCTCGCCGAGGGTTAGAAATCTACCTGAATTCCGATGTCGACGAAACGCGCCTGCATGATCACCGTCGGGTTCAGCCATGTGGCGCCATACGTGGTCACGTAGGTTTGGACCGGGTTGGCGTTGAACAGGTTGTAGATCGACACCGTCGGACGGATCGTGGTCGTCCCCCGGCGAATCTGCTTGCTGAACCGCAGGTCGGTCTGGTACACGCGGTCGCCGTAGAGGCTGCCGGCCGGCTGCAGGTCCACCGTTGGCGGCACGTTGGTGAAGTTGCGCCCGAGCGAGGGCGCGGCGATGGGGTTGGTCAGCGGATACTGCGCGCGCAGTTCCGGCCCCAGCAGGCCCTGGAACGTGGCTGACACGCTGATGTCCCACGGCAGCGGGTACGACGCCTGACCCTTGACCAGCGGCGCCCACGGAGGCGTGACGTTGCAGAACTCGTCGGTGCGCGGGTCCTGCGTGCGCGCGTTGCCGGTCTGCGTCAGGCTGAGGTCGTTGACCAGGTTGCACGTGTTTACGCGCTCGCGGCCGATGCTCACCCCGCCCGACAGCAGGATCCGTGCGCCGAGCCGCGCCTGCGCGTCGAAGTCGAAGCCGTCGTACACGTCGCTGATCCCACCGATCTTGCTCGAGTTAAAAATCAGGTTGTTGGGGGGGATCACGCGATTGATGTCGTAGTAGCCGCACTGCTGAGTGCCGCCGTTGTCGAGCCGGTTGTCGGCCGGCACGGGGATGCAGTACTGCGTGAAGTCGGCGTTCGTCACGTTCAGGTTGCGGGTGGCGAACAGGTTGCCGTACCACCGGCGGCTGTACCCGGCGTACACGGACACGCGCGGCACCAACTCACGCTGGATGCTGAACTGCATCTCCCAGTTGTTGGGTCGCACGTGCCACCCCTCGACGATCTCGGGGTCGTAGTTCGTGGTGCGTGTCGCCACTTGGCCGAACAGCGGGTTGTTGATGGCGCCGCACGACACGGCTCCCGGCCGCTTGGTATTGGCGGCGGGGTTCGTGAGGTCGCAGTCGTCGAACGGGTTGTAGGTGCCCGCATAGGCCACGCCGGCGGGCGGCGCCCACGTGCGGGTGACCGAGTTGACGGTGGACTGCACCGGGTTCACCGCACGCGCGATGGTGTAGGCGTCGGCCACGACGTAACGGCCGATACTGCCCTTGATCGCGGTCTTGCCGTCACCGAACAGGTCGTAGGACACACCGAAGCGCGGATCGATGTCCCGCCAGTTCGGCACGTTCTCGATCTTGCCGAAGTCGCGGGCCGGCGTGAACGGTCCGGCGCCGATGCTCTGCTCGTCGACCGTTGCCTTGAGCATGTCGAGGCGCACGCCGTAGTTCATGGTGAGCCGCCTGAGGCGCCACTGATCCTGCGCGTAGAGCCCGGCGTTGTAGTTCATGGTCTCGTGGAACTGGATCGGCGTGGCGAACTGCGTCAGCGAGAACGGCACGCCGGCGCGCATCACCAGGTTGACCGAGTTGGCCGGCTCCTGTGTCGCGTAGCGCCACGCGTGCATCAGGGTGAAGCCGGCCTTCATGTTGTGGCTGCCGGTGACGTACGACACGCCCGCGCGGTAGTTCGACTGCGTGCTGCGGTTGGCGCCGTAGGACGTGCCGGCCGAGCCCCACAGCGTCGGGTAGCCCGCCGGCGCCAGCTGGTCCTGGATCTGGAACTGCGTGAGCGGAATGCCGACGCGGCGATAGCCGTGGAAGTCCTGCGGGGTCACGGTGGCGCCGGCTTCGAGCAGCAGCTTGTTGGTGACCGGAGAGCTCCAGCTCGCCTGCACGATGTACTGCGGGATGTTCTTGTACTCCGGGCAGGCGCTGATGGCGGTGAGATACGTCGGCACGAAGCAGTTGCCGAAGTAGGTGTACTGCCAGTCGTAGTACAGGTTCACTTTGTTCTTCTGGTTGATCTGCGTCGTCAGACGCGCCGCCGCGCTCTGGTGCCACACCGGGAACAGGTTCTGCTCGGTGGAGGGCTGGTAGAAGATTTCCGTGAAGTCCTGGTCCTTGAACGACCCGGCCACGGTGTTGTACGTGCCCCAGTGCCGGTACGACCCGTAAATCCACACGCGGTCCTTGAGAATCGGGCCGCCGAGCGCCGGATTGAGGTCCCAGATGCGGTTGATCTTGTTGCCGGTCAGCAGCCCTTTCGACCGCTGCTCGTCATCGAGGTTGGCCGACTGCCACCCCTCGCCCGCGTAGCGCGCCGCGAAGGATCCGCGGTAGGTGTTCGACCCTTCTTTCGGGATGAAATTCGAGTAGACGCTGGCGCGCTCGAATTCGGCGTTGTGTGAGTCGGTCTGAAACGTAATCTCCTGGGCCAGCGCGTTGTTCAAGTAGTTGCCGTACTGCAGGCCGCCGGAGCCGCTGCCGTTGATGATCGGCATGCCGTCCATCATGATCAGGCTGTCGCCGGCGCGGCTGCCGTGCACCACCAGGTTCATGCCCGTTTCCGGAATCGATCCGCCGACGTTCTGACGCACGCCGGTGACCAGCACCGACGGCGTGAGGGCCGCGAAGCTCACGAAATTGCGGTCGGTGGGCAGGACGTCCATGACCTCGCGCGAAGTCGTCGAAATCTTCGCAACGTTCTGGACATCGACGATCGGGGTCGCTGCCGAGACCGTGATGGTTTCCTCGAGCGCGCCGACCCGCAGGTCGGCGTTGACGTTGGCGGTGAACGAGGCCGTCAAGTTGATGTCCTCGCGCCGGACCGTGGCGAAGCCGGCGAGCGAGAAAGTCACGGTATACGTGCCGGGCCGCAGGTCGATGATGGAGTACGCGCCCTGGCCGTCGGTGACCACCGAGCGCGCCTTCTCGATGAGCGCCGGGCTCGATGCCTCGACCGTGACGCCGGGCAGCACGCCGCCCGACGCATCGCGCACGACGCCTGAAATGGTCCCGGTCTGCCCCTGCGCGCGCGCCGAGGCCACATCGACCGAGAGGACGGCCGCGATGGCCGCGAGAAACGTGACTGCGGGGCGCCATCGTCCGACATGGGACGTACGCGTGGTGCTCATGGGACCTCCTGGGTGCGGCTTCTTTGGCGGCACGTCGCCGCGCGGCGATTCTCGACTCCGATCAAATTTCAGTCAAGTAACCAGAACGGGCAATACTATCGTTCCGCCCCCGTTCCCGTTGGCATGAGGAGTCTCTTGATGAAGCGCCTGCTCGCCGCGTCGCTTGCCGCCGCCGCTCTGCTCTTCGCCCCCGCGTTCCCGCGTGCCGCGTCACGCACGCTGCCCGCCGCCGGCAAGACGGCGCTCGACAGCTATCTCGGCCAACAGGTGAGCCTCGGGGTCATCCCCGGCGTCGTCGTCCACGTGGTCAACCGGGAGGGCGTGCTGTACTCGGGCGCGTTCGGCAAGCAGGACGCGGGCAAGAACGTGCCGCTCGCGGCCGACTCGATCTTCCGCATCGCCTCGATGACGAAAGCGGTGACGTCGGTGGCGGCGATGATGATGGTCGAGCAGGGCAAGATGAAGCTCGACGACGACGTGTCGCAGTACCTGCCGGCCTTCAAGTCGATGCAGGTGCTCACGTCCTACGACGAGAAGGCCGAGACCTACCAGACGCGGCCGAACACCAGGCCGATCACCGTGCGGCAACTGCTCACGCACACCTCGGGCATCGGCTACAGCTGGTCCGATCCGGGCCTGGCGCTGGTGCAGCGCAAGACCAAAGACGGCAGCGAGACGGCGCTGCCGCTGGTGCACGAGCCCGGCGAGAAGTGGACCTACGGCGCCAGCACGAAGGTGCTGGGCGATCTGGTCGAGAAGTTCTCGGGCGAGCGCATCGACGCCTTCACCGACGCGCACATCGCGAAGCCGCTCGGCATGGCCGACACCTTCTACGAGGTGCCGACCGCGAAGTACGCGCGGGTCGTCACCACCAACAACAAGGACGCGGCCGGCAAGATCACCGAGACGCCGAACCCGGCGAAGCTGCCGGTGTCGCTGCGCGCCGACGGCGGTCTCTTCTCCACGGCGCCCGATTACGGCCGGTTCCTGCAGATGCTCCTCAACGGCGGCCAGCTCGGGAACGCGCGTCTCCTCAAGGCGTCCACCGTGGCCGACATGCTCAAGCCCCACACCAAGGGCGTGCGCGTGCGTCCGCAGCCGGTGGCCAACGCCGGGCTCTCGAAGCCGTATCCGCTCGGCGCGGGCGAGGACATCTGGGGCCTGGGCTTCCAGCTCGCGGACCCGAAGAAGGCCGATCCGAACATGCGGCGTCCCGGCAGCGGCGACTGGGCCGGCATCTTCAACACGTTCTTCTGGATCGACCCGAAGGAAGAGGTCGGCGTGATGGTGATGATGCAGATGCTGCCGTTCTACGACGCGGCGGCCATCGAGACGCTGCAGGGCGTGGAACGTCGGGTGTATTCGAATCTGAAGTAGGAAGGTTCATGGCTCAGGGCTCACGGCTCAGGGCCTGGTCAGGCTCGGGGCTTGCTACGG
>DASRPM010000193.1:0-4111 GCA_035646375.1 Vicinamibacterales bacterium
TCTTTTGGACCTATATCCAGCCATTCATACAACAATGAAAGAAATGGCTGAACCTGGACCGCCTGGGCTCTACAGCGGTCTCTTGGGGCAATGCTTTTTAGACAACGATGTCTATGGATCGAGTTGATTTCGACAAATATGTCTAACCTCGCCTCGAGGCGAGCAATGAGGCGAGTTCGGGGCTGATTGGCGGGCCCGGCGCGAACACCGTCTCGTTCGGCTGCCAGGGCGTCCGGCAGGCCTGACGGCGCTCGTACAGGCGCAAATTCGCAGTCATTCGCCGCACGTCGGGGGTGAGGCCGGCACTGGAGGCCGCCTCGAGGATGCTGCGCTGAATGGCGGCGGCTTCTGAAAAATTGCCGACTTCGGCGTACGCCATCGCCAGCGTCTCGCCCACCTGGGTCGTACGCCCCGCCGAAAGGAGCTGCTGCGTGATGGCCAGCGCCTGGCTGCCGTCGCGGGCCGCGGCGTCGGGCGCAGCGGCCAGCACGCGCGCCAGCGCGTGACGGAGCGTCGGATCATCAGGGAGCACACGCGTGGACTCCGCCAGCCAGTCACGCGCTTCCTTGAAGCGATTCAGCCGCACGAGGGCCATGGCATAGCCGAAACGGGCCTCGCCAGCCCTCGGATTCAGGCGAATGACCTCGGCGTATTCGGCAAGCGCCGGCTCGGGACGGCCGGCGCGGCTCAGCGCGTCGCCAAGCGCCTGGCGGGCCTCGAGGTAGTTGGGATTGAACTTCACCGCCGCCGAGAGATGCGTCACGGCCTCACGGCCCCGGCCAGCCGAGGCCATCAGCACGCCGAGGCTGTAGTGGGCCTTGGAGGCGGTCTCGTCCGGCCCATCCGGCGGCGCCAGCTTCACGACCTCGGTGAACTGCTCGAAGGCCCCTCGCACGTCGCCCTGGAGGACGAGCGCCGTCGCCAGCTTGTGCCGGAGCGAGCGGCCGAGCATGGTTTCACCGGGCGCGAGCGGAATGCCCTTCCGGAAGAAGTCCTCCGCCTTCTCGAAGTCCTTCGCTTCCAAGGCCCGCACGCCACGCAGCTCGAACGACAGCCCGCTCTCCATCAGGAGGTCGAGCTCCTGCCGCACCGGGTCGGGCACCAGCACGTCGGTGTTCTTCCATTCCTTGAGGTGCGCCTCGGCTTTCGCGATGTCGCCGAGGCCCCGATAGGCCATCGCGAGGGGCGAGTGGACGCTCGATGCCGTGGGGTGAACTTGCAGCGCCTGCTCGAGCACGCTGACGGCACGCGCGTAGTCCTTCTGCGCCAGCGCCGCCTGCCCCAGCCCCACGATGCCGGCCACGACGTCCGGCCGCAGCGACTGCGCCCGCTCGAAGAGCGGCTGCGCCTTCGCCGGCTCCCCTCGATCGAGATACAGCCGGCCCAGCCAGATGAGAGTCGGGACGTCGTCTGGCTTGAGCTCGAGGGCGCGCGTGAAGTCCACGAGCGCCTTGTCCGGCTGACCACGGGTCTTGTGAAGGTGTCCGAGCAGGTACGGCCAACGAGGCTCCGCCGGCGCCAGATCGGCGGCGTTGAGGTAGGCGGGCTCGGCGGCCTCGTGGTACTCGCCCGCGTGCAGCAGCATCGCCAGCCTGCCGTAGGCCTGCCCCTTCTCGGCCGGCTGCACGCCCGGCTTGGTCCGCACGGCCTCGAGGGCGGCGTAGAGTTCCTTCCCCTGTTTCTGTACGGACGGCTCGACCCGGGAGAGGTCGGGCAGCGTCACGGGACGCTCGACGGGCGCAGCCGCTTCCCTGGTGCATGCGCCCGCCACGGCGAGCGCCGCCGTCAGCACCACGATGGCCGCCCGGCGCCCGCCCGAAGGGCGGGCAATTAGACACTGCCTTAGCGAGGCGGAGCGATCGTCGTCAGTCCTGCGCGCAGCCTCGCTAAGCCTCATTTGCCCTGACCCTGGACGAGGGTCGTATAGCGGCCCGTCGGCACGGCCGTCCAGTTCTCGGCCTTGCCGTCCGGCCAGTGCACCTGCACCGCCACCGTCTCCGGCGCCGCGGACCCGAGGCCGGCGAGGACGCGCGGATCGTTGGCCGAGGCGTAGCTGCCGTCGGCACGCACCCGCCGCCAGAGCGGCGCGGCGTTTGGCCGCGTGATCTGCACGCGCGCACCGAGCGCGTCACGCTTGCCGCCCGCCAGGAGCAGCCTCACTCCGATCCACTTGCCGGCGCTGCCGACGTTGTTGATCAGCAGCCGCGTGGGACCGGCGTCCACGCCCACCAGCACGTCGGTGTCGCCGTCGTTGTCCACGTCGCCGAAGGCGCCGCCGCGGCTCACCTCTTCGCGCTGGAAGACGGCGCCGGCCCGCGCCGACACGTCCTCGAAGCGCCCGTTGCCCAGATTGCGATAGAGCTGGTTCTTCATCTTCAGCGGGAACGGATCGTTGGCGCGCGCCTGCGCCTCGATGATCGAGACGCTGCCGTTGAGCGTGACCAGGTCGAGCCACGAGTCGTTGTCGTAGTCGAACCACGCGGTGCCGAAGCCGGTCTTGGCCAGGCTGGGCGGGCCGAGCCCCGAGGCGGCCTTGCCGTCCTCGAACGCGCCCTTGCCGTCGTTGACGTAGAGGATGTTCATCTGCGCCAGCCAGTTGGTGATGAACAGGTCCTCGTCGCCGTCGTTGTCGTAGTCGCCGGCGTCGATGCCCATGCTGGCCTCGGCGTTGCCGGCGCCGTTGACCGCCGCGCCCGACAGAAAGGCGGTGTCCTTGAAGGTGCCGTTCTTCTGATTGATCCAGAGCTGGTTGGCCACGCCGTCGTTGCCGACGTAGATGTCGAGCCAGCCGTCACCGTCGAAGTCGGCGGTGGAGACGCCGAGCGCCGGACCGTAGGCTCCGCCGACGAGCGCCTTGCGCGTCACGTCCTCGAACGTGCCGTTACCGCGGTTGCGATACAGGCGGCTCGGCTGCGCGCGATAACTGTTGGGCGGACAGTAGTCGTGCTGCCCGGTCACCGCCAGACAGTCGATGTCGGCCTCGGTGGTGTAGAGCAGGTAGTTGCCGACGAAGAGGTCGAGAAATCCGTCACGGTCGTAGTCCACGAACGCCGCCGACACGCCCCAGCCGTCGGGATTGCCGGCGCCCGCCTTCGCGGTCACGTCCGAGAACGTGCCGTTGCCGTTGTTGCGCAGCAGCACCGCGCCCTTGAGGCCGGTGCGATAGAGGTCCACGAAGCCGTCGTTGTCGTAATCGCCGGCGGCGACGCCCATCCCGTAGGTGGCGACGGCGATGCCGCTGGCGTCGGTGACGTCGGTGAAGCGCAGCGTGCCCGTGGCGTTCAGATCGTTGCGATAGAGGCGATCGCTCAGCGGGCTCTTGGGAGGAAACGTCGCGTCCGCGAGCGTCTTGCCCGCGCCGAGCATCTGGCTCTGCACCAGGTAGGCGTCGAGGTCGCCGTCGTTGTCGTAGTCGAAGAGCGCCACGCCGGGCGCCATGATCTCGGGGTAGTAGCGCTCGCCGGACATCCCGTTGAAATGGACGAAGTCGATCCCGGCGGCGGACGCTCCCTCCGTAAACCAGTCGCCTGTCGGCTTCGCCGCCTCGCTCTCCGTCGGTGGGGTGGATGAGCCGCCACAGCCGACCAGCAGGGCCGCGAGCGCCAGACACCCTGCACTCGCGGTGAGCCGGGTAAGGCGGGTGGGGCGGGTGGGGCGGGTAGGTCTGACCAAAGCCCTTGTCACTAAAACGCGATCGTACACGACGAGGGCCGGGTTTCCCCGGCCCTCGCTGGTCGGGCGGGTCTAAAGACCCGCCCCTACGTACTGCGACTGTCTAGAAGTCGACGGTCGCGTTGAAACGGACGAAGCGCGGATAGAGCACCGTCTGCGGACGGAGCCACGTGGCGCCGTTCGTGCCGAACGCCTGGCCATATGTAAGACCCGGGTTGGCGTTGAACAGGTTGTAGAGGTCGACGCCCACCAGCGTGCGCGTGCGGCCGAACCGCAGCACCTTGGCAAACCGCATGTCCACCTGGTTGACCCGGTCGCCATAGAGCTCGCCGGGCAGCAGCATGTTCACCGCGGCGTTGGCCGCGCCGAGCGACAGCGGACGCCCGAGCGACGCCTGCGCGACCGCGTTCGGCACGTTGTAGTTGGCCGCCACCGACGT
>DASRPM010000194.1:0-17814 GCA_035646375.1 Vicinamibacterales bacterium
CGCGACAAGAAGGCGGTGGACACGGTGGTCCTCGACCTGCGAAAGGCCGACGGCTTCACCGATTACTTCGTAATCTGCAGCGGCATGAACGCGCGGCAGATCACGGCGATTGCCGACGCGGTGCAGGAAACGCTGAAGCAACAGCTTGGCGAGCGCCCCGCGGTGACCGAAGGCGTGAAGAGCTCCGAGTGGATCCTGCTCGACTACTTCAACTTCGTCGTGCACGTGTTCAGCCGTGAGTGCCGCGGCTTCTACGGCCTCGAGCGGCTCTGGGGCAACGCCGTCCGCCACGAATTCTCCGACGGCGCCGCCTGACGCGCTGCGCCGCGGCGCGCTCCGTGTCTTCAACGCCCTGGCCGCCGCGACGCTCGGCCCGCACTGCGCGGCCTGCGACACCGTGCTCGACGAGCCGCTCGCCGGTCCCGTCTGCGGCGCCTGCTGGTCCACCGTACGGCCGGTAGTCCCGCCGGCCTGCCACGTGTGCGGGCAGGCGCTGCCGTCGTGGCGCACCATCAGCCTGATCACCGAACGCTGCGCCGCCTGCCGGCGCCGGCCGCCCGCCTTCGACCGCGGCGCGGTGGCGTGCGACTACGAGGGCGCGCTGCGCGCCATCGTCCACGCGTTCAAGTACGACGGGCGGCGTTCGCTGGCGCGGCCGCTCGGCCGGTTGCTGCGCGACGCGGGACGGCCGGTGCTCGACGGCGCCGACGCCGTGGTGCCGGTTCCGCTGCACCCGTGGAAGCGCGTGCAGCGCGGCTTCAACCAGTCCGCCGATCTCGCGCGCACCCTCGGCCTGCCGGTGCGGGCGGTGCTCCGCCGCACGCGCGCCACGCGCGCGCAAGCGGGCCTGAGGCCGGGACAGCGGCGCCGCAACGTCGCCGGGGCCTTCGCGCTGGCGCGGTGGCCGTGCGTGCCAAGGGCCGCCGTCGCCAACCAGATCCTGGTCGTCGTGGACGACGTCATGACGACCGGCGCCACGCTCGACGCGTGCGCCCGGGTGCTCAAGCGCGCCGGCGCGCGGGAAGTGCGGACGCTCACGCTGGCGCGCGCGCTGCCACCGGTGTCCTCCCCGATCTCGGCGTGAACCTGCGGTGCCGTTCGCGAGTATCAACTCGCGATGCGCGCCACCGCCCTCATCCGGATACTGCTCGTCACCCTGTGTGCCGGCTCGGCCGCCCGGGCGCAGAACGCGCCCGCGCCGGGCGCACCAGCCGTCACCTTCGAAGCCGCGTCGATCAAGCAGCGCACAGAGCCCGGCTCCGGGTCCTTCGTCGGGCGCCGGCCGGGCGGACGATTCGCCACCGAGAACGCCTCGCTGCGCGAAATCCTCGAATACGCGTATGAGCTTCAGCGCTTTCAGCTGGTGGGCAGCCTGGCACCGGTCGAAAACGCGCGGTGGGACATCACGGCCACGCTGGGCGGCGCCTCGGCGGCGCCTGTGGGTACCGACGTCATCCTGCTCGCCGTGCGCGCGCTGCTCGCCGATCGCTTCGCGCTGAGCGTGCATCGTGAAACACGGACCGTGCCGATCTACGCGCTCCAACTCGCCCGTGCCGACCGCAGCCTCGGTCCGGGCCTCGCGAAGTCGGCCACCGACTGCCCTGCCCTGATGGCGGCCGTCCGCGCCAGCGGCGGACCGCCGCCGCCCGACGCGCAGAAGTGCGGATTCCGCGGCCGCATCGGCAGCCTGCAATCAACCGGTCTGCCGCTGACGGAGCTGGCGCTCGCGCTGGCCAGGCGCGTGGAGCGCCCGGTGGTCGATCAGACCGGACTCACGGGGACGTGGGACTTCACGCTGACCTATGCCGCCGATTCGGCACAGATCCAGCCTGGCACGCTGGCGCCCGACGCACCCGCGCCGCCGGTCAACCCCGATGCGCCGTCTCTCTTCTCGGCGCTGCAGGAACAGCTCGGCCTGAGGCTCGTCTCCACAACCGCACCGGTGGAGGTGCTGGTAGTCGATCGCCTGTCGCGCCCCACACCCGACTGACGGCCAGGGCTCCGCATTGTTGCCCCAACCGCGATGGCGCGGCGGGCGTCTGCGCCTCCGGCCGGGCCCTCAGGCCGACCGCAGCAGGCCGCGGGTCCGCATCGCGGGCACGAACACGTCCTCGATGATCTGCAGCGCCTCGTCCATGTGGGCGCGAGTATGCAGAGCCGTCACGCTGGCGCGGAAGCGCACCTGATCCAGCGGCACGGTGGGATAGTCCACCGGCGTCACGAACAGCCCCCGCCGCCGCATCTCGTGCCCGATCTCGTACAGGAAGGGCCGGTCCGACCCGACGACGATCGGCACCACGTAGCTCGACGACGTCCCGGTATCGACGCCGAGGCTCTGCAACTGTGTCCGGAAGTAGGCGGCGTTCTCCCACAGCCGGTCGCGGCGCCAGCCCTCCTCGTGCATCACCTCGAGGGCGGCAATCAGGCCCGCCACGATCGACGGCGGCAGCGCGCAGGTGAACCCGTAGGGATTGGCGTAGAAGCGCAGATACTCGATCACGTCGCTCGACGCCGCCGCGAAGCCGCCGGCCGAGGAGAAGCCTTTCGAGAAGGTTCCGTACTGGAGCCCGACGCGCGAGCCGACGCCGAAGTGTTCCACGACGCCGCCGCCGGTCGGACCGCAGCAGAGAATCGAATGCGCTTCGTCCACGAACAACCCCACGCCGTGCGATTCGGCGACGTCGAGCAGCGCCGGCAGGTTGGCCATGTCGCCGTCCATCGAGTAGAGACCATCGACGAAGACGAGCCGGCGCACGCCGGCGTGCGCCGCGAGCACCTGGTCGAGCGAGGCCGGATTGTTGTGCTCGAAGAACGCGACGCGCGCACCGCCGACCTTGGCGCCATCCACCAGCGAAATGTGCGCGCGGGCGTCCACGACGGCCACGTCGCCCTTGCGCATCAGCCCCGCGGCGGATCCGAGTGCCCCGCCGAAGCCGCTGTTGTAGACCAGGACCGCCGGGCGCCCGGTGAGGTCGCCGAGCTTCTGCTCGAGCCGCTGGTGCAGCACGCTCTTCCCGGACAGGATCGGCGAGCCGCACGCGCCGGTCCCGTACTCGTCGAGCGCCTGCTTGGCGGCGGCCACCACGGCCGGGTGCCTGACGAGCCCGAGATAGCCGTACGACGTCATGTTCACGACCCGATGCGGGCCCGCGTCGGTCTGCAGGTGGTTCACCGGAGCCGCCGGATCGCAGAGCACCGGCTCGTAGAGCGACGTCGCCCACGCCGTGTCCCGCCGCCACGCGAGGTAGTCGGCGGGCGGAGTCAAGGGACCGTCGGTGTCGGAGAAATAGAAGTCCGCGAGGCTGAACTGGTTCGCGTTCCACGCCATGGTCAGCTCCTTGTAGTGAGGTCGCGCACGGTACGCCACGGCAGCAGCAGCTGGCCGAGGAAGGTCGGCGGCACGTGATCGGGATCGATGCCCAACGTGACGCGCGGCGCCGATTGCGGCGGCAGATACGTGCCGAAGACGTGATCCCAAAGCATCACGTTCATCCCGAAGTTGCTGTCGCCCTCGCGCTTGTCGAGCGAGTGGTGCAGCCAGTGCACGGCGGGCGTGCCGACCAGGGCGTTGAGCCACGCAGGCGTCCGCAGCCGGACGTTGGCGTGCTGGGTCAGCGCGGCGAAATTGCCGAAGGCGGTCACCCAGAGCACCACCGGCAGCGGCGCTCCCAGCGCCAGCAGCGGCGCGATCGAGAGGAACGTGAAGCTGCCGATGTCGATGGCGTGAATGCGCGTCGTCTTGAAGAACGTCATCCGCGCGGTGCTGTGGTGCAAGGCGTGCCAGTGCCAGAGCGCGGGAATGCGATGCAGCGCGCGGTGCTGCCAGTAGCCGAAGAACTCCGCCACGACGAGCGCCAGCGCCGCCTGGATGACGACCGGCCAGGCCACGGGCCACACCGCCCACACCGGCGCCGGCACTGCCGTCCGCGCCAACGCGGCGCCGCCGAACGATCCGAGCGCAAACCCGAGGAACAGATGTCCGATGTCGTGCCACCACTGGCCGTCGGCTCCGGTCCAGGCGCGTTCTTCCGGAACGAGGCGTTCGAGCGCGAGGAGCAGCACGCCGGCCGCCACGGTGACGGCGTTGAGGCCGATGTCGTCCGGCTGCCCGAGGGCGAGCGCGGCGTACACCGCGCCGAGGCCACCCCCCATGATCGCCACCCAGGACAGTCCCACTGATCGACCTCAGAGACCGAGCGCGTCGCGGCGCTCGTAGAGATAGTTGATGCCGTCGTAGAACGTGCTGCCCCGGTCCACCATGACGGTCTGTCCGCTCACGCCGTCGAACAGGCCCGAGCAGAGCGCAAACGCGGCGCGCCCCACTTCTTCCGGCGTCATGAACCACTCCGGCGGCACGAACTGGCCGAGGAACTGGTAGAACTCGCCGCCGAAGGTGCTGTCGAACGACGCCGTGCGGATGGCGCGCGAGCGCAAGGCGTTGATGCGCACGCCCTCGTCTCGCAACCGGTAGGCGACGTACTTCACCAGCGTTTCGGTGATCGCCTTGCCGGCGGCCACGAAGTCGTAGCCGGGCGTGAAGCGATCCGGCCCGTCCGACGACATCACCACGACATAGCGCGGGTACACGCCGCACACCTGCCGCAGTGCGGTGAGGTAGTCGAAGGTCGGCCAGCCGCCCCCGCGCATGCTCTTGAGGAACCCGCGCTCGGTGTAGTCGTCGAGCCCGTTGACGATCAGCGAGACGGCGGCGTTGCTGATGAGCGCGTCCACCGTGCCGAACCGGGCGTGCACCGCGGCCGCAAGGGCGGCCGTGTCCTCCGAGCGCGACGCGTCGGCCTGCACGATGAACGGCGGCGGTCCGCCGGCGCGCACGATCGCGTCGCGCACCTCGCCCTCGTCGGCGCTGCCCCACGCGTGCGTGAGCACGAGCTGCGCGCCCTGCGCCGCGAACGTCGTCGCGGTGGCCAGCCCAAGACCTCGCGTCCCGCCGGTCACCAGGACGACCCGGCCGTCGTAGCGCGCGGCGGGCGTCACTGGACGACCTGGGCGCCCTGCTTGGATTCGTACAGCAGATCCACGAGCCCGTCGATGTTGGTGAGCTTGTTCAGCTCCGATCGCGGCACCTTCACCTTCATCTCGCGCATCGCTCCCGAGACGACCTCAACGATGTCGAGGCTGTTGGCCCCGTAGTCCTTCATCGACTTCGAGGGATCGACAGTCGCGGCGTCGAGCTCGTCCACCGCGGACGCGAGATGTTTGGCAACGACGGCAAGTACGTCTGCACGAGTCATGACCGCTCCTTGGGCGTGATGGGATGGGCGTGGCGTTCCTGATAGAGCCGGCTGAAGTTGTCGTAGAGGCTGGCGCCGCGATCGACCGTCAGCACCTGCCCGCCGAGCGCATCCATCGCGCCCGAGCAGATGCCGACGATCGCCTCGGCCACCTCGCCGGCCGGCGTCAGCACGTCGGGCTCGTAACGCCGCACGAAGCCCGGAAAGTCTTCGCCCGCCGTATCGCTGAGCGACACGGTGTCCACGAACCGGGTTCGCACGACGTTCACCGACGTGCCCTCGGTGCGGAGGCGGTAGTGCAGATAGCGGCACAGCGTTTCGAGCACCGCCTTTGACGTCGCGATGAGGTCGTAGCCCACGTGCATGCTCTCGGCCCCTTCCGACGACACGCCGACGACGTAGCGGGGCGCGTGGCCGAACACGCGGCGCGCCGCGAGGGTGTGCGTCACGATCGGCCAGGCGGAATAGTCGATGCCGGCGTGCAGCGCCTTCTTCGAGTAGTCGTCCACACGCGACACGGTGGCGCCGAAGGCGGCGTTGGACACCAGCACGTCGAGCCGGTCGTGGCGGCTGCGGATGCCGGCCATCACCTCTTCCACATCGCCGTCGTGCGAGGCGTCGGCCTGGACAATCGACGGCTCCGGCGCGCCCGCGCGGGCAAACTCCGCGGCCAGCGCGGCCTCGTCCATCGATCCCCACTTGTGGGTCAGCGTGACGCACGCGCCGAGGCGCCCGAAGGCAAGGCCGGTGGCCAGGCCGATGCCGCGCGTGCCGCCGGTCACGAGCACCGCGCGGCCGGAGAAGTCATTCCACATAGCCGTCTCGTATCCCCTGCCCGGCACCGGGAGCGCGGAGCGTGATCTGGTGCATCAACGACTCGGTGGTGAGCGACAGCTCGAACGCACGGCGGCGCGGGAGCGACAGCGTGCGCTTGAGGGCTTCGACCGCGCCACGCGGTTTGGCGGCGATCCGCTCGGCCAGATCCACGGCACGCGGCAGCACGTCCATCCGCGGCAGCACGTGATTGACGCCGGTGCGCGCGAACGCGCTGCCGCGGCGCAATTCGCCCGAGTACATCAACTCGTGCGCGATCGCCGGCGACAGCACGTGCTCGCACAGCACGGTCGCGCCCATGCCGGGCGTGAACCCCATGTCCATGAACGGGAAGCCGTAGCGGCTCTCCTCCGCCATGAGCACGATGTCGGCGGCGAGCCCCAGCGCGAGCCCGCCGCCCGTGGCGTGGCCGGCCATGGCGGCGATCACCGGCACGGGACAGCACAAGAGCAGGCGCGGCAGCAGGATGTCGGTGGGACGCAGCTCGCCGGCGGCGAGCCGTACCAGGAGGTCGCGAGGCGCGCCGGACGAAAACACGTCGAGGTCGCTCGTGAGCAGCACGACCCTCACGTTGGCCTGGCGGTCCACCTCGGCGAAGGCCGCGGTGAGCGCCTCCACCATCACCTCGCCGAGCGCGTTCGACGAGGCGGCGTCGTCGAGGACGATCCGGGCCACCGGTCCCGTGCAGTTCACGCGGACCACGGCACCTCCCCATCGGCAAAGGCCTGCCAGCGCTCGCGCACCGACGGCCGGCCGCCGAGCGAGGTCGTCAGATCGGCGCCCCGGCGAAGCGCCAGCGGCAGGTCGGTGTGGCGCGAGGCGCGTGCCCAGACGCGCAGATGGCACAGCGCTTCGGGGTCGAGACGCCGGAGCGCGCGCGTCGCCCGCAGGACGGCGGCATCGCGCCGATCGGGCGGCACGAGCTCGTCCACGAGACCGGCGGCGAGCCCTTCCGCGGCCGAGCGGCTGTGCGCCGACACCGCCCAGCGGCGCGCGACCGGCGCCCCCACGCGATCGGCGACGACCGGCCAGATGATGGCCGGCACGAGCCCCCACAGCAGCTCGGGCAGCCCGAACGAGGCCCGCTCCGTGGCGAGCAGCCAGTCGCAGGCGCACGCCAGCCCGAGACCTCCGCCGATGGCGCGCCCGTCCACGACGGCCAGCAGCGGCTTGGGGGCCGCGTGCATCGCCGCCAGGAGATCGGCGAACGGCTGCGCCGGGGCGGCCGCATCCTGGCGGCCGAGCGCGAGGCCCAGACAAAACGTGTCCCCGGTGGCGCCGACAAGCGTGACCACCGGCGCGGGCGACGCACACGCGTCGTCGAGCGCGTGCCGCAGCGCCCCCACCGACGCGGCGTCGAGATCCGGCGGCAGCCGGATCACGCCCGGGGTCAGCTCCATGCGTACTCCCGGTAGTGATCGCGCGTGCCGAGGAACACGAGCTTGTCCTGGCCGTCGTAGTGCGAACTCCAGAGGCCTGGAATCAGATCCGCGGCCGGTGTGAAGTCGGCGGCGGCGGTGGCGGCCGCAACCGCGCGTTCGCACGCCTCGTATTCGTCCATCGTCAGGGCGCGGCGGCCGTCGAGCTGCTGCGCGATCCGCGCGGCGGCGATGACCTCGCGCGCCTCGGGGCACACGGTGGCGCTGTAGAACTCCGCGCAGGATCCGGAGCCGTAGCTGTAGACGCCGATGCGATCGCCGGCGGTCACCGGCTGGCTCTCGAGGAGGCCGGCCAGCGCCACGAACGTGGCGGCGCCGTAGACGCCGCCCATCCGCCGGTTGTAGGTGAGCGACGCGGCCGACTTGCGCATCCAGTGCTGCTCGGCCTCGGCCTTCGACAGGCCGAGCTCGCGCCGGGCCAGGCGCAGGTGCGCGCGTTGCGCCAGGCCGCCGAAGGGGACGTGATACACGTTGGCGGCGAAGAACGCGTCGAAGTCCACGGGACGCCCGACGCGCGCGACGTAGGCGTCGTAGGTGTGCTCGACCCCGTCCAGGTACGAGAGCAGGCTCTCGTCGGCATCGCCGGTTTCGACGCCCGGCGCCGGCCGGAAGATGTCGGCCACTTCGTGCGCCCACACGCCGTTCCAGCCGAGGTCGTACTGGACCAGCCGCGGCTCCGACGACACGAGCAGCGCCACGCCGCCGGCGCCCAGCACGGGCTCCTGCGGATCGCCCAGATGCACCAGCGCGTGATCGGCGTTGACGATGAGCGCCTTGGCGCCGGGATCGACGCCCGAGAGCAGCCAGCCGATCGCGACCTGCAGCGCGCCGGTGGCGCCGTAGCAGGCGTGCTTCACCTCGAAGTTCCGGCAGTCGGAGCGCAGCCCGAGATGGTGATGCACCCACGAGCTCACCGGCTTCTCCTGGTCGGGCGCCGACTCGGTGGCGACGATGAGCAGCCGGATCGCGTCGCGATCCGCGTCGGTGAGCATGGGCCGCGCGGCGTTCACCGCCAGGGTGACGACGTCTTCGAACGGCCCCATCACCGACCGTTCAGTGCAGAACAGCCGGCCGCAGAAGTTGTCCGGGTCGAACCCGCGCGCCGCGCACAGCGAGGCGATGTCGAGCGACAGCGCACCGGGATAGACGCCGAGCTTCTCGAGGCCGATCACCATGTCAGTGCAGCCAGTCGAGACCGCCGGTCACGCCGATTTCCTGCCCGTTGACGAACGCCGACCCGTCGCCTGCCAGGAACAGCACCGCGGCGGCCACTTCCTCGACGCGGCCGATGCGCCCCACCGGGCTGTGCTGTTCGTAGAACTCGCGGCTTCCCTGCGCCAGCTCCTTCCGCGTCATGTCGGTTTCGAAAAAGCTCATGAGCAGCGCGTTGCTCGTGATGCCCTTGCGGCCGTACTCCTTGGCCAGCGATCCCGACAGCCCCACGAGACCAGCCTTGCTGGCGCTGTAGGCCGCGTCGCCGGTCATACCGCGCGCGGCGATCGACGACATGAAGATGAAGCGGCCGAAGCCGTTGGCGAGAAACGAGGGGAGGAACTGCCGCGCCACGAAGAACGCGCCCGTGAGGTTCGTCTCGATGACGTCGCGCCAGTCTTCGTCGGACGTGGAGAACGCCAGGCCCGCGTGCGTGATGGCCGCATTGGCCACCACCACGTGCACCGTTTCGAACTCGTCCACCACCTGATCGCCGACGCGCTCGACCGCCCGCGAGTCCCGCACGTCCAGCTGGTAGGCCGCGCAGCGGGCGTCGGGCGACGCGGCGCGCACTTCGCGCTGCAAGGCCTGAGCCGCATCGCATCGTTCGCGATAGGTGAAGGCGACGTCGTAGCCGTTGGCGGCCGCGGCGCGCACGATGCCGGCGCCGATGCCTCTCGAGCCGCCGGTGATGAACATCACCCGCCGTGTCGCGGCGGTACCCTCAGCCGTCATATCGCCGCCAGAGGCTGACGCAGTTGATGCCGCCGAAGCCGAACGAGTTCTTGAGCATCACCGCCGGATCGCAGACCACCGGCCCGTCGCGGCAGACATCGAGGTCGACTTCGGGGTCGAGCTCGTCGATGTTGATCGAGCCGTGCAGGCGCCGTGCCCGCATCTGCAGCAGCCCGGCCACGGTCTCCACCGTCGGCGCCGACCAGCAGCAGTGCCCGAGCATCGATTTCGGCGCGTTGATGCGCAGCCGGTGGGCGTGGCTGCCGAAGACGCGCTTGATCGAGCGCAGCTCGGTGAGATCGCCGAGGGGCGTGGACGTGGCGTGGGCGTTGATGTAGTCCACGTCGGCGGGCCCCATGCCGGCCTCTTCGAGAACCTTGGCGATCACCCACGCCTGTCCGTCTTCGGAGGGCTGGGGCAGATGGTTGCCGTCGGAGTTGGCGGCGCAGCCGAGCACCTCCGCATAGATGCGCGCGCCGCGGCGCCGCGCCGCCTCGAGCTCCTCGAGGACCAGCGTGGCGCCACCGTGCGCCGGCACGAACCCTTCCCGGCGCGTGTCGTAGGGACGGCTGGCGCGCGCCGGTTCGCTGTTGAAGCTCTGAAACGCGATGGCGCCCATGAGCGCCATCGCATGGACGTCCACCGGTGCGAACTCGAGGACGGCGCCGACGACCATGGCGACCTGGGCGCCGTGATACCGGATCTCGTCGATGGCCGAGCGGAGCGACACGTTGCCGCTGGCGCAGGCGGCGCCCACGGTGTAGATCGCCCCGCGGGCCTGCAGCACCTCCGACACCGAGCCGGCGTGATCGGTGTCGAGCGAGTAGAGCGACGTCATGCCTTCGAGGAAGTCGGGCTCCTCCTCGAACTGCACGCGGCTGTTGAACTGATAGAGCGCGTTCAAATTGTGGCCCGCCACGACCACCGACTGCCGCCGCGGGTCGTAGTCGGCGTCGAAGAGGCCGGCGTCGCGCCACCCGTCGGCGGCCAGCAGCATGGACAGCTTGGTCGTCCACGGCGCCCGCACCACCAGCTTGCGGAGCCGTTTGAAGACGTCGCCCGGCAGATGCGGCTGCAGGCACGCCAGCTTGGCGTCCACGTCGTAGGCGGAGAGATCGCCACCCACCTTGCTGTAGATGCGCTCGGTCGGAAAGGCCTTCCACGTGGTGATCGCGGATCGCCCCGCCATCAGCGCTTCGCGAAATCCCTCCAGCGTGTCGCCGAGCGCCGTGTTCACGCTCATCCCGGTGACCACGATCCGCTTAGACATCCACGTAGACCTCCGACACCGCGATGGCGGCCAGGGTCGAGCCCTTCCACGCCTGCCCGATCGCGACGAAGGTGTAGTCGTTGTGCGCCACCTGCGAGTGCAGCACCATCGTGTCGCCGGGCGCGAACGACGCGATGAAGCTGGCGTGATGGACGTGCGTGGCGCGGACCGGACGCGGGGTGGCGTCCACCGGCACGTCCGCGCGACCCTCGCCGGCGAAATGCAGGAGGGTCAGCCCGAGCTGGCCCATCGCCTCGACCACGAGCACGCCGGGATAGATCGGATCGCCGGGGAAATGGCCGGCGAAACCCAGGTCCTCGGGCTGCAGCCGGCGGTGCCCGCGCACCGCGCCGCGTGCCAGGTCCACCGCGTCCACGCCGTCGAGCAGCAGCATCGGCGGCCGGTGCGGCAGCAGGCGCTGGAGTTCCGACGATGCGACAGAGACCGGCGTCCCCGTGCCTTCAGGCACCAGCGGCTCACGCCGGGCCGTCCGGATCAGGCGCCGCAGTTCGTCGGGCTCAAGCACGGAGCGCCTCGAGCGTGGTGGCCAGATGGAGTGGCGGCGCCACGTCGTCGCGATCGACGCGCGCGCACGGCACGCCACGCCACGCGCGCGCCACCAGGTTGTGCAGCACGCTGCCGGGACCCACTTCGACCAGCCGGGCGTCGGGACGCTCGGCCACGACGGCGTCGATCGAGGCCTGCCAGCGCACCGGTTCGCTGACGTGACGCGTCAGGTGCGTCACGAAGTCGGGCGGCGTGGGCTGGACAATCGGGGCCGCCGTGACGTTGGGCCAGTAGGGACGGGAAGGCGAACGCCACGGTGCCCGCGCGAGGGCTCCGCCGAACCGCTCGGCGACGCCACGCATGAGCGGCGAATGCATCGGTACGCGCTCCTCGATGACCGTCGTGTGCGCGGCGTGCTCGTCTTCGAGCGTCTGCGCGGCCCACTGCACGGCGGCCGTGGTGCCCGAGATGACATGCTGGGTGGGCGCGTTGTAGTTGCTGATGACGATGGTGCCGTGCGCGCGCGCCTGCGTCACGACGGCGGCGACGGCCTCGAGATCCACGGCCAGCGCGGTCACCATCATGCCGGCCGGCGCGCCATCGAAACAGCGGCCGCGTTCGAGCACCAGCCGCAGCGCATCCTCGAAGGTCACCGCGCCGATGTGCACCAGGTGGCTGTACTCGCCGAGGCTCAGCCCCAGCGAGCGCTCGGCCTCGACGCCTTCGGCCGCGAGTGCCGCCAGGTACATTTGTGTCGCCAGGAAGACCACCGCCTGGACGTCGCGGTTGCTGGCGAGCCTGGCCCCCGCCGGGTCGAACCAGGCGGCGGCATCGCCGGCGTCGAGCACCGCGGCGGCGCGCCGCGCGATGCCCTCGGCGGCGGGGTGCGCCTGTCGGGCGCGCAGCAGGGCGTCCGCGCGCGCGGAGCTCTGGCCCGGAAACATGAAGACGAGGGGACGGGGCCTCACACCATCACTACGGTTGAGGAGGCCGATTCGGAAGTCGGAGCGGCCGTCAGGCTGCGGCGGAGGGGCGGATCGCTACGCGCGTTCGAACCGGGCGCGGTATTCCGCGAGGGTGACGCGTCCGTCGTTCTGGACGCGGACGAGCGTGATGACCACTTCGCCGTCGGGCACGACGCTGCGCGGTACGAGCACGGTGACCACGCCAGGCGCCGACGGGCGCAAGCCGTTGATGGACCACCGCAGCTCTCCGCGAGCATCGCGCATTTCAGCGGTCAGCCCCTCCCCGCTGCTGCCGGGGGCGTCCAGCTGGAGGATCACCGTGACGAAGCGCGCGGCCTCCGCCACGCGGAAGGCGCGCGCCATTTCGGACGCCCGCCGCGCGCCGACCGGCTCGAGGTCTACCACCGGTACGTTGGGCTCTCCATCCGGCTGCTCCCGCGCCTGCAACGCCGCAAGCTGCCCTTCGAGCACCGCGACGCGCTCCTGCTGCCGTGCCGCCTCGCCGCGAAGCGGGGCCAGCGTCTGCTCGAGGCCATCGGCCCGCTGCTGAAGGCTGCGCGCGTACCAGGAGAGTCCGGCCACGAGAACAATCGACGCGGCCAGCGCCAGAGCAGGGAGTGCCCGGAACCGTCCGGCCGCCGGCGTCCGCCGCTGCTGCGCCGACGATTGCGACCGCACCTGCTCCAGAATCCTGTCGCGCTCCTCCGCGGTCGGACCGCCAAGACCGGCCTCTTTGACGTCCTGGACCAGCGACCGGCAGAAGGCGCACCCGGCGAGATGGCCGGCGACGACGTGCTGTTCGTCCGGCGGCAGCGCGGCCTCGTCGGCGGCGAGGAGCAACGGGAGCGGGGGGCATGCACGCCACGGCGCCGCCTCGGCGGCCGGCAGGCCGGCGTCGGCGAGGAACTGCTGCTCGTCGTGGTCGAAATCGGAGCGAGGGGATGATGAGTCTGAGATCATCGTGGATCCGTCATCAAATCGGCGCGCAGGCGTTCGCGCGCGTATTGGAGGTACCCCTTGACCTGGACCTCGGAGAGCCCGGTGGCCTTGGCCACTTCCGCCACGCTCATGCCGGAGCCGTAGCGCAGCTTGAGGCAGGCGCGATGTACCGGCTTGAGCGCGCGGTGCTCGAAGAGGGCGAGCGTCGCCGCATCGGCTGGCGGGACAACGGGGTCGGCCGGCAACGTGCGCGTAAAGCGATCCTCGACGGCGTTCCGCCGCCAGTAATCCATCGCCCGGTGACGGGCGACGGTGAAGAGCCAGGCTGGCAGCTGGTCGACCTGGACCGAATCCTTGTGCTGCAGCAGGCTCACGAAAACGTCGGCCGTGACTTCCTCCGCGATGTGGCGCCGGCCCACCAGCCGCCAGACGAACCGGAACACACTTTCGCCGTGGCGGCGGTAGATGTCTTCGAAGGCGTCCATGGGGTAATACGGCTGAGGGCCCCCTGCCGGAAGTCGCGTGCAGCGGGCTTGGATTCCCTTGCAATAGTACCGGAAACGCTGAGGTAATCCCCGGGTGGGGAGCCCCCGGTAAGCGCCTAAGATTGCGCCACGTATATAGAGGCGCACCCGTCCCCCCACGGCACCTCTACTGAAACCGGAGGCAAGACCATGACGCTCAGACGGCTCACGCTTGCCGCGCTCATCGCCCTTCTCCCCGCGGCCGCATCGGCACAGAGTGCCGGCCCGGTTGTCGCGGCGGCCTCGAAGGCAATGGGCGCGGACTCCCTGACCTCGATTACCTACTCGGGCACCGCGCGCAACGGCGCGTTCGGACAGAGCAAGGCCATCGGCGAACCGATGGGGGCGGTGAACGTCACGCAGATCACCCAGTACACCCGGACGATCAACTTCGCCACGCCGGCCGACGCCTCCGCCCTGGTGTCGCGCGCCACGGGACCCACGCAGCCGCCGACGGTGCCCGGGGCCCCCGCCCCCATGCCGGGCGTCTTCAACCAGAACATCACGGCCATGCAGGCGAGCAGCAACTGGAACCAGGCGCTGAACATCTGGACCACGCCTTGGGGCTTCCTGAAAGGCGCCGCCGCCAACAACGCGACCGTTCGGCAGCAGGGCGGCCAGCAGGTGGTGTCGTTCTCGCCGGCGCTCAAGTCGCCGTCGGGCCAGGCCTATACCGTGACCGGCTACATCAACGGCCAGAACCTCGTCAGCAAGGTCGAGACGCGGGTGGACAACGCGGTGGTGGGCGACCTGCTGGTGGAGTTCGAGTACCCCAGCTACCAGAACATGAACGGCGTGCAGGTGCCGACGCGCATCGTGCAGCGCCAGGCCGGCATGCCGACGTTCGAGGCCACCATCACGGCGGCGACGGCGAATCCGCCGAATCTCGCCGAACTGCTGACCCCGCCGCCGCCCCCGGCCGGCCGCGCGGGCGGACCGCCTCCCGGAGCGCCCCCCGCCGCCGCGGCCGGTGGACCACCGGTCGAAAAGCTCGGTGAGGGCGCATTCAAAATCGGCGGCAACTATCAGTCGCTGGCAGTGGACATGGGTGACCACATCCTGGTGGTCGAGAGCGGCCAGAGCGACGCGCGCGGCCTGGCAGTGATGGCGGCCGCGAAGCAGGCGATCCCGAACAAGCCGATCCGGTTCGTCGTCAATTCGCACCCGCACTTCGATCACGCCAGCGGTCTCGCGGCCGCCGTGGCCGAGGGGGCGACCATCCTGACGCACCGCAACAACGAGGCGGTGCTCGAGCGTGTGCTCGGCGGTCCGCGCACGCTGACCGGCGACAGCCTCTCGAAGGTGACGAACCGGCGGACCAACGTCGTGGAGGGCGTCGGCGATCGCGACGTCCGTAAGGGCACCAACGGCAAGGTCGTCGAGCTGCATCGCGTGCCGAACGAGCACAGCGACGGCATGCTGGTTGTCTATCTGCCGGCGGAAAAGGTGCTGTGGTCGGCCGACGTCACCGGAGTCAACCCGAACCCGGCGCAGCTCCCCGTCCTGAGGGCCGTGGTGCAGACCGTCAACCAGGCGAAGCTCGATTACAACAGCTGGATTCAGGCGCACCCGCCGAACCCGGACAAGCCGCTCACGAAGGCGGATGTGCAGGCGGCGGCGGGAGTAGGAACGAACTAAGCGCGATGCTTGTCGGCTGAGGGCTTAGCGCTTAGCCCTCTTCTGTAGGGGCAGGTCTCGAGACCTGCCCCTACCTTTTCACTCCGGCCTCGGTCTCTCGACCCGCTCGATCACGAGCACATGGCGCGAGCCGCGCCGTCGTTCGATCCGACGCCCGACAGCCCGTCGCTGTTCGATTTACCCTCCTGGAGCGTTTTGTACCCGTCGGCTGGCCGCAAGGTCCGCCTCGGGGTGACCCGTCCGCCGGAAAGTGAGAGCTCGCATGCCCAAGAAGACCAACCTGATTGGCGAGGGGCGCACGAAGCTCCAGCCCAAACTACGGATGATCGCCAACGGCAGCGACGAGGTGAACGCGGTCAGGGCCGAGCAGTGCGCGGCCATCCGCGTCACGAGCCAGGCGCTCCTCAAGAAGGTGCCCCGCCGCAGAGAGGTGGGCGACGTCGCCTCCACCGGGCGAGACCCGAAGCCCATCCCGCCCAGGGGCAGCCTGTCGAAGATCGCGCCGGACATCGAGGCCAGCGTGTTCGTGCAGCTGAACGACGCGGCGATCGGCTCCGGCCCGGTGAAGGGGGAGGTGGCCCGCAAGGGCAACATCGTGTCGGCCCGCGTCGCACTCACCAACCTGCCCGAGCTCACCAAAGACCCCAGGGTCGCCTTCGTGGAGATCGGCGAGGCGCTCAAACAGCCGCGGCCGGCCATCACGGCCGGCACCGTGTCGGTCCCGACCACCGCTACGCGGCGCCTCGGCAAGGAGTCGCAGCATCACTACGGCGAGAACGTGCTGGTCGGCATCATCGACGTGCAGGGCTTCGACTTTACCCACCCCGACTTCCTCGACGCCAAGGGCCGGACGCGGTTCGAAGCGATCTGGGATCAGGGCGGCGACGCGAGACCGAGCCCCGGACCGGCAAAGGGTCAGTTCGGGTACGGCGCCGAATTCACGCGCCCGCACCTCATCGCGGCCATGAAGGCGGCCCCGTCGCTGGGCGTGCCCGCCTACGATATCGAGCGGCAGTCGCAGATGGACGCCGGGTCCCACGGCACGCACGTGGCGAGCATCGCGGCTGGCAACCGCGGAATCTGCCGCCGCTCGCCCATCGCCGGCGTGCTCATCTCCCTGTCCGAGGCGGACGACGACAAGCGCCGGTCGTTCTACGACTCGACGCGGATCGCCGATGCCGTGGACTACCTGGTGGCGCTGGCGGGGCGCATGAAGAAGGCCGTGTCGATCAACATCTCGCTCGGCACCAACGGACACGCGCACGACGGCACCGGCGCGATCGGCCGCTGGATCGACAGCGTCATGTCCACACCGGGCCGCGCCGTGACCGTCGCGGCCGGCAACTCGGGGCAGGAGAAGGGCGAGAGCCCCGACGACATCGGCTGGGTGATGGGCCGGGTCCACACGAGCGGCACGGTGCCGGCCACGGGCCTGGCCGTCGACATCGAGTGGGTGGTCGCGGGCAACGGGCTCGTGGACATCTCGGAAAACGAGCTCGAGCTGTGGTTCGGGTCGCAGGATCGTTTCGCCGTCGAAGTGTTCACGCCGCAAGGGCAGCGGATCGGCCCGGTGGAGCCGCGCGAGTTCATCGAGAACCGGCGCCTCGACGACGGCAGCTTCATCAGCGTCTACAACGAGCTCTATCACCCGGCCAACGGCGCCAACTACATCAGCGTGTACCTGAGCCCGAACCTGCGCTCCGATCCGGTCATCGGCGTGCCCGCCGGCACCTGGACCATCCGTGTGCACGGACGCCAGGTACGCGACGGCCGCTTCGACGGCTGGATCGAACGGGACGATCCACGTCCAGCCGGGCAGCTGGGTCCGAAGCAAGTCTGGGCGTTTCCATCGTTCTTCTCCGAACGCTCGATGGTGGACAGCTCCACGGTGAGTTCGCTCGGCTGCGGCCATCGTGTGCTGTCGGTGGCCAACCTGCACGAGGCCAGAAACCTGATCAACATCTCGAGCAGCCAGGGGCCCACGCGCGACGGGCGCTATAAGCCCGACGTGGCGGCGCCAGGCACCGATATCGTCGCGGCCAAGGGCTTTTCATCCGACGACGACCAGTGGATCGGCATGACCGGCACCAGCATGGCAAGCCCGTTCGTTTGTGGCGTAGTCGGCCTGATGCTGCAGGCCGAGAGCCTTCTCACGGCAGCGCAGATCCTCGGCATCCTCAAAGCGACGGCAAAACCGCTGCCGGGCGCGAGCTATGGCTGGATCAGCGATTGCGGCTTCGGGGTCATTGATCCTGCCGCTTGCGTGGCCCAGGCCCGCACCGTGCTCGCCCGGGCAGACGTGAAGGGTCGCTTCAAGCCCCGTACCCGGCCCAAGGGTCCCGCTCCCTTGCGGTCCGGCGCGGGCCAGGCCCGAAAGCGCGCAGGAGCATTCTCATGAAGCTGACCCTGCTGCCATCGGAAGAAGGCGACTGCATCTTCGTTGAAGCCGGCGGCGTGGCCATCCTCGCCGACGGCGGCATGCCCGCATCGTACTTGGAC
>DASRPM010000195.1:0-2275 GCA_035646375.1 Vicinamibacterales bacterium
CCGTGCGTGGCCGCGCAGGTGATGATCTCCAGATGTCCGCCGCGCTGGAGCTCGGCGAACGTGCCCGGGATGTCACCGCCGATCCGACGATGGAGCTCCCACATCCGCTCGTAGAACTCTTCCCAGAAATCTGCCAGCGCCACCATCTCCGGCGGACCCGTCTTTCCGAACTGCGCGCGCCCCTCCGCACACGCACGGCGGACGTTCTCGTAATAGAACGAGAGCTCCTTCTGGAATTCCGGCGACGCGAGCTGCTCCGTCAGCACGGGCGAGAGGTTGATCGTCCACTTCGGGGAAATGCCGTCGGCCACGAGGCGGTGCGCCACCTCGAGCAGCGGCAGGTAGCACTCGAACGCCGCCTCGTTCAACCAGTCGCTGCCGTGCGGCCAGCGACCGTGATTGACCACCATCGGAAGATGGGTGTGAAGGACCAGAGCAAACGGATAGCCCATGTCGGCGAACACCTTTCAGCAAAAGCTGGGCCCAGCCAGCGACCAAAGGTAATTGGACCGTATGAATTCACCGGGCGCAAGCCTTCATCTCGGCGCCAACGTGCGCGAGGACGGAATCGTCTTCCGCGTCTGGGCGCCCGCCCGGCGGACGGTCGAGGTCGTCGTCGAAGGTCGCCGTCCACTGGCCATGACACGGCAGTCCGATGGCACCTTCGAGGGCACCGCGCCGGCGCTCGCCGCCGGTGCCCGCTATCAGTACCGGCTGGACGGCGACCGGCACCGCCCGGACCCGGCGTCCCGGTATCAGCCCGACGGCGTCCACGGACCTTCGGTGGCCGTCGACCCCGGCTCGTTCACGTGGACGGATCAGGGGTTCCGCGGTCGGGACCTCGCGGATTACGTGCTCTACGAGCTCCACGTCGGCGCGTTCACCCGCACGGGCACGTTCGAGGGTGTGATCCCGCACCTGCCGCAGCTGGTCGACCTCGGCGTGACGGCGGTCGAGCTGATGCCGGTGGCCGAGTTTCCCGGGTCGCGGAACTGGGGGTATGACGGCGTCCACCTGTTTGCCCCGCAGTCCACGTATGGAGGGCCGCGCGGGCTGCGGCGGCTCGTCGACGCCTGCCACGCCCAGGGCCTGTCGATCGTGCTCGACGTCGTCTACAACCACCTCGGCCCGGAAGGCAACTATCTCGGGGACTTCGGCCCGTACTTCACCGATCGTTACCGGACGCCGTGGGGAGGAGCGCTCAACTTCGACGGCCCGGAGAGTGCCGGCGTCCGCCGCCACTTCATCGAGAACGCCCGCGCGTGGGTGCGTGAGTTTCACGTCGACGGCCTGCGACTGGATGCAATTCACTCGATCTTCGACGCCAGCTCGCGCCACGTCCTGACCGAGCTTGCGGAGGCGGCGCGCGAGGAGGCGCGGGCGCTGGACCGGCCGCTCCACATCATGGGCGAGTCGCACGACAACGATCGGCGTGTCGTCCTGCCAGAGAAGGACGGTGGCCTCGGCCTCGACGCCGTCTGGTCAGACGACTTCCACCACGCCGTGCACGTGCGGCTCACGGGGGAGCGTGGCGGCTACTACTGCGACTTCACCGATCCCACCCGGCTGCCGCGCGCGCTCGCCGAGGGCTTCGCCTTTCAGGGTGAGCCGTCGGAGTACTTCGGCCGCAAGCGCGGCACGCCGTCCCGCGATCTCCCGGGCGACCGATTCGTGATCTGCATACAGAACCACGATCAGGTCGGCAATCGCGCCCAGGGCGACCGCCTCAGCACCGTCGTGTCGTTCGAGGCGGTGAAGCTGGCGGCGGCGCTGATGCTGGCGGCGCCGGCGGTGCCGTTGCTGTTCATGGGCGAGGAGTACGGAGAGACCGCGCCGTTCCAGTTCTTCACGTCGTTCCTCGACCGCGACCTGGCCGAGGCGGTGCGGATCGGACGGACCGCGGAGTTCGAGCGCTTCGCCTGGCAGGGCGCCGTTCCGGATCCGGGCGACCCGGCGACGTTCGTGCGCTCACGGCTCAGCCACCAGCTGGCGAACGCCCCCCGCCATCGGGAGCTGCACCAGTACTATCGCAGCTGGCTGGAGCTGCGCCGCTCGCATCCCGCGCTGGGCGCGCGCGGAAAGGAGCGCACGGTGGCCGACCTCGACGCCGGCGGTGCGGTGCTGACGCTCATCCGCGAGGCGCAGTCGGGGCCGGGCATCCGGCTCGTTGCGAACCTCACCGCCGACGCGCGGCCGTTCACCGCGCCTTCGGGCTGGCGCGTCTTGCTGGACAGCGAAGCGGTGCGCTTTGCGGGCCGCGCGCGCGAGCCGCTGG
>DASRPM010000196.1:0-16603 GCA_035646375.1 Vicinamibacterales bacterium
GTCGCGCCAGGCACCGAGCTTGAACCCGACGCGGCGGTAGACGCCGAGCGGCTCGAAGCCCACGGCTTCGTGGAGCGCCACGCTGGCGGGGTTCGGCAGCGAGATGCCGGCAAAGGCGTTGACGAATCCCTGCGCGGCGAGAATCGCGAACAGCGACCGATAGAGCCCGCGGCCGACGCCCGCCCGGCGCCATGCCGCGTCGACGTAAACGGAGGCATCGACGGACCACTGATACGCGGCGCGCACGCGATGTTTCGTGGCGTAGGCGTAGCCCGCCACGCGGCCGTCGATCTCGCACACCAGCCAGGGATAGGAGGCCAGCGTGTCGGCGAGCCGCCGCGCGACCTCGTCGCGATCAGGCGGCACCGTCTCGAAGGAAATCGTCGTGGATTCCACGATCGGCGCGTAAATGGCGGCGATGGCCCCCGCGTCTCCGTCGTCGGCCAATCTGATGCGCGCGCTCATGGCGCGTGATTCTACTGCGCGAGCAGCGCCCGGGCCGCGGCGGCGATTTCTGCGGCATGGCCCGAGAGCCCGCCCGCCTGCGCCATGTCCGGCCGTCCGCCGCCGCGCCCGCCGAAGCGATCCGTGAGCCGGCGCACCACGCCGCCCGCGTCGAGCCCGAGCGACGGGGCGCAGGCCACGACGACCGTCGCGGTGGGGCCGCCGGCCACGAGCGCCACGGCCACCGGGTCGCGCGCAATCAGCGACGAGGCGATCGTCTTGAGGCCGGCAGCGTCCCAGTCCTCATAGATGTCGGTGATCACGCGCCGGCCAGCCGCCGGGTGCGAGGCGGCCAGCAGCCGGTCGGCTTCGTGCACGGCCAGCGCCGCCTGCAGGCCGGCGATGGTCTTGCGCAGCCCTTTGCCCTCGGCCTGCAGCTTCTCCACCGCCGCGGGCAGCTCCGGCGGCAGCACCGACAGCACGCGCACCGAGCCGGCCACCGCGTCACGCAGCTGCCGCAGCGTGCGCAGCGCGCGGCCGCCGCAGACGAACGTGAGGCGCAGCCCGCCCTTGAACTTCTCGGTGGCGGTCACCGCGATGAGCCCGATTGCGCCGGTGCGCGCCACGTGCGTGCCGCCACAGGCCGAGAGGTCGAACTGCGGCACCTCGATCAGGCGCAGCTCGCCCTGCCGCGCCGGCTCCTTCCGCAGCGGCAGCGCCTTCGCCTCGTCCCCGGACGCGAAGCGGACGACGACCTCGCGATCCTCCCAGACGACGCGGTTGGCCTCGTCCACGGCGCGCTCGACGTCGGCCGGTGAGACCACGGTGGCGAGGTCGATCGTCGAGGCGTCGCTCCCGAGGTGAAAGCTCACCGTCGGCGCGTTGCACACCCGCACCAACGCCGCCGACAGCACGTGCTGACCGGTGTGCTGCTGCATGTGATCGAAGCGCCGCGCCCAGTCAATCTCGCCGCGCACGGGCGTGTCTTCCGCGAGGGGCGACGACAGCACGTGCACGACGTCGCCGTCGAGATCCACGACCTCGACAACCGACGAGCCGCCGAGCGTGCCGACGTCGTAGGGCTGCCCGCCCGATGTGGGATAGAACGCCGTGCGATCCAGCACGACGGCCGGCCGCCCCTCGTGGTGAAAGGCGCGCACGACGCGGGCGTCGAACGCCCGGCAGTAGGCGTCGGTGTAGTAGATGCGCGGCATCAGCCGCGCCGCTCCCGCGCCACCAGGGGATCGGGCACCCCTGCCTGGGCAAAGCCGGCGGCGCGCAGCACGCAGCTGTCGCAGCGCCCGCACGGAGCGCCGGCCGGCAGCGGGTCGTAGCAGCTGTGTGTCAGCCCGTAATCGAGTCCGAGCTCGACGCCGCGCCGGATGATCTGCGCCTTCGTGAGCGCGATGAGCGGCGCGTGCACGCGGAAGCGCGCGCCGCCCACGCCCTTGGCCGTGGCCAGCCCGGCCAGATGCTCGAAAGCCAGGATGAACTCGGGCCGGCAGTCCGGGTAGCCGGAGTAGTCGAGCGCGTTGACGCCGATGACGATGTCGCGGGCGTCGAGCACCTCGGCCCACCCGAGCGCCAGCGCGAGGAACACGGTGTTGCGCGCCGGGACGTACGTGGACGGTATCTCCGACGGATCGATCGGCCGATCCTTGGGCACCGGCAGATCGCTCGTCAGCGACGAGCCGCCGAAGGTGGACAGGTCCACGGCGATTTCAATGTGCCGCGCCACGCCAAGCGCGCGCGCGACGGCGCGTGCGGCGTCGATCTCGCGCGCGTGCCGCTGGCCGTAGGCCACGGTGAGCGCGTGGAGTCGGAACCCGTCGGCCCGGGCGAGGGCCGCGGCCGTGTAGGAATCCAGGCCGCCGCTGAGCAGGACGACCGCGTCAGACACCGCGCGTGGACGGATCCCAGATGTACTTGTGGAGCTGGACCTGCACGCGTACGGGCAGCCGATCCGCGAGCACCCATTCGGACAGCGTGCGGAGGTCCATCTCGCCGTGCACGGGCGAGAAGTGGATGGCGGCGGCGCGTGCCGGCAGATCGCGCCGGCACACGACGTCGCGCGCGAACTCGTAGTCGGCGCGATCCTTGATCACGAACTTCACCTCGTCGTGCGGACGCAGCCGGTCGACGTTCTCCCAGTCCATGCGATGCGCTTCGCCGCTGCCCGGACACTTGACGTCGAGGATGGTGACCACGTCGGCGGGCACGCGCGCGGTGCTGCGATGACCGCCGGTCTCGAGCAGCACGGTCTTGCCCCGCGCGACGAGCGCGTCCATCAGCGGATAGACGCCCTCCTGCAGCAGCGGCTCGCCGCCGGTCACTTCCACGAGCGGGCAGTCGTAGCGGTCCACGTCCTGGAGCACGGCGTCGAGCGGGCGCTTCGAGCCCTCATGGAACGCGTACGGCGTATCGCACCAGGAACAGCGGAGGTCGCACGCCGTCAGCCGCACGAAGACGCACGGCCGCCCGGCGTAGCTCGACTCGCCCTGCACGGAGTAGAAGATTTCGTTGACCGTTACCAATATCGAACCTTGCTGGCCTTGGGCCTTGGGCCTTGGGCCTTAGGCCCTGGGCCTGGTTTCTTCCTATTATCTGAGAGAAGAGCGACCCTGCCCAATGAGCCTGCGGATCGGCACGTCCGGCTGGAACTACCCCACGGGAAAAGGCACGTGGAATGGCGTGTTCTATCCCGCCACGCGTTCGAAACGCGACGGCACGAAGGACTTCGACGAGCTGCGTTTCTACGCCGAGCACTTCGACACGGTGGAGGTGAACTCGACCTTCTACGGGATGCCCCGCGCGGAGGTGACGCGGCAGTGGACGTCGCGCACCCCAACCGGCTTCGAGTTCTCGCTCAAGCTGTACCAGAAGTTCACGCACCCGAAGATGTTCCGCGAGGCGGCGCTCAAGACCGCGCCCGGGACGGAGGGGCCGCTCCTCGACCTGCTGGCGCAGGTGACGCAAAGCGACACCGACGATTTCCGCGCCGGCATCGATCCGCTGGTGTCGAGCGGGCGCCTGGGCGCACTGCTGGCGCAGTTTCCTCCCAGCTTCAAGGCCACGCCGCAGTCGCGGGACTATCTGGCGTCGCTGCTGCGCGCGTTCCACGACTACCCCGTCGCCGTGGAGCTCCGGCACAAGAGCTGGAGCGACGCGTTCGGCGACACGCTCGCGCTGCTCAACGAGTTCGGCGCCGCGTTCACGCAGATCGACGAACCCAAATTCAAGCTGTCGATCCGGCAGAACTTTCTGCCCAACATCACGAGCTTCTACTACATGCGCCTGCACGGCCGGAACGCGGCCCAGTGGTGGACGCACGACAAGAGCGAGGATCGCTACAACTACCTCTACTCCGCGCGCGAGCTGCAGGAGTTCTCGGACGTGGCGGGCGCCGCGCGCCGGCTGGTCAAGAAGTCGTACCTCTACACGAACAATCACTACTCGTCGAAGTCGGTGGTCAACGCGCTGATGCTGAAGGCGCAGCTCGGCGAGCCGATCGAGGGCGAGTATCCGCCGTCGCTGATCGAGAAATATCCGGAGCTGAAGGCGCTGGTCAGAGCGCTTTCGACATCGTGAAGAGCGGAGTGCCCGCGAGGTCGAGTGGCCCGGCATCGGTGCGGGCGAAGCCGCAGCGCGCGTAGAGCGCGATCGCGGGATGCAGGAACGGCGTGGTGCTGAGGACCACCAGGCGGTGGCCATTGGCAGTGGCGTGCCGCTCCACGGCTTCGACCAGCAGGCGCCCGCAGCCCGAGCCCCGGCTCGCAGGACGCACCCCCATGCTTCGCATGTAGAGCGCGTGCCCGCGCGGCACCGCCGCCACGGTGCCGACAATGCGGCCGTCGTGCACGACTACCCACACCGGCCCCTCGTGCCACCGCTGCCGCACCTGCTCGGCCGACGGTGTCGTGGCGGCGAAGGCTTCCGGCGTGTACTGCGGGCGGTACGACTCGAACGCTTCGCGCAGGACATCGGCCACGTCGGCGGCCTCGCCGGCGTTCGCGACGCGAATGGCAGGCTCAGGCAAGGACGGCGCCGTGCCCGGCGAGCAGGGCTCGCAGCACCGAACGATGACAGCGTGTTTCGTCGGCGCAGTAGCAGCCCACCGAAAAATCTGTCGTGACCGACAGCGCCGCCAGCAGCCGCAGCAGATGCACCTTCTCCGGCGCCGTCATCTCGCGCCGGTATCGTTTGACGAAGGCGGACCAGTCGCGCGCCGAATCAGCCGCCTGGCCGCGCCTGAGGAGCTCGGCGCTCGGTGCGAGCTCGGGCACCCACACATCGTAGAAATTCCTCGCGGCATGCTGATCCTTCGGCACGCCGCGCGGCGGGTGGCGCACGGTTCCGAGCCGCAGCCCTTCGCCACGCTCGCGCGTGCTGCCGAGACGAACGACTCGCACGGCCATCAGCCGGCCCTGGGCTGGCTGAACGTCTCAGCCTGGTCTGTCCAACCCACCTGGCCAGCTGCGTTGCGCACCTGCGCCCACCACTCGCGGCGGGGCTGCACGACGATGCGGCCGGCACACCGGCCGGGATCGTCCTCGCACGCCAAGTTGAAGAATTCAGTCCCATCCAACTCGTCGTACAGGCGGCCGTCGAACCACGCCTTGGTGAACCCTTCGCCCTGATACGTCAGGAGGTAGAGAACCTGGCCAGGCATCACGACCAGAGGGCCGGACCGGCTGACCATCTCGTGCCGGACCCGGAACCGCACGCGCCCGGCCTCGAGCGTGATCACGACACCTGTGATGGCGGTCACCTTCTCGCCGCGAGCCACGTGAAAGACGATGGGCGACCCGCGCCGCCGCTCGCGCCGGACGACGACGGCCCGCCGCGCCGTCCAGTCGCCATAGGTGCAGAGCTCGAACGGGCACACCCCGGCATCTTCGAAGGGCACCGGCGGACCGTCCGGCGGCGCAGGCTGCGCCAGGACCAGCGCAGAGACGCACGCGAGGGCGAGGCAGAGCGGGAACGCGGCCCGCACGGCCATGCGCTATTCCTTCACGGTCACGCGGCGGATGACGTCGGGCACCGCCAGCTTCTGCACGACGTCCATGCCGGCAATCACCTGTCCGATCACTGTGTAGTTGCCGTCGAGGCGATGCACCGGCGCCAGCGTCACATAGAGCTGGCTGTCGGCCTGGCGCGGATCCTTTCCCGGATACGCCATCGCCACCGCGCCGAGCGCGTGCGTGCGCTTCGGGCTGGGCTCGCCGACGCCGACGATGTTGAAGCTGCCGCCGGTGCCCCACAGGTCCTTCTTCGACATGTCGCGCGAGAAGGGATCGCCGAACTGCATGATGAAGCCGGGAATCTGGCGATGCACGCGCATGCCGTTGTAGAAGTTCCGCTTCACGAGCGCGAGGACGTGCTCGACGCTCTTGGGTGCCTCGTTCGGATAGGTCTCGAACTGGAAGGTGCCCTTCACCGTCTCGACGACGATGAGCGGACCGGCGCCCGGCGACCGTTTCGGCTGCGCCGGAGCGGCTGCCGCCGGCTTCTGTCCTGCCGGCTTCTGTCCTGCCGGCGCCGGCTTGGCCGTCGAGCCCTGTCCTGCCCACGCGCTCGCCGTTGCCACCGCCACCGCCGCTGCCACCGCCACGACATGTCTCATCGAATCCTCCTCGAAGGCCCGTTGACGCCAATTCTTGGACAATCCGCGGCGATCGCGCAATCGCCGCAGCGCGGATGCACCGGCCGGCAGACGTTCTGTCCCCAGGTGACGAGATAGAGATTGATGTTCGCCCACCAGCGCTGCTCGGTGGCCCGGTAGAGCGCCTGTTCGGTCTCCTCGGGCGTCCTGGTCTCCACCCAACCCAAGCGGTTCGAGATGCGGTGCACGTGCGTGTCCACGCAGATGTTCCGACGGCTCTTGAACGCGAGGATCAGCACCAGGTTCGCCGTCTTGCGGCCGACGCCCGGCAGCATCACGAGCTCGTCGAGTGTGCGCGGGACGCGGCCGCCGAACCGCATCAGCAGCATCTGGCAGCACGCCTTCACGTGCTCGGCCTTGTTCCGATAGAAGCTGACCGGATAGATGAGCCGCTCGATCTCGGGGACCGGCAGCTTCGCCATCGATCGCGGCGTGCGCGCTCGAGCGAAGAGGCGGGCCGATGCCGCCGCCGTGGTCGCGTCCTGGGTGCGGGCGGAGAGCAGCGTGGCGATCAGGATTTGAAACGCGTTGTCCGCCTCCGCTTCGGCCACCTTCTCCACCGCCGGCAGCTCCATGCCGGTGATGGCCTTCGCGAGCGCACGCATCGTGCGCGCCACCCGCGGTTTCGCCGGACGCGGCACGGAGCCTAATTGCCCGCCCTCTGGGCGGGCGGATTGACCGGCGTCAGCGGCGGCTGGCCGGTGAGCACCGCCACGATGTTGCGCGCCGCCAGATCCGCCATCGCGGTGCGGGTCTCGCTGGTGGCGCTTCCGAGATGCGGCGACAGCAGGACGTTTTCGAGCGCGAGCAGATCCGGCAGCACGGCCGGCTCGTTCTCGTAGACGTCGAGGCCGGCACCGGCGATGAGCCGGTTCTTCAGCGCCCACGCCAGGGCCGCTTCGTCCACGACCGGACCGCGAGAGGCGTTCACGAGATACGCCGACCGCTTCATGCGCGCGAGCGCGGTCTGGTCGATCAGATGCCGCGTGTCGGGCGTGAGCGGACAGTGCAGCGACACGATGTCCGAGGTCGCCAGCAGGCGGTCGAGCGGCATCGGCTCGGCCTGTGTCTGCTCTGAGATTGCCACCTTCGGGGCGTGGGGCGTGCGCGCGAAGTAGGCGACGCGTACGCCGAAGGCCGCGGCGCGCGCCGCCACCGCGCGGCCGATGCGCCCGAACCCGACGATGCCGAGCTGTTTGCCGCGCAGCTCGGTGCCGAGCATGAAGTCGAACGCCCACGCCTTCCAGCCGCCGCGCCGCACGAGCCGGTCGCCCTCGGCCACTCGCCGCATGATCCCGAGGATGAGCGCCCACGTCATGTCCGCCGTGGACTCGGTGAGCACATCGGGTGTGTTGGTCACCGTCACGCCGAGCTCCGCGGCGGTCTTCGCGTCGATGTTGTTGATGCCGACGGCCACGGCGGCGACCACTTTCAGATCCGGCAGCCCCGCTTGCAGCACGGCCCGGTCCACGGTGTCCGGCAGCATGGCTATCAACCCCTGCTTGCCCTTCACGCGCGCGACGAGCTCGTCGTGCGACAGGAAGGTCTCGCGATCGTTCAGATCGACGTCACACGCCTCTTCGAGGCGCGCCATCGCCACGGACGGCAGCCGCTTGGTGACGAGCACGAGGGGTCTGGCGGACAAAGAACTAAGAACCAAGGACCGAGGACTTTAATGGCCGTACGACTTGCAATAGCCGCAGTGGTTGCACGCCACACCGGGCTCGATCATGCAGCGGCCGTCCGAGTCTCCCGGCGGCAGCGTGAACAGCGCGTGACTGCTGTGCCCCGCCGGCCGCATCCCCGCGCCTGACGGCGCGGGCGCACGGCCCGGTACACTCGCGGCGGTCCGGGCACCACTCGTCTGCGTGATGGCCTCGCGAATCAGCGCTCTGAGTTCCTGTTCGGTCATTCCGTCACGTCCACGTGATCGACGATGCCGATGACGGCGGCATCCACGGGTGCGCCCTTGCGCCCCAGCGCTTCGCCGGCCGCACGCCCCTCGATCACGATCAGCACCTTCTCGCTGACGCCCGCTCCCACCGAGTCTACGGCGAGCAGCGGCACGCCGCGCGGCTGATCGTCCACCGTGGTCGGCTGGACGAGCAGGAGCTTGGCACCCTCGAACTTCGGGTGTTTCTGCGTGGCCACGACGGTTCCGATGACGCGCGCGAGCTGCATGGTGCGGCCGCCTCAGCCGAGGTCCCAGTGATCGACGATGCCGACGATGCCGGCATCGGCGGGCACTTCCGTCGGATAGAACGGAAAGCTGGCTTCCTTGCCGCGCACGAAGAACACGGTTTCGCCAACACCGGCGCCCACGGCGTCCACCGCCACGAGCGTGCGCCCGATGTTGCTGCCGTCGGCGGCCAGCGGCTGCAGCACGAGGAGCTTCACGCCGGTGAGGTTCTCGTCCTTCCGGGTCATGACCACGTCGCCGATGACTTTTGCGAGCTGCATGGTGGATCGTGGAGGTCAGGTGGGTCTGGTGGGTCAGGTGGGTCTACCTGACTCACCTGACCATTTCTAATCCCCGGCCGCGACGTCGACGGTATCCACGATGCCGACGATGGCCGCGTCCACGGGGCAGTCTTTCAAGCCGGCCGCCATGCGGGCGGAGCTGCCGCTGACGATGAGGACGGTCTCGCCCACGCCCGCGTCCACGGTGTCCACGGCGACGAGATAGCTGCCTTCCGGCTTGCCATGCGGGTCCATGGGCCGGGCGACCATGAGCTTGTTGCTGACGAGCCGCGGGTCCTTCCGCGTGGCGACGACGGTCCCGACGATGCGGGCGAGGATCATGCTCGACTCGAGGCGGAGCCTCTAGCCCTTCGAGGACACGCTGGACTTGCCGATGGGCAGTGCGTCCTCGAGGTTCGAGTGCGGGCGCGGGATCACGTGCACCGACACGAGCTCGCCCACGCGGCGCGCGGCGGCGGCGCCGGCGTCGGTGGCGGCCTTCACGGCGGCCACGTCGCCGCGCACGATGGCGGTCACATAGCCCGCGCCGATCTTCTCCCAGCCGACCAGCGTCACCTTGGCGGCCTTGACCATCGCGTCGGCTGCCTCAATCATGGCAACCAGACCCTTGGTCTCGACCATTCCGAGCGCCTCACCCATCGTCTACCTCAATCCCGAATATTCTTCACGGCGTCGGCAATGAGCGCCGTCAGTTCGGCGTATGTTAGCCGAATTTCCCCATCCCTGCTCGCGTTCTCGAGCACGGCCGCCATGTCCGGAATGAGCCGCTCACCCCGGCCTTCGGGCGCCTCGAGCACCTGACAGAGCGCCGGATCGCCGCCATCGATCTCCGAGGGATCGGCACAGAGCGGCGCCGGCGCCGCGATGCCGTACATCCCGCGCAGCCCTTGCAGGCGCTCGACTTCCTCGCGCGAAATCAGGTTCTCGCCGCCGAGCAGGCGCGCCACCAGGCTGATCTTCGCGAAGTGCTCGATGGTTTCCATCTTGTAGTACGCCGACATCACGTCCTTGCCGCAGGTGACGGCGCCGTGGTTGGCCAGCAGCATCCCGTCGTGCGCCTTGATGTACTTGCGGACCGCCGCCGGCAGTTCGGCCGTGGACGGCGTGCCGTACTCGGCGATGGGAATGCTGCCGAGCGTCGTGACCACTTCGGCGAGCACCGCGCGCGTCAGCGGAATGCCGGCGGTGGCAAACCCCGTCGCCGTGGGCGGATGTGCGTGGACGACCGCGTTCACGTCGGGGCGGTTCCGGTAGATCTCCAGGTGCATCGGCAGCTCGGAGCTCGGGTCGCGATCACCGGCGAGCTTTCGCCCCTCGGTGTCCACGATCACCATCATGTCCGGCGTCATGTACCCCTTGGGCACGCTCTTCGGTGTCGTGAGCAGCCGTCCCGTGTCGAGCCGCGCGCTGATGTTGCCGTCGTTCGAGGCCACGTAGCCCCGGGCGTCCATGCGGCGGCCCACCTCGACGATGTCGGCGCGCAGCTGCTCTTCGAGCCGCGTGCTCATGCGCTCTTCCTGAACGATTCGCGGCACTCGGCCGAGCAGAAGTAGTGAATCTCGTTGCCGGTGCGCAGCGCCAGCGATTCGGCGGGCGGCACCCACGTGCCGCAGTAGGGGTCACGCACCAGCTTCATCGGCGAGGCGCGCTGCCGCTGCTTCGTCGTTCCGCCGAATGCTCCGATGATGCCGTCCACGAAGCGCCAGAACGCCCACGCGAGGACGAACATCAGCGCGAAGATGAGAACAACGCGAGTCACTGCTGGTTCGGAGCGGCGGTCTGGTTGGCGTGGGCCGCCGCCACCCCCTCGAGCGCGCGCCGCGCCGCCTCGCCTTCCGGCGAGCCCGGCGCCAGGTCCACGACCTTCTGCCATTCGACGGAGGCGCCCTTCAGATCTTCCTTGCCGAAGGCGAGCACGATGCCCTTGTTGAGCAGCGTCTTGGTGTGCTTCGGATCGATTCGCAGCGACTCCTCGAAGCGCTTCAACGCCTCGTCGGTGCGGTTCGTGTAGTAGTAGCTCACGCCCAGATCGGTGCTGACGTCGGCGTTCTTCGGATCGAGCGCAATCGCTTTCTCGTACCAGGAGATGGCGTCGGTGAAGCGCTCGGCGTCGAAGTAGACGTTGGCGAGCTGCACGATGGCCGTCGTGTTCCGGGGATCGCCGTTGATGGCGGCGGTCAGCTGGTCTACCCGCCCCTGGTCGAGCGTGGGCGCCGCGCGGCCTCCCGTTGCCTGACCCGCGGGAGGAGCGCTCTGCGAGACCTGCGCCGGCGCGGCCGGCACCTGCGCCGTCCGGCTCAACTGCTGGGATCCGATTACCCAGCCCAGAATGACGCCAAAGGCCATCCCGGCCACGGTGTAGACGACGGCATCGAGTTTCATTCCAAACGTGATCTTAATACCTGTCGGCTTAGGGCTTAGGGCTTAAGGCCAGGAGGTAATCACGGACGGCGCGATCCAACCCGACGAAGAGGGCGCGACTGATCAACGCGTGCCCGATGGACACCTCGTCGAGGTGCGGAAGGGTGCGAAAAAGCCTCAAGTTGTCGAGATCGAGGTCGTGGCCGGCGTTCACGCCGAGACCGAGCGACGCGGCCAGGCTGGCGGCTTCGGCGTAGACAGCAAACGACGCCTGGCCCGCCCGCTCACCCTGCTCGCAGGCACGGGCGAAGGGTTCGGTGTACAGCTCCACGCGATCGGCGCCGCTCCCGGCGGCCCACCGGATCGGTTCCTCTTCTGCGTCCACGAACAGGCTCACGCGGATGCCGGCCGCGCGCAGGGCGTCGATAGCTCGCCGCAGCGCGTCGGAGCGCGACTCGGGCGACCACCCGGCCTGGCTCGTCACCTCCCCGGCCTTCACCGGCACCAGCGTGCACTGATGCGGCCGCGTGTCGAGCACCAGCGCCATGAAGTCGGGACGCGGATCGCCCTCGAGGTTGAACTCGACCCGGTCGCGCCGCGAGGCGAGGTGGCCCGCTATCTCTCGCACGTCGCCGGCGCGGATGTGCCGCTCGTCGGCGCGCGGGTGCACCGTGATCCCGGGAGCGCCGGCGTTGATGCAGACGTCCACCGCCTGCAACACCGACGGCACGCTGCCGCCGCGCGCGTTGCGGATCGTCGCGACCTTGTTGACGTTTACCGAGAGCTTCGCTGCCAAGAGGCGTAGTACCTAGAGGCTAAAGGCTGGAGGCCGAAGGCGGAAGGCGGTCATGCAGCGCCGACGTGTCTCGTCACGGCGTCGATAATCTCCTGCCCCCAGCGGCGAATCTCCGCCTGGTCCTGCCCCTCGAGCATCACGCGCAGCAGCGGCTCGGTGCCCGAGTAGCGCACCAGCAGGCGCCCGCTGCCTTCGAGCCGCGACTCGACGGACTGCATCACGGCGGCCACCTCGGGCACGGTGCTGAGGTCCACCTTCTCTTTCACGCGCAGGTTCATCAGCACCTGCGGGTAGGCGGTCATCTCCGAGGCCAGGTCGGCCAGCGTACGGCCGCTCGCGGCCATCACCCGCAGCACGCTCAACGCCGTGGCCAGCCCGTCGCCGGTAAACAGGTAATCGGCGAAAATCACGTGGCCGGACTGCTCGCCGCCGAGCGACAGGCCGCGGCGCAGCATCTCCTCCATCACGTTCTTGTCGCCCACCGGGCAGCGGACGAGCGCGATGCCGGCCGACCGCAGCGCGAGCTCGAGGCCGATGTTGCTCATCACCGTGGCCACCAGCGCGTTGCCTTTCAGCCGGCCGTCGGCTTTCAGCCCCTTCGCGCACATCAGCATCACGGCGTCGCCGTCCACGATGGCGCCGCTCGCGTCCACGAAGATGGCGCGGTCGCCGTCGCCGTCGAACGCGATCCCCATCTCGTAACCGCCGCCTACCACCACTTCGGCGAGCCCCTCGGGGTGCGTGGAGCCGCACCGCAGGTTGATGTTGCGCCCGTCGGGATCGCATCCGAGGAAGGTGGCGTCGAAACCGAGATCGGCGAACACCTGCGGCGCCACCGTCGTCGTGGCGCCATTGGCGCAGTCCACCGCGACGCGCATGCCGTGCCGGCGGAGCGACGCGGGCAGGATGTCGAAGAGATGGCGTTCGTACTCCTGGCGGTAGTCCACCGTCGGTACCGCGGCCGCGTCGGACGACACGCCCCACGAGGCGTCGTCCATCATCGCCTCGACCTGGCGCTCGAGCACCTCGGTGAACTTCTCTCCGGCGCCGGAGAACACTTTGATGCCGTTGTCCTCGAACGGGTTGTGCGACGCCGAGATGACCACCCCGGCGGTGAAGCCCTGTCGCGGCGTGAGGTAGGCGATGGCCGGCGTGGGGACGATGCCCGCGCTCACGAGCGAGCCACCCTCGCGCACCATCCCGGCGGCCAGCTCCTGCTCGATCCACGATCCCGACTCGCGCGTATCGCGGCCGGACAGGAACCGGAGGGGGCCGGCGGCCCCATCGTGGCGCAGCACGCGCACGAGCGCGGCGCCGAGCCGGCGGACGGTGGGAGCGTCGAGCGGAAACGCGCCGGCCTTGCCGCGCACGCCATCAGTACCGAACAGACGGGCCATGTGTCCTTTCACTGCGCGCCGCGGCGCACGATCGTCACCGTCACGCGCACGGCTTCCGCCGATCGCAGGTGCACGGCGGGATCGGCGACGCCGACGTTGACGACCTCGGTCACGGTGGATGCGGCGCCGGCCACCGACACGGGCTCGGTGATGGCCTCGCTCGTAGCGCGCACCGCCGTGGTGGGGCCCGACACGACGACGACCGCTGGATCCGACGTCACCTTCCGCACCTCGAATCCGGCGGCTGGCTCGCCCTCGACGACCGGCGACACGGCCACCTGCTTGGTGGCCGACGGCTCGAACGTGATGGCGAGGCTCGACGGCGTCACGTGCACGACGTCGACGCCGAACGGCGCGCGCACATCGCTGCCGCTCAGATGGAACAGCCGCGGGCCGGCGCGCGCCTGCCGCAGATCGAGGATCGCCACCAGCTCCCCGGGCGTCAAGCGGCCGAGCGCTCCGGACGAGCCGCGCACGCGCACGTCGACCAGCGTCGGCGGGTCGCCGGCGAGCTCGAGCTCCGCCGGCAGGTTCGAGAACTCCAGCGGAATGCGGAACCCGCGCTCCACGATCTGTTCGCCCGCGACGACGAGCCAGATGAGCGCGGCAAGCACCACCGACGCGATCTTCAGGCCGAGGCGGCGGAAGGGGCGGAAGGCCATCAGGCGACCGAGCTCCCCACCTGGGCGACGCGCCGCCCCTCGCGGCGGCGCAGCCCGAGCAGCGCGCGCAGCTTGACGCGCAGCGTGTCGGGCGTGAGGCCACGCTCGAGGCCGCCGTCGAGCGCGAGCGAGATGAGGCCCGACTCCTCCGAGATGACGATCACCGCGGCGTCGTTCTCCTCGGTCAGGCCGATGGCGGCACGATGGCGGGTCCCGAGCTCGCGCGAGACCTTCGGGTTCACCGAGAGAGGCAGGAAGCACGCCGCCGCGGCGATGCGATCGCCCTGCACGATGACGGCGCCGTCGTGGAGCGGCGACGCGACCTGGAAGATGCTGGCCAGCAGATCGTACGAGATGGTGGCGTCGAGCGGAATGCCGCCTTCGATGTAGTTGCGCAGCCCGATGCGGCGCTCGATGACGACCAGGGCGCCGATCTTGCGCTGGGAGAGGTTCGCCACCGAGACGACGAGCTCTTCGACGGCCTCGTCGAGATTCGTGGAGCGATCCAGGTAGCGGAACAGCGGCGCGCGGCCGAAGTGGGCCAGGGCGCGGCGGATGTCGGTCTGCAGCAGGACGATGATCGCGAACACGCCGTACACCGCCATGTTGCGGATCAGCCAGTTCACCGTCTCGAGACCGAGCCACTCCGACGCGAAGTAGAGGGCGACGATGAAGGTGCCGCTCAGGGCAATCTGCATCCCGCGCGTGCCCTTGATGAGCACGAGCACCTCGTAGACCACCACCGCGACGATGGCGATGTCCAGCAGATCCACCCACTCGATGGGCGGACGCTGGAGCAGCTGTGCGAGCCAGTCCATCAGCGATCGCGATGATACTTCTGAATCTCGTCGGCCACGCGGACCACCTGGGCCATCTCGCGCACCGCGTGCACGCGCACGATATGCATGCCCGCGAGCGCCGCGGCCGCCACCGACGCCGCGGTCGGCCACTCGCCGTCGGCGGCGAGCGCCCCCTGCTTGATCGGGCGGTTGAGGAACGACTTGCGCGACGAGCCCACCACGATCGGGCGGCCGAGGTCCGCAAACTCGGTGAGCCGTCCGAGCACCTCGAAGCTGTGCGTCGCGTCCTTGGCGAAGCCGATGCCGGGATCGACCAGCGTCTGCTCGCGCGGCACGCCGGCGCCGGCGGCAAACGCGACGCTCTCCCGCAGCTCGTCGAGCACTTCGTCCACGACGTCGTGGTAGTTCGCCTGCTCGTACATGTCGCGCGAGCGGCCGCGCGTGTGCATCAGGACGATCGGGGCGCCGCGGCGCGCCACCACACCGGCCAGCTCGGGGTCGTAGCGCAGACCGCTGATGTCGTTGACGATCGAGGCGCCCGCGGCCAACGCCGCGTCGGCCACCGCCGCCTTGTAGGTGTCGATGGAGATCGGCACGGTGACACGGCCGGCCAGCGCCTCGATCACCGGCAGCACGCGCCGCCGCTCCTCGCCTTCCGCCACCGGCTGCGCGCCCGGCCGCGTGGATTCGCCGCCGATGTCGAGGACGTCGGCGCCCTCTTCGACCATGCGCAGCGCCGACGCCACCGCCGCCTTCACGTCGAGGTGCACGCCGCCATCCGAGAAGGAGTCGGGCGTGACGTTGACTATGCCCATGACGAGCGTGCGCTCGCCGAGCGTCCAGGCCGCTCCGCCCGGGAGCCGAAGGGTGAAGCGCCGTCGCATATAGAAAGGCGGGGCTGAAGACCCGCAGCTACGTACAAAAGCCCGCGGCGCCTTTCAGCACCGCGGGCTTCGATTGTGGATCGAACGGGAAGCTTTATTCCTGCGTGACCGGCCGCGGCGGCAGCGTCGGCACGAGTGGGTTGCGTTCCTTCCAGTTCGGCTCGCGTGCCGGCGCATCGTGGCCGCTCGGCGTAATCGGCGCGGGCTCGTCGAGCGCCTGGCCGGACACCAGCTTGATCACCTGCTCGGCGTCGAGCGTTTCGCGCTGCAGCAGCGCGTCGGCCATCGCCAGCAACGGCGCCTTGTTCTCCGTGAGGATGGCCAGCGCCCGGTTGTAGTTGTCGGTGACGAAGCGCTTCACTTCCTGGTCGATGCGCAGCGCCGTGTCCTCGCTGTAGTCCTGGTGCTGCGAGATCTCGCGGCCGAGGAAGATCTGCTCTTCCTTCTTGCCGAACGTGAGCGGACCCATCGCGGTGCTCATGCCCCACTCGCACACCATGCGGCGGGCCAGATCGGTGGCGCGTTCGAGATCGTTGCCGGCGCCGGTCGTCATGCTGCCGTTGGTGATCTCCTCGGCGATGCGGCCGCCGAGCAGGATCGCGATCTGATCCTCGAGGTACTCGCGCGAGTAGTTGTGCTTCTCGTCGATCGGCAGCTGCATCGTCAGGCCGAGGGCCATCCCGCGCGGGATGATCGTGACCTTGTGCAGTGGATCGGCGTTGGGCAGCATCACGGCGACGAGCGCGTGGCCGGCCTCGTGGATCGCGGTGACCTTCTTCTCGCTCTCGCTGATGATCATCGAGCGGCGCTCGGCGCCCATCAGCACCTTGTCCTTGGCGTACTCGAAATCGTGCATGCGCACGACTTTCTGGTTGTAGCGCGCGGCGTTCAGCGCCGCCTCGTTGACCAGGTTCGCCAGGTCGGCGCCGGAGAAGCCGGACGTGCCGCGCGCCAGCACACTCACCTCGACGTCGTCGGAAAGCGGGATCTTCTTGGTGTGGACCGAGAGGATCCCCTCACGCCCTTTCACGTCGGGGCGGTTGACGACGATGCGGCGGTCGAAGCGGCCCGGACGAAGCAGCGCCGGGTCGAGTACGTCGGGACGGTTGGTAGCGG
>DASRPM010000197.1:0-8654 GCA_035646375.1 Vicinamibacterales bacterium
GGAGAGCCAGCGCATCGGCCTGGCGGCGCGCGACGTCGCCCTCGGACAGTACGGATGGGAACAGCTGGTCAAGCAGCTGCGCGTCGTGACGCCCGCCGAGCCGGTCGTCGGCGCGCGCGCCAAGTAGACGCGAGATCGGGCGCGGCCTCGCCGCCGCCAGGAGACGACAGTGGCAGGGACGCTGAAAATCGGCACACACGAGATTGGCGACGCGACGCAGTGTTATGTGATCGCCGAGATCGGGCACAACCACCAGGGCAGCCTGGACCGCGCCCGCGAGCTGTTCAAGGAAGCCAAGCTGGCCGGCGCGCATGCGGTGAAACTGCAGAAGCGCTACAACCGCGGCCTCTACACGCGCGCAGCCTACAACAAGCCGTACGACAACGAGAACAGCTTCGGCGCCACTTACGGTGAGCACCGCGAATTCCTGGAGTTCGAGCGCGAGCAGTACCTCGAGCTGCAGAAGTACGCCAAGGAGCTCGGCGTCGACTTCTTCTCCACGGCGTTCGACATTCAGAGCGCCGACTTCCTGCAGACGCTCGACGTGCCGGCCTACAAAATCGCGTCGGGCGACCTGAAAAGCACGCCGCTGCTGAAGCACGTCGCGCGGATGGGCAAGCCGATGATCGTCTCGACCGGCGGCGCGCAGCTCGAAGACGTGCAGCGCGCCTACGACACCATCATGCCGATCAACACGCAGCTCTCGATCCTGCAGTGCACGGCCGGCTACCCGGCGGCGACCGAAGAGCTCGACCTGCGCGTCATCGAAACCTATCGCACGAAGTTCCCGCAGGCGGTGATCGGGTTCTCGAGCCACGACAACGGGATCGTCATGCCGGTGGCCGCCTACATGCTCGGCGCCCGCATTGTCGAGAAGCACTTCACGCTCAACCGGGCGATGAAAGGCACCGACCACGCGTTCTCGCTCGAGCCGGTGGGCATGCGCAAACTGGTGCGCGACCTCGACCGCATCTTCCATGCGATCGGCAACGGCGAGAAGAAGATCTACGAGAGCGAAAAGGCACCGATCATCAAGATGGGCAAGAGCCTCGTGGTGGCGCGGGACCTGCCGAGCGGCCACGTGCTCACCGCCGCCGACATCGTGATGAAGTCGCCGGGCGGCGGCATCCCGCCCTACGAGCTCGACACCGTGCTGGGCAAGGTCACCACCAAGGCGCTGCACGAAGACGATTTCCTGTCGCACGACGTGCTGGCCGGAAAGAGCCCGCAGCTCGCGCGCTCGTGAAAGAAGGTAGCGGCGCGAGCCGCTTCAGCCTCGAGAATCAGGTCGCGGTCGTCACCGGCAGCTGCGGCAAGCTCGGCCCAGTCTGGGTGGAGGCGCTGCTCGAGGCGGGCGCGCGCGTGGCGGCGCTCGACCTGCCCGGTGCGAAGGCGTCGCCGGCGTTCGCGGCCGTCAGCGAGCGCTTCAAGGACGCGGTGGTCAGGGCCGACGTCGACATCACCAGCCGCGAGTCGATCGAGGCCGCGGCCCAGGCCGTGCAGAAGTGGCTCGGCGTACCCGGCGTCCTCGTCAACAACGCCGGGATCGACCAGGCGCCGGACAGTCCCGGGGGGCGCCACCATCTCGACACGCTGCCGATCGACGAGTTCCGGCGCATGGTGGAAGTGAACCTGCTCGGCACCTTTCAGGTGACGCAGGTCTTCGGCGGGCTCATGGCGCGGCACGGCGGCGGATCGATCATCAACATCGGCTCGCTCTACGCGTCGGTGTCGCCCGATCCGCACTTCTACGATCACCTCGCCGGCAATGCGCCGTTCCTCAAGTCGCCGGCCTACGGCGCCTCGAAGGCCGGCGTCGTCAACCTGTCGAAGTTCTTCGCCACGCACTGGGCCGGGGCCGGCATCCGCGTCAACACGCTGTCGCCCGGCGGCGTGCTCGCCGGGCAGGACGAGCAGTTCAAGGGCAAGTACGGCGCGCGCGTCCCGCTGCGCCGGATGGCCGGGGCCGAGGATCTGAAGGGCCCGCTCGTCTTCCTCGCCTCGCCCGCCTCGTCCTACGTCACCGGCCACGAGCTGCGCGTCGAAGGAGGCTTCACCGCATGGTGAACCTGAGCCTTCCCGATATCATCCCCAACCAGATCGGCGGCGTGGACCGCCCCGCGCACGACAGCCGCACGTTCGCCAAGGTCGATCCGGCCACCGGGAAGCTGCTGTGCCGCGTGGCCCAGTCGAGCGCCGACGACGTGGAGCGCGCCGTGGCGGCCGCCAAGAAGGCGCAGCCGGCCTGGGCCGAGCTCACCGTGGTGAAGCGCGGCGACATCCTGCGCGAGATCGCGATGCTGATGCGCGCGCACCGCGCGACGCTCGCCGAGCTGGTCGCGCGCGAGACCGGCAAGTCGAAGAAGGACGCCCTCGGCGAGACGGACGCCGCCATCGAGATGGGCTTCTTCGTGGCCGGCGAGGGGCGCCGCTTCTACGGCCAGACGACCACCAGCGCGGTGCCGAACAAGACGGCGCTGGTCGTGCGCCAGCCGCTCGGCGTCGCCGGCCTCATCATCGCCGCCAACACGCCGATCGCCAACGTGGCGTGGAAAGCCTTTCCGGCGCTGCTGTGCGGCAACGCCGCCGTGCTGAAGCCGGCCGAGGACACGCCGCTCTCGGCGTGGGCGTTCGGCGTGCTCGCGCGTGAAGCCGGTGTGCCCGAAGGAGTCTACTCGACGATTCACGGCTTCGGCGAGCAGGCCGGCGCGCCGCTCGTGGAGCATCCGGACGTCGCCGTGGTGAGCTTCACCGGCTCGTGCGAGGTGGGGCGCTGGATCGCGCAGGCGGCGGGGAAGCGCCTGGCGAAGACCTGCCTCGAGCTCGGCGGCAAGAACCCGCTCATCGTCTGCGATGACGCCGACCTGCAGAACGCCGTGACGTGGACGCTCGGATCCGCGTTCAGCAACGCCGGCCAGCGCTGCGCCGCCGGCAGCCGCATTCTGGTGTTCGACGCCGTCTACGACCAGTTCAAGACGATGCTCGTGGAGGCGGTGGGCAGGATGAAGGTCGGCACCGCCGACACCGACGACTTCGGCCCCGTCATCAACGAAGAGCAGATGACGAACATGCTGGCGGCCGTCGAGCGCGCCAGGGCCGCGGGGGCCACCATCCTCACCGGCGGCGCGCGGCTGACCGGTCCGGGCTACGACGGTGGCTACTTCGTGGCGCCCACCGTCATCGACGGCGCCGTGCCCGGCGACGAGATCTCGCGCACCGAGCTTTTCGGGCCCATCACCTGCCTCTATCGCGTGAAGACGTTCGACGAGGCCGTGGCCATCGCCAACGACTCGCCGTTCGGCCTCACCGCCTCGGTGCACACCCAGAGCCTGCACCGCGCCATGACCTTCCTCAACCGCATCCAGGCCGGCGTGGCCGTCGTCAACGGCGGCACCTACGGCAGCGAGCCCCACATGCCGTTCGGCGGCCTTCGCCAGTCCGGCAACGGATGGCGCGAAGCTGGAACACAGGCGCTCGACGTGTATTCAGACTTGAAGACGGTCTATATAAATCACTCCCCGTCTAAGGTCTGAATGGCCTTTAGCCTTTAGCCTCTCGCCTCTAGGTACTACTCCTGCTCGCCGGGAAGGGCTGGGGAGCGCCCGGGGCCGGTAGCCTAAAGGCCAAAGGCTAGAGGCCAGAGGCCAGAGGCTGATACGATCCTCCAGATGTCCACCTCTGCCGTCGCGTTCATTCCCGCGCGGCTCGGCTCCAAACGCGTTCCCGGCAAGAACATCCGCGCGCTGGCCGGCCATCCGATGCTGGCCTACGCGATCGCGCCGGCGCTCGAGAGCGGCGTGTTCTCGTCGGTGATCGTCTCGACGGATTCCGAGGAGATTGCCGCCGTCGCGCGCCACTACGGCGCCGAGGTGCCGTTCCTGCGGCCGGCGGCGTTTGCCGGCGACACCTCGCCGGACATCGAGTGGCTGGAGCACGCGTTGACGGAGCTGCGGAGCGGTGGCCGGACGTGGGACGCGTTCAGCCTCCTGCGCCCCACCAGCCCCTTCCGCAGCGCCGCGGCCATCCGCAAGGCGTTCGCGCACTTCACGTCGCAGGCCGGCGCCGACTCGCTGCGCGCCGTGGAGAAGTGCACGCAGCATCCCGGGAAGATGTGGGTGATCCGCGGCGACCGCATGTTTCCGCTGATGCCGTTCGAACTTGTCTCGCCGCAGCCGCGAAGCGGCGAAACTGGACTTGTCGCGCCGAAGCCGCGAAGCGGCGAAGGCGGACAGCCGTGGCACAGCACGCCCTACCAGGCGCTGCCGCTCGTCTACGTGCAGAATGCGTCGCTCGAAATCGCATGGACGCGCGTGGTGTTCGAGCGCCGCACCATCGCCGGCGACGTCATCGTGCCCTTCGTGAGCGAAGGATACGAGGGTTTCGATATCAACGATCCGTCGGACTGGATCGTCGCCGAGCGCCTCATCGCGGATGGAGCAGCCGTCCTGCCCGCCGTGCCCCAACCGTCTTTCTTGCACGCCCTAAGCCCTAAGCCTTAAGCCTTTAGCCGACAAGAATCAGCATGGGAGATTTACAAACCGACCAGGGCGAATCGCTCGAGTTGCGCTTCGTGCCTGTCTCCGAGTTTCGCCGCGTGCTCGACGCGAAGAACGCGACGCGCGGCGCGCGGGTGCGGGCGTTCGCGGCGCTCGCGCGCATCAACACGCTCGGCATGATTGCCGGCGCGTGGTCCGGCCACATCGGCACCAGCTTCAGCTCGCTCGAGATCATGAGCTGGCTGTTCCTCAACGAGATGCGGGACCTCGACCAGGGCGACGACGCCTGCGACATCTTCTTCTCGTCGAAGGGGCACGACGCGCCGGCGCTCTACTCCGTGCTCATCGGCCTCGGGCTCCTGCCGGCCGAATCGCTGTATCAGCTGCGCCGGCTGCATGGCCTGCCGGGCCACCCGCACGTCGAGACGCCGTACGTCCAGGCCAATACCGGCTCGCTCGGGATGGGTATCTCGAAAGCGAAGGGGATGGCGCTCGCCAACCGCCTCACCGGGAAGCCGCGCAAGATCTTCGTGCTCACCGGCGACGGTGAGCTGCAGGAAGGGCAGTTCTGGGAGTCGCTGGGCTCGGCCGTCACGCGCGGCCTGGGCGAGATCACCGCGATCATCGATCACAACAAGATCCAGTCGGACACCTGGGTCCACGAAGTGAGCCCGCTGGGCGATCTGCCGGCCAAGCTGGCGGCCTTCGGCTGGCACGTGGCCCGCTGCGACGGCCACGACGTGGACGCGCTCGAGCGCGTGTTCCGCCAGTTCGACGGCGTGCCGGATCGCCCGAAGGTGCTGATTGCCGACACGGTGAAGGGGCGCGGCGTGAGCTTCATGGAAGGGCCCTCCGCGCTGCAGGCGTCGGAGCTCTACCTCTTTCACTCGGGCGCGCCGCCCGAGCCGCAGTACATCGGCGGGCTCGAGGAGCTGCTGGCCACCGCGAACGCGCGATTCGCCGAGCTCGGCCTCGGGCCGGTGGCCACCGAGCCGCGAACCCGCAATCCGCGCCGCGAGCCTCGCCAGACCGACAACCTCGTGGGCGCCTACGAGAAGGCGCTCGTCGCGCTCGGCGAGCGGCGTCCGAACGTGCTCGCGCTCGACGCCGACCTGATCAAGGACTGCGGCCTCATTTCGTTCTCGAAACGGTTCCCGGATCGCTTCATCGAGTGCGGCATCGCCGAGCAGGACATGGTGTCGATGGCGGCGGGTATGGCGCGCCGCGGCGCGCTGCCGATCGTGCATTCGTTCGCCTGCTTCCTGGCGGCGCGGCCCAACGAGCAGATCTACAACCAGGACAGCGAGAGCTCGAAGGTTATCTACGTGGCCTCGCTCGCCGGCCTGCTCCCCGGCGGCCCGGGCCACTCGCACCAGTCGGTACGCGACATCTCGGCGCTCGCCGGGGTGCCCGGGCTGGTGATGGCCGAGCCGAGCGCCGAAGCCGAAGTGCAGCCGCTGCTCGACGCGCTCGCGGACGGTCGCGGCAGCGGCTATCTGCGGCTCGTGTCGGTGAAGTGGCCGCTGCCGTTCGCGTATCCGGCCGGACACCGCGCCGAGATCGGCAAGGGCTGGACCGCGCGCGAGGGCGCCGACGGCGTGATCTTCGCCTGCGGTCCCTGGCTGGTGTCGAACGCCTGCCAGGCGGCCGACGAGGTCGAGGCCTCGACCGGCGCGCGCCTGGCGGTGGTGGTGCTGCCGTGGCTGAACCGCGTGGACGAGGCGTGGCTGCGCGGCGCGGTCGGCCGGCGCCGCGCGGTGATCACGCTCGACAACCACTACCTGAAAGGCGGCCAGGGCGAGATGATTGCGGCCGCCGTGGCCCGCCTGTCGCTGCAGCCGGCGCCGTCGGTGACCAGCCTCGGCGTGACGTCGCTTCCCGAGTGCGGCACCAACGACGAGGTGCTGCAGCACCACGGCCTCGACGTGACGAGCCTGGCGCAGCAGTTCCGCGCCGCGCTCGAGCCGGTACCCGCACGATGACCGTACTATTCTGGGACATCGACGGGACGCTCCTCACCACCGCCAAGGGCGGCATGTTCGCGTGGGACGACGGCGTCAAGGAGATCACCGGCCGTGACTTCGAGCTGCGGTCGCTGCGGGTTCCCGGCCTGACCGACTATCAGATCGCCGCGAAGACGTGCGAGCTGCTCGGCCTCGACGCCTCGGAGCAGCTGGTGGAGCAGCTGGTCCGCCGCTACGAGGCGCTGCTGCCCACGAGCCTGCCGCGGCGGGTGGGACACGTGCTGCCGAACGTGCGCGAGATCCTCGAACAGCTGCGCGGACGGACCGACGTCCGCTCGTACCTCCTGACCGGCAACACGCGCGGCGGCGCCAAGGCCAAGCTGACGCACTACGGCTTGATCGACTTCTTTCCCGACGGAGCGTTTGCCGAGGACACCCGCGCGCGCGCCACGATTGCGCAGCGCGCGCTGGAGCTGGCGCGCACGGCGGGCCATGTGCCCGAGCAGGACATGTTCGTGATCGGCGACACGCCGCACGACATCGAGTGCGCCAACGCCATCGGCGTCCGCACGATCGCGGTCGCCACCGGCGGCTATTCCGTCGAGGAGCTCCGCGAGCACCGCCCGTGGCAGCTGTTCGCGGAGCTGCCGCCGCCTGACGAGTTCCTGCGGTTGGTTGGCGTCGAGCAGTCCGCCTCCGCTGAAGCTACGGCGCGACCGGCGCGCAAGACAGAGCGCGCGCCGGCATGAAGCGCGGCATCCGCCGCGTCCCCGCCCTGTGGCGGGCGTCGCGGCTGCTTCGGCGCTGGTATCACGCCCGCTCGGACGCCTATCCGGACTGGCCGGCGATCCTCGCGTCGGAGCCGGAGCTGTGGAACGACGCGCGCCGTTCCGCCACCGGCGGCCAGCGCGTGCTGATGGCGTCATCCATCGGCTCGTACGCCCACGCCATCACCCTCGAGAGCGCGCTCGCGGCGGCTCTGACATTTCGCGGAGCCGAGGTCCACGTGCTCCTGTGCGACGCGGCGCTGCCGGCGTGCGCGGAGTGCGAGGCCTCGCTCTATCCCAATCTCGCGCGCTTCGTACGCCGCGGCCCGCAGGCCGACCTGTGCCGGGACTGCCTGTGGCCGGCCGAGCGCGTCTACCAGTCGCTCGGCCTCACCGTCCACCGCTACAGCGACTGGCTGTTCCCCGAGGACAAGGACCAGGCGCGCGAGATTGCCGCGTCGGTTCCGTTCGGCGCGATTCAGGGCTACGTCCGCGACGGCATCGCCATCGGCGAGCACGCCTATGCCGGCGCGCTGCGCTTCTTCGCCAGCGGGTCGCTCGACGGCGAGCCGCAGGGCGAGGCGGTGCTGCGGCGCTACCTCGAGTCGGCGCTGCTCACGGCCACCGCCACCAGGCGGCTGCTGCGCGCGATCGGCTTCGTGGCCGCCGTCTTCACGCACGGGATCTACGTGCCGTGGGGGCTCGTCGGCGCGGTCGCGCGCCGCGAGGAGGTGCGCGTCGCGACGTGGAACGTGGCCTACCGGAAGCGCCGCTTCATCTTCAGCCACGACGACACCTATCACCACACGCTCATGACGGAGCCGCGGACGCACTGGGAGCAGCTGGTGCTGTCGGAGACGCAGGAGCGCGAGCTGATGCAGTACCTCGCCAGCCGGCGCGAGGGCATGTTCGACTGGATCGTCTTCAACCGCGCGCGCAAGGACGATCCCAAGGAGCTCGCCGCGCGCGTCGGCCTCGACCCGTCGAAACCGGTCATCGGCCTGCTGACGAACGTGTCGTGGGACGCGCAGCTCCACTACCCGGCCAACGCCTTCCCGAACATGCTGGAGTGGCTGGTGCGGACGTGCGAGTACTTCGCCATGCGCCCCGACCTGCAGCTGCTGATCCGGGTGCACCCGGCCGAAATCAGCGGCTTCCCGCCGTCGCGCCAGCCGATCCTCCGCGAGCTCCTCCGGCGAGTGCCGCAGCTGCCGCCGAACATCCGGGTGGTGCCGCCGGAGAGCCGGATGAGCACCTACACCCTGATGTCGCTGTGCAACGCCGCCATCATCTACGGCACCAAAATGGGCGTGGAGCTGACCAGCGTGGGGCTGCCCGTGATCGTGGCGGGGGAGGCCTGGATCCGGAACAAGGGATTGACCCACGACGCCAGCTCGCCCGAGGAGTACATCCGGCTCCTGGAGCAG
>DASRPM010000198.1:0-3658 GCA_035646375.1 Vicinamibacterales bacterium
CATATTTGTCGAAATCAACTCGATCCATAGACATCGTTGTCTAAAAAGCATTGCCCCAAGAGACCGCTGTAGAGCCCAGGCGGTCCAGGTTCAGCCATTTCTTTCATTGTTGTATGAATGGCTGGATATAGGTCCAAAAGAGTTGGATCGGCCTTGCAATTCTGCCTAAAAACCGTGACATTACGTGACTTTCAACAAGCCGGACCGTGGCATCCCGCTTGCCTTAAGCCCGAGCCTGAGGGCGGTCGCGACGGTCGCCACCATTCGAGGTGAAGAATGAATCAAGCCGACACAGCTTGGATGTTGATATCGACGGCGCTGGTGCTGCTCATGACGCCAGCCCTCGCGTTTTTCTATGGCGGGTTGGTGCGCTCCAAAAACGCGCTCAACACCATGATGATGAGCTTCATCTCGTTGGGGTTCGTGGCAGTGGCGTGGGCGCTCGTCGGCTATTCGCTGGCGCTCTCGGCCGGAGGCGGGGCCACGGAGAACTACATCGGAGACTTGCGCTATCTGTTCCTGAACGGCGTTGACCTGAGCGAGAAGGGAGCCATTGTCGCGCTCACCATCCCGCACGCCCTCTACATGGCCTTCCAGGCCACTTTCTGCATCATCACGGCGGCCCTCATCTCGGGCGCCATCGTTGAGCGCATGCGGTTCAGCGCCTACGTGGTGTTCATCACCCTGTGGTCGCTCGTGGTCTACGCCCCGCTCGCGCACTGGGTCTGGGGCGGTGGGTTCCTGGCCGACATGGGCGCCTGGGACTTCGCCGGCGGAACCGTCGTGCACGTGAACGCCGCGTCGGCGGCCCTCGTCGCCGCCGTCGTCCTCGGCAAGCGCCAGGGCTACCCGTCGTCGTCCCTCCTGCCGCACAGCGTGCCGCTGGTGCTCCTCGGCTCCGGGCTGCTGTGGTTCGGATGGTTCGGCTTCAACGCCGGCAGCGCGCTGGCGGCCAGCCCGATTGCCGGCCTGGCGTTCGTGACCACGATGCTGGCGCCCGCCGGCACGCTGGTGGTCTGGACCATGCTCGACTGGTTTCGCCTGGGCAAGACCACGGCGGTCGGCGCCGCCACGGCCATCGTGGTGGGCCTCGTGGCCATCACGCCAGCGGCCGGTTTCATCAGCCCGATGAACGGCCTCATCCTCGGCTGTATTGCCGCGGTTCCGAGCTACTTCGCGCTCATCATCCGCGCCAAGACGTCGCTCGACGACTCGCTCGACGTCGTGGCGGCCCACGGCGTGGGCGGCACCGTCGGCGCGCTGCTGACGGGTGTCTTTGCCGAGAAGTCGCTCAACGGGCTTTTCGACGGCGCGATTGCCGGCAACCCCGGCCAGGTGGGCATTCAGGCGATGGCCGTCGTGACCGCCATCGTCTACAGCGGCGTCGCCAGCTTCGTCCTCCTCAAGGTCATCAACCTGGTGATCCCGATTCGCGCCGACGCCTCGGACGAGGGCACCGGCCTCGACCTGACGCAGCACGGCGAGGAAGCCTACCTGCACGAGGGCGGCGGACAGAAGTAGAGGAAGTAGAGAAGGTGGGGCTTCGGGCTTCGGGCTTCAGGCCTGAGTCCGAAGCCCAAAGCACCAGGTGCAATCGGCAAGAGGCCAAAGGCTAGAGGCTAGAGGCCTTAAGATCGCACTGTGAGTCATCCCAAGTTCGACGGCCTCTCGGTACTCATGCTCGAGAGCCGCCGCGCGCGCGAGCTGGCGTCGATCGTCGAGTCGTATGGAGGGCGCCCGCTCGTGGCGCCCTCGATGCGCGAGATCCCCCTCGAGTCCAATACCGACGCGCTGGCCTTTGCCGACGCGGTGATTCGCCAGGAGTTCGATCTCATCGTCCTCCTGACCGGCGTCGGCACCCGGACCCTCCTCGAGCTGGTGGACACGGTGCGCGCGCAGCGCGACACCTTCATCGCCGCCCTGGGGCGCATCCCGATCGCCGCCCGCGGTCCCAAACCCACCGCCGTCCTTCGCGAGATCGGCCTGACGCCGTGGCTGCAGGCGCCCGAGCCGAACACCTGGCGCGAGCTCGTCACGGCGCTCGACCAGCGAGCCGAGGAGATGCCGCTCAGGGCACGCCGCGTGGCGGTGCAGGAGTACGGCGCACCCAATCCCGAGCTGCTGCAGGCGCTCGAAGAGCGCGGCGCGCTGGTGCGGCGGGTGCCCATCTACCAGTGGGCGCTCCCCGAGGATCTGGAGCCGCTGCGCCAGGCGTGCCGCGCGCTGGCGGAGGGCTCCGTCGACGTCGTGCTGCTGACCACCGCCACCCAGCTGCATCACCTGCTCGAGGTGGCCGGCCAGCTCGGCGTGGCCGACGGCGTCCGCGCCGGCCTCGAGCGGGCGGTCGTGGCGTCGATCGGTCCGACCACGTCGGACGCGCTCCGCCAGGAGGGCGTCCCCATCGATCTGGAAGCGTCGCACCCGAAGATGGGCTTCCTCGTGCGCGAGGCCGCCGACCGGGCCGCGACGCTGCTCGCCGCCAAACGGGCGACGTAGGATTAACAGATGCCCACCTCGCAGGAACTCCTCGATCTCGCGGAGCGCTGCGCCGCGAAGCTCGATTTCGACGGCCGGCAGCGGTCCATCCCCTCGTTCTCCGACGCCGAGGAACAGGCCGAGGAGGAGTACGAGGCGTTGCTCCAGGCGATCCACGAGGACGAGCTGTTCGCGCCAGTGGACCTGCAGCGGCAGGAGCAGCTGGTGGAGCAGATCGCGGCGGCGCTGCCCGAGCCGGCGCGCATGCTGATCGTGGAGCTTGCCGACAACCACGCCCGCCACGTCTGGCTGCAGCAGGAAGGCGCCTACCATTTCGGCCTGGCCGTCGGCCGGCGACTCAAACGGACACCTTAATATGTCGTACGTAGTTGCGGGTCTTCAGACCCGCCTTCCATGATCTCCTTCTCCAAGATCGGCAAGCAGTACGGCAGGCAGATCCTCTTCGTCGACGCCTCGTTCCAGCTCAATCCCGGTGAGAAGGTCGGCCTCGTGGGTCCGAACGGGGCCGGCAAGACCACGCTCTTCCGCATGATCGTGGGCGAGGAAGCGCCGGACGAGGGCGACGTGTCGGTGCCGAAGCGCATGACCATCGGCTACTTCCGGCAGGACGTCGAGGAGATGGCCGGCCGCACCGTGCTCGAGGAGGCGATTGCCGGCAGTGGCCGCCTGGGCGACCTGCACCACGAGCTCGAGGGGCTGCAGCGCGACATGGCGGACCCGGCCAAGGGCGACGACATGGACCGCATCCTGGCCCGCTTCGGCGAGGTGCAGGAGGAATACGAGCACGGGGGCGGCTACGGCCTGGAAGCGCAGGCGCGCGAGGTGCTGCACGGCCTCGGCTTCGAAGACGACCGCATCGACGGCGACGTGGGGAAGCTGTCGGGCGGATGGAAGATGCGAGTGGCGATGGCGCGCGTGCTCCTCGGCAGGCCGGACGTGCTGCTGATGGACGAGCCCACCAACCACCTGGACATCGAGTCGATCATCTGGCTCGAGCAGTTCCTCAAGGGGCTCGCCGGCGCGCTCCTCATGACCTCGCACGACCGCGAGTTCATGAACCGCATCGTCGGCCGCATCGCCGAGATCGACGGCGGGGAGATCACGTCGTACTCGGGCAACTACGACTTCTACGAACGCGAGCGCGCCATCCGCGAGACCAACC
>DASRPM010000199.1:0-18913 GCA_035646375.1 Vicinamibacterales bacterium
CCTGATCAACATCGTGGACACCCCCGGCCACGCCGACTTCGGCGGCGAGGTGGAGCGCACGCTGTCGATGGTCGACGGCATCATGCTGCTCGTGGACGCCTCGGAGGGCCCGCTGCCGCAGACGCGGTTCGTGCTGCGGAAAGCGCTCGAACGCGGCCTGCCGCCCATCGTCGTCCTGAACAAGATCGACCGGCCCGACGCGCGTCCGCAGGAGGTGCTGAACGAGGTCTACGATCTCTTCATCGATCTCGACGCCACCGAAGACCAGATCGAGTTCCCCGTGCTCTACACCAACGCGCGCGACGGCGTGGCCTCGGGCGAGGCCGGGGTCCGGGGCGTGGACCTGCGCCCGCTGTTCGACGCGATCGTCGAACACGTGCCGCCGCCGAAGGGCGATCCCGCGGCGCCGCTCCAGATGCTGGTCGCCAACCTGGATGCCAGCGACTATCTTGGCCGCATTGCCATCGGCCGCATCTTCAACGGCACCGTCAAGCTGAACGACCCCGTGACCGTCATCAAGCTCGATGGCTCCTTCCAGAACACCAAGGTCACCAAGCTGTTCGCGTTCGACGGCCTGAAGCGTATCGAGATCAGCCAGGCGGCGGCGGGCGACGTGATCTGCCTGGCCGGCATCGAGGACATCACGATCGGCGAGACGATTGCCGATCCCGAGAGTCGCGTCGCCATTCCGCCGATCGCGATCGACGAGCCGACGGTGTCGATGATCTTCGGCGTGAACACGTCGCCGATGGCCGGCCGCGACGGCCAGTACGTCACCTCGCGCAACCTCCGCGATCGGCTGCAAAAGGAGCTGGTCGGCAACGTGTCGTTGCGCGTCGAGGACACCGACACGCCCGAGCAGATCAAAGTGGTCGGGCGCGGCGAGCTGCAGCTCTCGATCCTGATCGAGATGATGCGGCGCGAAGGCTTCGAGCTGCAGGTCTCCCGCCCGGAAATCGTGACGAAGGAGATCGACGGCGTTCGGATGGAGCCGATCGAAGAGCTCGTGATCGACGTGCCCGAGGAATTTCAAGGGAGCGTGATCGCCCAGGCGGGCACGCGGCGCGGCATCCCGACCAAGATGGTCAACCACGGCAGCGGCCGCGTGCGGCTCGAATTCCGGATTCCGGCGCGGGGGCTCATCGGGTTCCGCTCGCAGTTCCTCACCGACACCAAGGGCACCGGCATCATGAACCACCTGTTCGCCGGCTGGGAGCCGTGGCATGGCGGCATTCCCGCCCGGGCCACCGGGGCACTGGTCGCCGACCGCACCGGGATCGCCACCGCCTACGCGATCTTCAACCTCCAGGAGCGCGGCGAGATCGTGATCGAGCCGGGCATCACGGTCTACGAGGGGATGATCATCGGGGAGAACGCTCGTGCCGCGGACATGGACGTGAACGTCACGAAAGAGAAGAAGCAGACGAACATGCGCGCGTCCAGTGCCGACGAGGCGATCCGCCTGATTCCCCCGCGGAAACTCAGCCTCGAGCAGTCGATCGAGTTCATCAACGACGACGAGCTCGTCGAGATCACGCCGAAGACGATCCGGCTTCGAAAGCGCATCCTCGCGTCGAACATGCGGCCCAAGAAAAGTGACGGGTAGACCGGCAACACTGTCGGTTCGCTGACGCTCATCCGACTTAAAACCGTCGGTCGATCACGAGTCTGTGATCAGACTTCTCGGGCGCGGTCTCAGGATGCCGTGAAGAGCCGTGCAATGGTGTGCACCGCCGGTGGCATGGTGCTCGCGATGCTCCGAATTTACGCCGGAACGAACCTTGCTGAGGGGAGGGCACCGTATACTGCAACCCTTTGCAATTTCAGGAGGTCGGCGTGCTGCTGGGCGCGATGTCACTGTTCTCCAACGATCTAGCGATTGATCTCGGGACCGCCAATACGTGTGTCTTCGCCCGCGGCCAAGGCATCGTGCTCAACGAGCCCTCCATTGTCGCCGTCAACAACGTCAACGATCAGATTGAAGCCGTGGGCACGGAAGCGAAGGAGATGCTCGGCCGGACGCCCGGCAGCATCACCGCGATCCGGCCGATGCGCGACGGCGTGATCGCCGACTTCGACGCCGCCGAGAAGATGCTCGGCTATTTCATCAAGAAGGCGCACAAACGGAAGAGCTTTGTGCGGCCGCGCGTCATCATCGGCGTGCCGTCGGAGATCACGCAGGTCGAGCGCCGTGCCGTCAAGGAGAGCGCCTACCGCGCCAAGGCCAGCGAAGTGCACCTCATCGAGGAAGGCATGGCGGCCGCCATCGGCGCCGGCCTGCCGATCACCGAGGCGTCGGGCAGCATGATCGTGGACATCGGCGGCGGCACCACCGACATCGCGGTGATCTCGCTCGCCGGCATCGTCTACAGCCGCTCGGTCCGCATCGCCGGCAACGCGATGGACGAGGCGATCATCAACTACGTCAAGAAGGAGCACGACCTCCTGATCGGCGAGCGCACCGCCGAGCGGATCAAGATGGAGCTCGGGTCCGCGTCGCCGCTCTCCGACCAGAAGGAGATGGAGGTCAAGGGCCGGCACGTGCTCGAAGGCAAGCCGACCACCGTCATCCTCAACGACAGCCAGATTCGCGAGGCGCTGGCCGATACGGTGCGCATGATCGTGACCGCCGTGCGCGACGGCCTCGAGCGCATCCCGCCGGAACTGTCGGCCGACGTCTACGACCGCGGCATCGTGCTGAGCGGCGGCGGCGCGCTGCTGCAGCGGCTCGACGAGCGTCTGCGGCGCGAGACCGGTCTGCCGGTGTCGGTGGCCGAGGATCCGCTGTCGTCGGTGGTGCTCGGCGCCGGCAAGATGCTGTCGGACTTCGCCCTGCTGCGGAAGCTCTCCATCGACTAGGGCGGGTAGAAACGTAGAGGGCGGCCTTCAGGCCGCCCTGTTCTTTTTCAGACCTACCAGCCCCACCCGCCTTACCGCGCGAAGCGCGGCCCCACCCGCCTCAGACCCACACCGGAGGCGGTTGAATCGAGGGTTCCGGCGTTTTGCCCGGATCCGGGCGGCCGCTGCCGGCGAGGTGGTTCACCACTTTCACGCTCATGTCGTGGTCGCACTCGATCTGGCACGACAGCCGCACGCCCGAAAGCCCCTTCTCCGCGAGCTTGGCCTGCTCGGCCTGCGTCATGCGTCCGGGCTCGCCGCTGACGAACTCCACACGGCACGTCGTGCAGCGGGCGTTGCCCCCGCACGCGTGCAGAATATCCGCTCCGGCGCGCTGCTCGATCGCGTTGACCAGCCGCATTCCGTCGTCCACGGCTACGGGCGCGTAGCCTTCCACCGTCAAAGTTGGCATGCGCGCTATGTTAACGTATCGAGCGAACATGACCGAAGTGCCCGCCCTTGCCCGCCCCTCGCAGTTGTGGAAGACGTTGCCGCAGGACAAGAAGCTGCAGGCGGCCGAAGCGTTCTGGACCGATCAGGAAGCCAGCATGGAGCAGGCCGAGGCCGTGGCGCTCATCGCGCAGAAGATCAAGTTCCGCGCGAAGAGCGTGATCGCGATGCCCGGCGACAAGAAGGCCCGCCACCTGGCGTCGTTCCCCAACGTGTCGGAGCTCGTGGCGGCGCGGCTGCTCGTGGCGTATCACCTGGTGTACCAGCGCCCGATGATGGGCTCGTTCCTCGACGCCGTCGGCATCGCGCACGAGAACGGCATGATTGCCGACGAGGAGCTGAAGGCGCCGCCGCCCGACGCGCTGAAGAAGGCGGCGACCGTCATTGCCGGCCAGTATCCCAAGGACGACGTGGCGCTCTATCTCTCGACACTGCTGTGGCAGGACCCTGAGACCTGGGGCGCGCTTGGCGACGCTCCCGAGCGGAAAGCGTCCGCGGGCGCCTGATCGCCGTGACCTGGGAAAGCGTATTCGGCTGGACGTCGAGCGTCGACGGGTGGGTGGCTCTCCTCACCCTCAGCATCCTCGAGATCGTTCTCGGCATCGACAACGTGGTGTTCGTGTCGATCCTCGCCGGCAAGCTGCCGAAGGATCAGCGGGAACGCGCCCGCAAGGTGGGCATGTTCCTGGCCATGTTCATCCGCATCGCGCTGCTGGGCGCCATCACCTGGGTGATGGGGCTGACGGCGCGGCTCTTCACGGTGCTGGGCCACGACGTCACCGGGCGCGACCTGATTCTCATCGTCGGCGGCCTGTTCCTGATTGCGAAGAGCACGCACGAGATCCATCTGAAGCTCGAAGGCGACGACGAGCACGGACCGGGGCGCAAGGCCGCGACGTTTGGCGCCGTCATCTTTCAGATCCTGCTGCTCGACATCGTGTTCTCGCTCGATTCGGTGATCACGGCGGTCGGCATGGCCGAGCACCTGGCCGTGATGATCATCGCCGTCGTCGTCGCCGTGGCGGTGATGATGCTGGCGGCGCGGGTGGTGAGCGACTTCGTCGAGCGGCATCCCACCGTGAAGATGCTGGCCTTGAGCTTCCTGCTCCTCATCGGCATGTCGCTCATCGGCGAGGGCTGGGGGCAGCACATCCCGAAGGGCTACATCTACTTCGCGATGGGGTTCTCGGTGTTCGTGGAGGCGATCAACCTGCGCATCCGCGCCAAACAGGGGCCGGTGCACCTGCGTCACCAGACCCCTGAGTAACGCTGCCGGTCAGGTAGGTCTGGTAGGTCAGGTGAGTCAGGTAAGGAAAGCTCTTACCCATCTGGCCCACCCGACCCACCTGACTTACCTGACCTATGAAGGCGGATTCAGCACCGCGTCCAGGAAGCTCGAGCCCATGTTGAGGCAGTCGAAGACATGCAGGCCGAGGCGCGACGCCAGGTCCACGCACACCTCGATTCCGCGCACGCTGTTGCCGTAGGGATCGAGCCGCGCCGAATAGGTGCCGATCCCGAGCTGGCGGTTGACGACCGCCAGCACGCCGCCCGACACGCCGCTCTTGGCGGGCACGCCGACGCGATACGCCCACTGGCCCGAGTAGTCGTACATCCCACACGTGAACATGATCGACAGGATGTCCTTGACGTGCCGGACGGAGAAGGCGCTGTCGTTGGTCATCGGGTTGCGCCCCATGTTCGACAGCGTGGCGCCCATCATCGCCAGGTCCCGCGAGGTCACCAGGATCGAGCACTGGCGGAAGTAGACGTCGAGCGCCGCCTCGATCTCTTCGTGGACGACGCCGAAATTCAGGAGCAGGTGCGCGATGGCGCGGTTGCGATGGCCCGTGCGCCGCTCGGACTCGTAGACCGCCTCGTCCACCGACAGCTGGCGCCCGGCGATGGCGCTGAACCGCTCGAGCAGGTGGTCGAAGGTGCGCTCCCCGTGGATGGCGTGCAGCATCGCGCTCACGGTGATGGCGCCGCTGTTGATCATCGGGTTGAACGGGCGGTTCGAGCCGTTCTGCAGCTCGATGGAGTTGAACGCGTCGCCGCTCGGCTCCACGCTGACCCGCCGGAGCACCTCCTCGGCGCCGATTTCCTCCACCGCCAGCCCGAAGGCGAACGGCTTCGAGATGGATTGAATGGTGAACGGCGCATCGCAGTCGCCGGCCTCGAAGGTACGGCCGTCGGTCGAGATCAGGCAGATGCCGAAGAGGTCTGGATTGGCCTTGCCCAGCTCCGGGATGTAGGTGGCCACCTGGCCTGAATGGTTCGTGGCGTACTTCGCGTACAGGGTGTCGATGAGGGTCTGAACCTCGTGGGTCGGGGCGGCGACGTCGGGCATCGGGCGAAAGCTCAGCAATCAGCGTTCCCATTGCCGCGATCGGGTGGTGATCGATGATCTGGCGCGCCGTGAAGTACTTGCGGCGATCGACACGGATGGTCGGAGGGGGCGCTAGTTCGACAAGAATGTCGGCCGATTCAGAATGGGCTACACATTCGAAGAATCCTTGTCCGCCGAAGCCTCGGCGGAGGCGGAGGCCCATCGCACGATCACGTCGGCCACGGATCCGAGCACCTCCTCGCGCGGCGTCCTGGCGACGGCGAACGAGTGGTCACCTCCCTCCACCACGTGCAGCGTGGCCGGACCGGGGATGGTGGCGATGACGGGGCGCAGTTCGTCCGGGGTCCCGAAGGCATCGCGGCTGCCCTGGACGACGAGCAGCGGCGTCCGGATCGCCGGGAGGTGCGCGGTGCGCAGCTGCTGCGGCTTGCCGGGCGGGTGAAGCGGATAGCCCAGGGCGACGACACCCGACAGACCCGGTCCGGCGCCACCGTGCGCCACGTAGCCTGCCGCCGCCAGGTGCGTGGCCATGCGGCCGCCCATCGACTTGCCGCCGATGAGCAGCCGGTGGCCGGAGAAGCCGTCGCGTCCCGTCGCCCAGTCGATGACGCCGCCGAAGCACGTTTCGAGCACGGGCGCACGGTCGGGCACCTTGCGGCCCGCGTGCATGTAGGCGAAGTCGAAGGTGACGACGTCGATGCCGAGCGCCGACAGCCGCGCCGCCATGGCCGTCATGAACGGATGGTGCTGTCCGGCCCCGGCGCCGTGGGCCACCACCAGGAGGCGGCCGGCCGGCGCGGGTGCGCGATAGATGGTCGCCGCCGTCGCCTGCCCCGAACCGAGCGGCACGCTGTGACGGTCGCCAGCGGGGTCGGGAGCGGAAGAGGGGCGTCGGGCAGGCATCGAAGCAGTCGCGGTGGCTAGGGAGCTTGAAGCGCTGTCAGAAAGCGCCGGATCCGTCGCGCGTTGGTGCCCGTGTCGGTAGTGCCGTGGCGGGAGACCGAGCGCACGTCCACGCGCGTGCCGGTGCCCCATGGGGTCAGGCGGACCACGATGTCGTCCGTGAACCCGAACCACAGGGTCGTGTCGGTGGCCTCGAGACGTCCCGCGGCGGCGTCGCTGGTCACAATCGTCCAGCCCTGGTTCTCCGCCACGAGCCGCGCCCGATCGAAGACGAGTCCGGGCGGCTGCGACACGACGACCGGCGCGAGGTCGGGGTAATGCTGCCGCTGCAGCTGGTCCACGCCGGCCGAGCGCGTCAGCGGGTTGCTCTCGCCTGGCCGCTGCGCTGCAAGTGCGTCGAACGAAGGCGGGTTCTCGAGGTCGGTCGTGACGTCGTGCAGCGGCGGCGCGCCCTGCGCCTGCCGGAGCCACCCGTAGCCGATCGCGGCGGTGAGGATGCCGATCACCACGCCGAGGCCGGCCACGACCGCGGCGCCGGTGCGCGCTTTGCGCCGCGACCAGACGAGCGCCGCGACCGACACGGCGGCGCCGCCCAGCGAGATGTAGGCCGCCCAGCGCACGACCGCGAACGCGCTCGCCAGCGGGACGCCGAGGCGGTAGGCGGGCCCCGCGGCGCCCAGCAGCGCGAGCCCCGCGAAAGCAATGCCGCATGCCAGAAGGGAAGGCCACATGCGGCCGAATTGTAAGCCGGACCCGCGTCGTACACTGTGGCGTGCGCCTCGACGAGCTCGGGTGGGACGAGTCGCTGGCCGCGGCCTACGAACCGTGGTCGGCGCGCGCGGACCATGTGCCGGCGCGGGTGGCGGTGGAGTTCAACCACCTGTACCGCGTGTACGTGGACGGCGCCGAGGTCGAGGCCGTCGTGTCGGGCCGCCTCAAGCACCACGCCGAGAGCCGCGGCGAGCTGCCGGCCGTCGGCGACTGGGTGGTGGCGCGGACGCGTCCCGAGGAGGCGCGCGTGTCGATCGTGCACGTGCTCCCGCGGCGCAGCCGCTTTTCGCGCAAGACGGCCGGCAACGTCACCGACGAGCAGGTGATCGCCGCCAACGTCGACGTCGTGTTCCTGGTGATGTCGCTCGACGCCGACTTCAGCCCGCGGCGGCTGGAGCGCTACCTGCTGCTGGCGCGCGCGAGCGGCGCGTCACCGGTGGTGCTGCTCACCAAGCCGGATCTCAGTGACGACGTGCCGGCCCGTGCGGCGGACGTGGCGGCGGTGGCGGGCGGACTGCCGGTGCACATCCTCAACCCGCGCAGCGGCGAGGGCGCCGAGGCGTTGCGCGCCTACATCGCGCGCGGCGGGACCTGCGCGCTGCTCGGATCGTCGGGCGTCGGCAAGAGCACCATCGTCAATCGCCTGGTCGGCGCCGATGTGCGGAAGACGCGAGCGGTCCGCGAGGCCGATTCGAAGGGGCGTCACACCACGACCCATCGCGAGCTGGTGCCGGTGCCGGGTGGCGGTCTGCTGCTCGATACCCCGGGCATGCGCGAACTGCAGCTCTGGGCGCCCGGCGACGCGGTCGAGCAGGCCTTCGACGACGTCGAGCGGCATGCCGAGGGGTGCCGTTTCAGCGACTGCCGGCATCGGGAGGAGCCGCGCTGCGCCGTGAAGGGCGCGGTGGCCGCTGGGGTGTTGCCAGCCGAGCGGCTCCAGAGCTACCTGGGGCTGCAGGACGAGCTCGCGCATCTCGCGCGACAGCAGGATCAGCGGGCGCAGCTCGAAGAGAAGCGCCGCGGACGCATCGGCGCCAAGGCGCTCAGGCAGTCACTGCGGGCCAAAGGACGGTAGCACCACCGTTCGCGCGGGAGGATCGGGCGGGTAGTCGCTCGGGTCCGGCAGCGGGCGCGGCTGAATCGCCGCCGCCCGTGGCGCGGGCGGCGGCGCGGCGGGGATCGGCGGTGGCGCGACCGGTTGCAAGGCGGCCACGCGAAGCGCGCCGGCGCCGAGCACGAAGAGCGCCGCGACGATCGAGAGCACCCGGTGCCAGGCCCAGCGGCCGCTGCGCACCGGGACGCCGGGCGCGGTCATGGCCAGGACCTCGCCAGCTTCGCCGACGATCGCGGCGTCGATCGTGCCCGCGCCGGCCTGCGCCCCGGCCATCAGCGCCCGGTCGCACAGCAGGTTGATCAGCCGGGGCACGCCGCCGGTGAGCGACGTCACGGCGTCGATGGCGCCGCTGTCGAACCGCACGCCGCCGTCGTTGCCCGCCACCGAGAGGCGATGCGAGACATACGCGTCGATGTCGGCGCGGGACAGCGGCTTGAGCATCGCCCGGACCGACACGCGTGAGTCGAGCTGCCGCAGCGGTTCTTGCGCCAGCGAGTCGAGGAGCGCCGGCTGGCCGATGAGGATCACCTGGAGCAGCCGCGTGGTGTTGGTCTCGACGGTGGAGATCACGCGGATCTGTTCGAGCACCTCGGCCGCCAGGTGCTGCGCTTCGTCGATGATGAGCACGCCGTGCGCGCCGATCGGGTGCAGCGACAGCAGGAAGTCGTGTAGCGTGCTCGTGAGGTCGTGGCGCGACGCCGAGCCGGCGCGGCCGCTGCGGATGTCGTCGCGCGAGATGACTCCGAAGTCGAGCAGGATCTCGCGCAGCAGCTCGTCCACCGACAGGAACGGGTTCAGGACGAGGGATGCGAACGACGTCTTGTCGAGGCGCGTGAGGAGCGCCCGGGCGATCGTCGTCTTGCCGGTGCCGACGTCGCCCGTCAAGACGATCACGCCCTCGTTGCGGTGCGCCGCGTCGAGGAGCTGCCGGATGGCGTCGTCGTGCGACTCGCTCAGGTAGAGGAAATGCGGATCGGGCGCGAGCGAAAACGGCGGCTGGCCGAGGCCGTAGTACTCCTCGTAGGTTTGCGCCGCCGCACCGGTGGCCCGGATGGTCAGGGCTTCGCCCACGTCCCGCAATATAGCACCGGCCCAATCGCCTCCCGTGAGTGCATGGCAAGGCGATTGGACCGGTGCAACAGTGTCTGTTTCCCGGCGCGCTGACGCGCGCCGGGGTCACTCTATAATCCCGCCCATGGCCCGCCGCTGCCTGGTGTCGCTGGTCCTGCTGCTCGTCTGTGCCACCGCCGCCTGGCCCCAGGCTCGGGGCGGGGGGGCGCGGGGCGGCGGGGCCGCTCCCTTCTTTGTCTCGACGCTGCCTCCAGCGGAGCTGCAGGGCAAGCAGGCGGTGGTCGAGACCAGCGTCGGCACGATGGTTTTCGAGCTGCTGCCGGACGCGGCGCCCAACCACGTCGCGCACTTCATCACCCGCACGCGCGAAGGCGCCTACAACGGCACGACATTCCACCGCGTCATCACGATGGGCATCATCCAGGGCGGCGATCCGCTGTCGAAGGATCCCGCGCAGGCCGCGCGCTACGGGACTGGCGGCCTGAACCAGCTCCGCTTCGAACCGAACGCCGAGAAGCACACGCGCGGCGCCGTGTCGGCGGTGCTCGTTCCGGGGCGCCGCGACAGCGCCGGGTCGCAGTTCTTCATCAGCGTCAGCGATCAGCCGGCACTCGACGGGCAGTACACGGTCTTCGCGCGTGTGGTCGAGGGGATGACCGTCGCGCAGAAGATCTCGACCGTAGCGGCCGACGGGCAGGTGCCGAAGGAGCGCGTGGAGATCCGCCGCGTCGCGATCCGCGACACGCCTCCACCGGTGCCCGAGCCCTTCGTGTCGGCCACGGTGGCCGAGATGGCGGCGAGGCGCGTGGTACTGGACACGTCGCTCGGGCCGATCACGATCGAGCTGTTTCCAGACCGCGCGCCCACCCACGTGCGCCAGTTCCTGCGGCTGGCACAGGCCGGCGTGTACGACGGGACCGCGTTCCACCGCGTGGTGAAGGGCTTCGTGATCCAGGGCGGCTTCATGCCGAGCCGCCGCGAGCCGCCCGACGAGAAGCAGGAGTCGTACATCCGCACGCTGCAGCCCGAGTTCAACGACACGCTGCACGAACGCGGCATCGTGTCGATGGCACGCGGCGACGACCCCGCCAGCGCCACGAGCTCGTTCTTCATCGTGCTCGCGAGGACCCCGGCACTCGACAAGCGCTACACGGTCTTCGGACGCGTGACGGCCGGGCTCGACGTCGTCGAGAAGATCGAGGCGCAGCCGGTGGACGGGGAAACGCCGGTGACCCGCGTCGAGGTCACGCGCGCACGGGTGGAATAGCGAACCGGCGTTACGCCGGTTTGCCAGACGCTGAGACGCGGCGGACCGCCGTCACGACACCCACTAGGAAGTCGAGCATCGCGTGATCGCCGGCCTGCAGCCCGCCGTCCATGGCTTCGGGGCCGATGCGTGCCACGTGCGGGCTGTCGGGCTCGTCCGCGAACTCGTAGTGGACGTCGTACGACAGCTGGCCGTGGATCGAGATCGGCTGCACCTTTCGCAGCACCGCCTCGCGCGTCCCCTTTAGCATGCCGCCATTATCCCCCTACCCGCCCTACCCGCCCTCCGGATCTTCGAATGGCAACCAGCCGTCGGGGAGTGCGCTGACCCTGGCGGCGTCCACGAAGTTGTGGACGCTCACCCCGAGCAGACGCACCGGGCGCGACGCGGCCTCGGTGCGATCGAGCAGGCCGACGGCGCGCCGCTCGATCTGGTCGCCGTTCTGCGTGGGCTGGTCGCTGTGGCTGCGCGTAATCGTCGTGAAGTCGCTGTAACGGAGCTTGAGCGTGACGGTGCGGGCGCACAGCTCGCGGCGGAGCAGCCAGGCCGCCGCGTCGCGCGCCATCTCGGCCACTTCCTGCCGCATCTCCGCCACGTCGGTGAGATCGGTGGCAAAGGTGTTCTCGCTGCCCGACGACTTCGGCGATCGCTCCGAGACGACCGGGCGCTCGTCGAGGCCGTGTGCCAGGCGCGTGAGCCAGTCGGCGAGCGAGCCGACGGCGGCTCGCAGCCGCGCCGCATCGGCCGTGCGCACGTCCACCAGCCGCGTGATGCCGTACGAGCGGAGCTTGCCCGCCGTCACCGGGCCCACGCCCCACAGGGCGTCCACGTCCAGCTCGCGCAGAAAGTGCTCCACGCGCCCGGGCGCGATCACGGTGAGCCCGTCCGGCTTCTGCCAGCCCGACGCGATCTTCGCCAGGAACTTGTTGGGCGCCACGCCCGCCGACGCCGTCAGCCCGGTGAGCGCGCGGATCTCCGTCTTGAGGCGCCTGGCCACCGTCATGCCGAGCGCTTCACCCCAGGCGTTCTCGGTGACGTCGAGGTAGGCCTCGTCGAGCGAGAGCGGCTCGACGAGCGGGGTCACCGATCGAAAGAGGCCGAACACCGCGTCCGACACGGCCTTGTATTTCGTGAAGTCCGGCCGGACGACGACGAGCTCGGGGCAGAGCCGCACCGCGCGCGACATCGGGATGGCCGACCGGACGCCGTACTGGCGCGCCTCGTAGCTGGCGGCCGCCACGACGCCGCGGCTTTCGGGCCGGCCGCCCACGGCCACCGGGCGCCCGCGGAGCTCCGGCCGGTCCCGCTGTTCGACGGACGCGTAGAACGCGTCCATGTCCACGTGCAGGATGCGGCGCGGGGCGGTCGGGCCCGGGGCGGCGAGGCTACTGTCCAGTGGATCCGAAGCCACCTCGCGTCTCCTGCCGCAGGCTGGCGGTTTCCTCCCAGATTACGCGCGGCGCGGGCAGCACGATGCCCTGCGCGAGGCGATCGCCCGGCTTGATCGTCACGTCGGACGTCGAAACGTTCAGCACCTGGATTCGCACCTCGTCGTCCGGACCGGCATAATCGGGGTCGATCACCCCGACGCCGTTCGCCACCATCAGGCCGCGCTTGAGCGGCGTGCTGCTTCGGGCGAAAATACCAAGAAAGTATCCTGGCGGCACCTCGATGACGAGGCCGGTGGGCACAAGGGCAATCTGGCGCGGCGCGACGGTCACTTCGGCCGACGCGGAGAGGTCGAACCCGGCGGATTCCGCCGTGGCGTACGTCGGGAGGGGAACCGTGGCGTCCAGCCGTCTGATCCGGATCTGCATCGCGGCAGCATACTCTCGCGAGGCTACGCCTCGCAGCTTCGTGCGTAGAAACGCGATCGCCGCGTTTCTCATCGCGGTCACGCTCGCCGCGCCGGCGACGGCGCAGGATCTCCGCGCGCCGCTCCCGGTCGATTCGAGCGTCCGCACGGGCACGCTCGGAAACGGGCTGAAGTTCTTCATCCGCCGTAATCCCAGGCCCGAGGACCGCGTGCTCCTGCGACTGGCGGTGCAGGCCGGGTCGGTGGACGAGGCCGAGGACCAGCGCGGGCTCGCGCACGTGCTCGAGCACATGGCGTTCAACGGGACGTCGCGGTTCAAGCCCGGCGAGCTCGTGAGCTACCTGCAGTCGATTGGCGCCCGCTTCGGTCCGCACGTCAACGCCTATACGAGCTACGACGAGACCGTCTACATGCTCGACGTGCCCACCGACCGGCCCAACGCGCTCCAGCGCGGCATGGACGCGCTGAGCGACTTTGCCGGCGGCATGACGCTCGATCCGAAGGAAGTGGACAAGGAGCGGGGCGTCGTCATCGAGGAGTGGCGCGGCCGGCTCGGCGCCGGCACGCGGATGCAGCAGCCGCAGATCGAAGCGATCTTCGGCCCCACGTCGCAGTACTCGAAGCGCCTGCCGATCGGCACGCCCGAGTCGCTCCGCACGTTCACGGTGAAGCGGCTGCGCGACTTCTACACGGCCAACTACCGCGCCAACCGCATGGCCGTGATTGTCGTCGGCGACCTGGATCCCAACGAGATCGAGGCGATGATCCGCCAGCGGTTCGGCGCGATGCCTGGCGCCCGCGGGGCGGCGGCCCGCCGCACGTTCCCCATCCCGCCGCACAAGGAGACGCGCTTCGTCACCGTCTCCGATCGCGAGGCTCAGGGCACGAGCGTCAACGTGATGTTCAAGGGGCCGTTCCACGCGCTGGAGACGCTCGAGGACTACCGCCGGTCGCTCGTGGAGTCGTTGGCGTACCAGATGATCAACGGGCGGTTCGCCGAGCTGTCCCGCCGGCCCGATGCGCCGTTCCTGGCGGCGTCGGCCGGCAGCGATACGTTCGGCGGGTCCGTGAGCGCCGCCAGCTTCGGCGTCCGCGTGAAGGACGGCGAGACCGAGAAGGGGCTGACGGCCCTGACGACCGAAATCGCCCGCGTCCGCCAGTTCGGGTTCGGGGAGGCCGAGCTCGATCGCGCGCGGCGGGGGGCGCTGGCGCAGTACGAGCGCATCTACAACGAGCGCAACAACACCACCAGCGAGCCGCTGGCGTCCGAGCTGTTGCGGCACTATCTGAGCCGCGAGGCGGTGCCCGGCATCGAGCGTGAGCTCGAATACGCGCGCCGCTTCTTCGCCACCATCACGACCGCCGAGGTGTCGGCGTTCGCGCGCGAGATCATCCGCGACGACAACCGCGTGGTGCTGTCGTCCGCGCCGGATCGTCAGGGGCTGGCGCCGGTGACACGGGCACAGCTGCAGGCGGCGATCACGGCTGGCCTGTCGGCGTCGGTGACGGCGTGGAGCGATCAGATGGAGGGCAAGGCGCTGATGGCCAAGGCGCCCGCGCCGGGCACGGTGCAGGGCCGCCGCGAGGTTCCCGAGATCGGCGTCACCGTGCTGACGCTGTCCAACGGTGTGGAGGTATGGCTGAAGCCCACCGACTACCGCGCCGACCAGGTGGTGTTCAGCTCGTACGCGAAAGGCGGCATCTCGAATGCGCCGCCCGAGCAGTTCTTCAACGTGTCGCTCGCGTCGTCGCTCGTGGGCATCGGCGGCATCGGCGGTCTGTCGCCGGTCGACCTCGGCAAGCTGCTGGCGGGGAAGATCGGCAGCGCCTCCGCCTACATCTCCACCTACACGCATGGCATCACCGGCTCGGCGACGCCGCGGGATCTGGAAACCGCGCTGCAGCTGGCCTACCTGCACTTCACGGCGCCGAATCGCGATCCCGGCGCGCTCGATCTGATGAAGCGCCGCCTCGAAGCGTCGCTCGCCAACCAGGCGCAGAGCCCGGGAGCGGTCTTCGGCGAGCGTGTGCGGCTGCTCAACACGGTCGATCACTACACCGCGAAGCCGTTCAAGATGGACGACATCGCCAGGCTCGACGCGCCGGCGATGTGGGCGTTCTACAACGAGCGCTTCAGCAACGCCGCCAACTTCACGTTCTTCTTCGTGGGCAACTTCACGGTGGATGAGATCACGCCGCTCCTCGCCACCTACCTCGGCTCGCTGCCGTCGAAGGGGACGCCCGATTCGCGCGCCGCCGACGTGCGCCTGCAGTTTCCGGCCAGCGTCCGGCGCGAGACGGTGACCAAGGGGCAGGAGCCGCGGGCGCAGACCATCATCACGTTCTTCTCGGATACCGGGCTCGACGAGGCGCAGACCGCCCGCATCCGGGCCGGAGCCGACATCGTCGAGAACAAGCTGCGCGACATCCTGCGGGAGCAGTTGGGCGGCACCTATTCGGTGTCCGTCGGCTACTCCGACACGTCGCCGCAGGCCGGCTACGGCACGACGACCGTGCAGTTCGGCAGCTCGCCGGAGAACGTCGAGAAGCTGAGTACCGCGGTGATGACCGAGCTGGACCGCCTGCGGCGCGAGGGCCCGACGGCCGAGGACCTGCAGGCCGTGAAGGAAGCCGACAAGAACGACCTCGCGCAGGCGCTGCGGCAGAACGCGTACTGGCTCAACGCGCTGCAGGCCACGCACCTCCTCGGGCGTGATGCGAAGATGATTCCGCGCCGCTCCGAGCGCACGGACGCGCTCACCGTCGAGAACGTGCACGAGGCGATACGAAGGTACCTGCCGTCGGATCGCTACACTGTCGTGACGCTGCTCCCCGAAGCACCCGCTACGCGGACACAGTAGCCGGGTGGGTCAGGTAAGTCAGGTAGGGGGTCGGGTAGGTTCAGAGGTTCTCCCTACCCGGCCCACCTGACCTACCAGACCCACCTGACCGGCACGCCCACGTTATACTCGTCGTTTTGAATCCCTTCTGAATCGAATGCAGTACATCTACACGATGAAGGGGCTCGGGAAGGTCCATCCGCCCGACGCCCAGGTACTCAAGGACATCTGGCTCTCGTTTCTGCCTGGCGCCAAGATCGGCGTGCTCGGCCTCAACGGTGCCGGCAAGAGCTCGCTGCTGAGGATCATGGCCGGCGAGGACACGTCGTTCATCGGCGAGGCGTTTCCAGCCGACGACATCTCGGTGGGCTTCCTCCATCAGGAGCCGCAGCTCGACCCGAAGAAGACGGTCAAGGAGAACGTCGAGGAGGGCGTGGCCGGCACGAAAGCCATCCTCGATCGTTACGACGAGCTGAATATGAAGCTCGGCGAAGATCTGTCGCCCGAGCAGATGGACAAGGTGCTGGAAGAGCAGGGGCGCCTGCAGGACCGCATCGACGCGCTCAACGCCTGGGAGATCGACTCGCAGCTCGAGCTCGCCATGGACGCGCTGCGCTGCCCGCCGCCGGACAGCGACGTCACGACGCTCTCGGGTGGCGAACGCCGCCGGGTCGCGCTGTGCCGGCTGCTGCTCAAGTCGCCGGATCTGCTGCTGCTCGACGAGCCCACCAACCACCTCGATGCCGAGTCCGTGGCGTGGCTCGAACGGTTCTTGAAGGAATACAAGGGCACCGTGGTGGCGGTGACGCACGACCGCTACTTCCTCGACAACGCGGCCGAGTGGATCCTCGAGCTGGATCGCGGCCACGGCATCCCGTGGAAGGGCAACTACTCCTCGTGGCTGGACCAGAAACAGCAGCGGCTGTCGCAGGAGGAGAAGACCGAGACCAAGCGGCAGAAGACGCTGCAGCGCGAGCTCGAGTTCATCCGCATGTCGCCGCGCGCGCGTCAGGCCAAGGGCAAGGCGCGCCTGAACGCCTACGAGCAGCTGCTCAACGAAGATCAGGCCCAGAAGATCGAGCAGGTCGAGATCTACATCCCGCCGGGGCCGCGGCTGGGCGACGTCGTCGTGGAGGCGCGTGGCGTACGCAAGGCCTACGGCGATCAGCTGCTGATGGACGACCTGTCGTTCACGCTGCCGCGCGGCGGCATCGTCGGCGTGATCGGCCCGAACGGCGCCGGCAAGACGACGCTGTTCCGCATGATCACCGGCGCCGAGAAGCCCGACGCGGGCACGCTGCGACTCGGCGAGACGGTGCAGGTGGGTCACGTCGATCAGAGCCGCGACGCGCTCGACGGCGGCAAGTCGGTGTGGGAAGAGGTCACGGGCGGCAACGACGAGCTGGTCGTGGGGAAGAGGACCGTGGCGTCGCGCGCCTACGTGTCGTGGTTCAACTTCAAGGGCGCGCAGCAGCAGCGCAAGGTGGGGACGCTGTCGGGCGGCGAGCGCAACCGGGTGCACCTGGCGAAGCTGCTGCAGAAGGGCTCCAACCTGCTGCTCCTCGACGAGCCGACCAACGACCTCGACGTGGACACGCTGCGCGCGCTCGAAGAAGCGCTCCTCAACTACGCCGGCTGCGCGGTGGTGATCAGCCACGATCGCTGGTTCCTGGACCGCATCGCCACGCACATGCTGGCCTTCGAGGGCGACAGCCGCGTGGTCTGGTTCGAGGGCAACTACCAGGACTACGAAGCGGATCGCCGGCGCCGGCTCGGCGCCGAGGCCGATACGCCCCACCGGATCAAGTACCGGAAACTGACGCGGTAGGGCGGTCCTGCTGAACCCGGGAGACGGCGCATGACTTCTGAACAGGCCAAGGCCGCGGCCGACCTGATGACGACTGTCTGGGAATTCGAGTTCCCCGCCACGTGTCGGGTGCTTGCGGCGGTGAAGGACGACAACCGCGACTACAAGCCCGACGCCAAGTCGCGGACCGCCTGGGACCTCGCGACGCATCTGGCCACGACCGACATCTGGTTCATCGACAGCATCTTGAACGGTGCCTTCGAGTGGGACCCCGAGGCGGTGAAGCGGGCCGAGTCGCAGTTCAAGACCGTCGACGACATCGTCGCCTTCTACACGAGGACGTTTCCCGAGAAGGTGAAAGCGCTCCGCGCGCTGCCGGGCGACACGCTCGCAGCGACGATCGATTGTTTCGGCAATTTCAACTGGCCGGCGGTGCAGTACATCGGCTTCGCCAACAATCACAGCATCCACCACCGCGGCCAGCTTGCCGCCTACCTGCGCGCGATGGGCTCGAAGGTTCCGAACATCTACGGTCCCAGCGCGGACGACAAAGAGTAGGCCGCTGTTTCCCGATCTCCGCGCGTTCATCGGGCAGCTCCAGCGCGACAACTCGATTGTCACCGTGGACGCACCCGTGGACCCGCGGCTGGAAGTGGCCGAGATTCACCGCCGCGTCATCGCCGCCGGTGGACCCGCGCTGCTCTTCACCAACGTCAAGGGCGCGGACTTCCGCCTCGTCACCAACCTGTTCGGCACGGCGCGGCGCGCGGAACTGGCGTTCGGCGAACGGCCGCTGCGCTTGATCCGCCGGATCGTGGAGCTGGCCGAGACGCTGATGCCGCCGACACCCGCCAAGCTGTGGGGCGCGCGTGACGTCGGTCTCGAGCTCCTCAAGGTGGGGATGAAGCGGGCGTCGAGCGGCCCGGTCACCGAGCGAGTCACCGCCGACGTGCGTCTCGATCGCCTGCCGGCGATCACGTCGTGGCCCGAGGACGGCGGGCCGTTCATCACGCTGCCGCTCGTCTACACCACGCATCCCGATCGCCACGGCCACAACCTCGGCATGTACCGGATGCACGTGCACGATGCGCGCAGCACCGGCATGCACTGGCAGATCGGGAAGGGCGGCGGCTATCACTACGCCGTCGCCGAGGCGCGGCGCCAGAGCCTGCCGGTGACGGTGATGCTGGGCGGGCCTCCCGCGCTCATCCTCTCGGCCATCGCGCCGCTGCCCGAGAACGTGCCCGAGCTGATGCTCGCGTCGCTCATTGCCGGCCAGCGTCTGCCGCAGGTGCACGGACAGGGGCCGCATCCGATCGTCGCCTCGGCCGAGTTCGCGCTGCTCGGCGAGGTGCTGCCGGACGTGCGGCGTCCCGAAGGCCCCTTCGGCGATCACTACGGCTACTACTCGCTGCAACATGACTACCCGGTGTTCAGCGTGCAGCGCATGGCGCACCGCGCCGACGCGATCTTCCCGGCGACGGTGGTGGGGAAGCCGCGCCAGGAGGACTTCTTCATCGGCGACCTGCTGCAGGAGCTGCTGTCGCCGCTCTTCCCGCTGGTGATGCCGGCGGTCGAACGGCTGTGGTCCTACGGCGAGACGGGCTACCACTCGCTTGGCGCCGC
>DASRPM010000200.1:0-24644 GCA_035646375.1 Vicinamibacterales bacterium
CCTGCGGGCGGTTCCGGTGGATCCGTTCACGTTGTCGGCCGACAGCTGGCAGACCACGATGTCGGATCCGGATCCGAGCCAACCGACCCTCGAGTCGGGGATCTCGAACGTGAAGAGCGGGTCGGAACAGACAGGACTGGACGGCACCCGTTACGCGGACTGGTAATCGACTGGTACTCACAATGCGCACAGGCACTCGACGATTCGCATCGATTGGTTGGACGGTCTTCGGCCTGACCGCCCTCGTGGCCGTGGGCTGCGACAAGGTGCCGCTGACGGCGCCGCCCAGCTCCACGATCACGCTGACGGCACCGACGCGGATGCTCCCGACCGGCGGCTCCACGGAGCTGTCCGCGGTGGTGGTGGAACAGGCCGGAACGCCCGTGCAGAACGGGACCACCGTCCGCTTCACGACCAACCTCGGACGCGTGGACCCGGTCGAGACGCAGACCCGCAATGGCACCGCCACGACGACCTTCTTTGCCGGCGACGTCTCCGGCGCGGCGGAGGTCAAAGCGACCTCGGGCGGCAGTGGCAGCGCGACGGGAACCAACGCGACGGTGACCAATGCCGTCACCATCCTGATTGGCGCCGCCGCCGTCGAACAGGTGACCGTGCGGGCGAGCGCCGGGTCGGTGCCCGCGACTGGCGGAACCGTCGACATCATCGCAACCGTCACGTCTTCAGGCGGAACGGTCGGCGGCACCGCCGTGAGCGGCGGTCCCATGCCCGGCATCCCGGTGTCGTTCAGCACCACCGCTGGAACGCTGTCGGGCACCCGGGAAGTCACGGACGGCAACGGCGAAGCCAGGACACGCCTGACCACCGACGCCAACGCCACCGTGACGGCTTCTGCCGGCACGAAGTCGGGCACCGTCACCGTTCAGGCGCTGAACCCGGTGGCGACGCCGACGATCACGTTGGCGAGTACGCCCTCCACGGCGACCTCGCAGGGACAGCTCGTCACGTTCACGGCGACCGTCGCCAACAACGCGGCCGTGGGCTCGCCCATCAGGTTCGAATGGGACTTCGGCGACGGCGTCACTCAAGTGACCAACGGACCGTCGATCGGCCACGTGTATACGAGGGAGCTCGAGGTCTTCAACGTAACCGTGAGAGCCGTGTTCGCCAACGGCAGCGCGGTGTCGGCCTTGACCCAGATCATCACGGCGGACTTCCCATAAGCACATGCGCGCGCACGCCATCGCCACCCGTGCTCACCGGTCCCGCCGCGGGGCCTCACAGGACGGGTATGCGATGGCGGCGCTGCTCGTCGCCATGAGCGTGATGGCGGTCATGATGACCATCGCGATGCCGGTGTGGAACACGCAGGCGAAGCGCGAGAAGGAAGCGGAGCTCGTGTTCCGCGGCGAGCAGTACGCCCGCGCCGTCATGCTCTACCAGCGCAAGTTCGCCAACACGCTGCCGCCGAGCCTCGACGTCTTGCTCAACGACAAGTACCTCCGCAAGAGATACAAGGACCCGATCACGGGCGGGGATTTCCAGCTGCTGTCTGGCGCCTCGGTGCAGGCCAACGCCGGGGTTCCGGGTGGGCAGGTGCCGGGCAGCGCCACGCCCGGCGGCACGACGACCGGCCGCGGCGGAGACACCGCGGGCACGTCCGGTATCGGCAGCACGTCGTTCGGCCGTTCGGGAACCCAGGCTGCGGCGGGAAGCGGAGCGACCGCCGGCGGTTTCGGCCTTGGCCGCGGTGTCGGCTCCGGCGTCGGCGGCACCGTGCCGGGCGGCATCATGGGTGTCACGAGCACCAGCGCCGCGAAGTCGCTGCGCCTCTACAACGGCCGCGGCGCCTACAACGAGTGGACCTTCGTGCCGGTGCAGCGGAACCTCAACGCCGGCGGCGGCGCGGAGGGAGCCAACACGCCCGGCGGCGCCGGCCGCGGTGGACGGGGTCGAGGCGCGCAACCACAGGGCCGTGGCGAGGGCTCGTTCCGGCCCGGTGGCGGCACCGGCGGGCCGGGCAGCTCGCCCTTCCGGCCGCCCACCGGCACCTTCGGCAATCCGCAGACGCAGCCTGGCGGCGGCCGCTAATCCGTGGCCGCGGGTCTTCAGACCCGCCTTCACACGCGGCCGGGCAGTCTCACATCGCTCATCACCGCATCGTGCAGCGCGGGACGAACGCGCTGGATGGTGTCGTTGTCACGCGTCGGGTGCACACGATTCGTCAGCAGCACGACGTAGACGCCGGTCGCCGGGTCGAGCCACAGCGATGTTCCGGTGAAGCCGGTGTGACCGAAGGCTTCGGGCGACATGCGCGTGCCGCAGGACGACGTCGGCAGCATGGTGTCCCAGCCGAGCGCGCGCGAGCTGCCGGGCACGCCGGCGCGGCGCGCCAGGAAGCGCCGCAGCGACGATTCCGCGAACACGCCGGTCCGGCCGTCGAGCACCTGAAAGAGATGGCGCGCGAACGCGCCCACCGCCGGCGCGGTGCCGAAGAGGCCGGCGTGACCGGCCACGCCGCCCAGCGCCGCGGCGTTCTCGTCGTGCACCTCGCCGACGAGCAGGCGCCGCCGCCACGCGTCGTGCTCGCTCGGCGCCGTGCGGGGCCGCCACTTCGCGGGCGGCAGGAACTGCAGGTCTTCGCCCGTGGCCATCTGCGTCCACATCGCGTCGAACCGCTGCTGCAGCGCGACGCCACGGCCCAGCACGATCCCGAGCAGGATGAATCCCAGGTCGCTGTAGATCGACTGCGATCGCGGCACGTACTCGAGCGGAGTGGCGCAGATGCCGGCCTCGAAGGCGTCCTCGCCCTCGAGCGTCTGGTAGAAGGGGCGATAGGCGGGAAAGCCGGCACAGTGCGACAGCAGGTCCTCGACGGTGATGCCCGCCAGCGCCGGATTGCGGCATCCCGGCAGCAGGTGCGGCAGCACGTCGTCGAGCGCCATCGATCCGCGTTCGATCTCCCGCATCATCAGCGACGCGGTGGACAGGACCTTGGTGAGGGAGGCCAGATCGTAGACGGTGTCGTCGCGTACCGGCGGCGAGCTGGCGTCGTAGGCGAGCGCGCCGGCCGCGAAGCGCCAGAGCACGTCGCGGTCGGTGCCGACCTCGACGATGGCGCCGGGAAACGCCCGCTCGGCGATCGCGTGTTCGAGCACGTGCCGGGCGGCGTCGAAGCGCGCCATCGGGTTCTATCGCCGGGGGGGGACCGCGGGGGAAGCGGCGGCGCCGGCCGGGGCATCGGCGGCGTCCACCGTCACGGTGTCGATGAACCGGTTGTCGAGCCAGGTCGGCCAGTCCTGCAGGTAGTCGCTCAACGCCGCCAGCGGATCGGACCCGACCACGGCGCTCACAATCGCGTCCGGCCGCACGGACTTCACCGCGGTGCGCGCGCGCACCACGAGTGCCGTCAACTGCGTCTGGCGGAAGCGGCGCCAGACGTCCGGAAACTCCTTGGCGTATGCGAGCAGGTCGAAGGCCTCGATCCCGTCGAGCCGCCGCCGATCGTCGGCCGAGAGACCGGGCCTGATCTCGCGGCGAAGCTGCGCCAGCGTCAGACGGCTGTAATCGAAGTCGCCGGACGGGTAGCGCGCGGTGTCGAACTGCACGCCGTCGAACGGAATGCGCTCGACCAGCCGGCGGACAGCGTCGGCCACGAACGCGGCCGCGTCCGTGTGCACCGGCGACAGGTACAGCCCCGTCGCCTTCCCGGCGTTGGCGCGCGCCCACCGCGCCAGCCGCCCCGCGTAGTCCGGGCTGCGCACGTCGAGCCGCGACAGCTCGAGTGCCAGTTCCCGCGGCACCATGAGCCACTCGGGGTGCGTGTAGATGACGTGATCGCGTGACGCCGGCCACTCGCTGGCACCCGCCACGCGCGTGACGTCCACCGCCGCGACCACGCGCAGGCCGCGCGTCCGGGCCGCCGAGACCATCTCTGCGAGCATCGCCGGCGGATCCTCGAAGAGGCCGACCGGCACGAGCAGCGACTGATCCCCGGAAGCGACCGCCGTCGAGAGAACGGCGTCGAAGGCCTCGCGAGAGGCGAGCGCCGCCACCGGCACCACCCGCACGCCGGCGGCCGCCGCGACCGGGCGCGCCGGACCGAGCGTGACGCAGAAAAGCGCCAGGGCGACCAACAGCGCGCGGCGGCTCATCCTGGCGGCCGCGGCGCGGCGCGGCGTGTCTTGTTCGGCGACGCCGCGCCCCCCGCGTCGGGGGTGGTCATGGCCGCCTCGGCGTGGCCCTGCAGCATGCCGCGGAGCCGCGGCTCGATGTCCTCGCCGATGGCCTCGCGCATCGAGTCGTGGGCCTTGCGGAGCCGCGCCTGCGCCTTGGGCAGCGCCAGGCCGGTCTTCTGCATGACGATCGCCACCTTGACGTTCCACTTCGCCTTGCCCAGCAGCCGATCCGCTTCCTCGTAGTCAAGGCCGGTGACGATGTTCACGATGCGGCGGGCCCGGTCCTTCAGCTTCTCCGAGCCTGTCTGCACGTCCACCATCAGGTTGCCGTACGTCTTGCCGATGAGCACCATCGCGCCGGTGGTGAGCATGTTGAGCACGAGCTTCGTGGCCGTGCCCGCTTTGAGCCGCGTGGAGCCGGCGATCACTTCGGCGCCCACCGCCGGCGCAATCGTGAGATCCACGAACGTCTGCAGCTCGGTCCCGGGATCGCAGGTCACGAAGATGATGCGCGACCCCGCCTTGCGGGCGCGAGTGAGCGCGCCGCGCACGAACTGCGTCATGCCGCTCGCCGACACGCCGATCACGACGTCGGCCTTGGTGGGATGGAAGCGCGTCATCGCCCGGGCGCCTTCCTCGTAGTTGTCCTCGACGCCTTCCTTGGCGCCGAAGATCGCGTCGCGGCCGCCCGCCATCATCGCCTGCACCAGCATCGGGTCGGTGCTGAACGTCGGCGGCATCTCGGCGGACTCGAGGATGCCGAGACGGCCGCTCGTGCCGGCGCCGACGAAGACGATGCGCCCGCCCTTGCGGAGCGTCTGTGCCACCATCTCGACGCCGACGGCAATGCGCTCGCGCTCCCGCTGCACCGCGGCGAGCACCTTGCGGTCCTCGTTGAGCATGAGATCGACGAGGTCGTCGGCGGCGAGCTTGTCGATGCCGAGGCTCGAGGGATTGATCGCCTCGGTGGGCAACGACTGCCATTTGGAGCGCGCAACCATACAGCTATGATTCTAGCGAGGTGTCGCCTCAAAGCGGAAAGCCTCGCTAGGTTATCTAGATTGCCCGCCCTCCGGGCGGGCGTAGAATCCACCTGATGCCAGCCGACGTCACGCCGCTCATCGACGCCTATCTGACGCATCTCACCGTGGAACGCCGCCTGGCGGTGAACTCGATCGAAAGCTATGCGCGCGATCTCAACCAGCTGGCACGTTTCGCGGTAAGCCAGGGGCAACCCTTGGAAGCGTTGCAGCGGCAGGATCTCGAGCGCTTCGTCCGCGATCTCATGGCCGAAGGGCGCTCGCCACGGTCGGTGGCGCGCGAGGTGGCGTGCGTCCGCGGCTTCTATCGCTTCCTCGTGATCGACGGACGGCTGCCGGCCAGCCCCGCCGACGATCTGCATCCGCCCCGCGCCTGGCACGTGCTGCCCAAGTATCTGTCGGTTGACGACGTGGACGCGCTCATCGCGCAGCCCGACGTCACGACGCCACGCGGTCTGCGGGATCGCGCCCTCATCGAGCTGCTGTACGCCACCGGCCTGCGGGTCTCCGAGCTGGTGGGCCTGCGGCCGGCCGATCTGAACCTCGAGGCGTCCTTTTTGACATGCACCGGCAAGGGCGACAAGCAGCGGGTGGTTCCCATCGGCGACGAAGCCGCACGGTGGGTGAGCCGGTACCTGCGCGAGAGCCGCAAGGCGCTGCTCGGCCGCCGGACGAGTTCACGGCTGTTCGTCAACGCACGCGGCGGCGGGCCGGGCCTCACGCGGGTGGGGTTCTGGAAGATTCTCAAGGGGTACACGCGGCAGGCCGGCCTCAAGGCCTCGCTCAGCCCTCACACGCTGCGCCATTCCTTTGCGACCCATCTGCTCGAGCGAGGCGCCGACCTGCGGGCAATCCAGATGATGCTCGGCCACGCCGACCTCTCGACGACGCAGATCTACACGCACGTGCTCGAACACCGGATGCGCGCCGTCTACGATTCATGCCATCCGCGCGCGTGACGCTCCGGGCGGTGCGGACGCTCGACGGCGGCGCGCGGTGATCCGCCGCGTGCTGCTCGTGCTCGCCGTCGCGGCGGCGGGAGTGTTCGTGCTGCTGCCGCCGCGGGCGCTGCCAGTCGCACCGGTTCCGTCCGCGGCGCCGGTCCTCCGGGGCGCGATGCACGTCCACACCACCAATTCGGACGGGTCCGGCACGCCCGACGACGTGGCCGCGGCGGCGGCGCGCGCCGGGCTCCAGTTCGTCGTGTTCACCGATCACGGCGACGCCATGCGAGCGCCCGACACGCCGCGCTACCGCTCTGGAGTGCTGGCGATCGATGCCGTGGAGGTGAGCACATCCGGCGGGCACGTGATCGCGCTCGATCTTGGGCGATCGCCCTATCCGTTGCGCGGCGAGCCGGACGACGTGCTCGAGGACCTGCAGCGCCTGGGCGCGATGACGATCGTCGCGCACCCAACCTCATTGAAGGCTGATCTCGTGTGGCGCGGGAGCCGGCCGTTCGATGGCGCCGAGTGGCTGAACAGCGACAGCGAGTGGCGCGACAATCGGCCCTGGACGCTGGCGCGCATCCTCTTCACGTTCTGGTTCCGGGCACCGGAAAGCCTCGCGTTGATGCTGGACCGTCCCGACAGCGCGCTCTCGTTCTGGGAGCGTGCCGCCCGCACGCACAACGTCGTCGGCGTGGGCGGCAGCGATGCCCACGCGATGATTGGCGGCGACCTGGACCATGGCGGCCCCGCCGCGCTGCACTTACCGTCTTACGAGCAGGTCTTCCGGACGTTTTCCATCGGCCTGCCGGGCCTGGCGCTGTCGGGCAACGCGGCGGCCGACGCCCGATCGGTGCTGGGCGCGATTCGCGCCGGCCACGTCTTCACGGCCATCGACGCTTTCGCGGGGCCGGCGCGGCTGGCCTTCACGGCGGAGGGCGCGGGCGTGCAGGCGCAGGCGGGCGACCGCGTTCCAGGCGGCGCGCCGTTCGTGTTGCGCGCCGAGGTCGCGGCGCCGGCGCTCGCGCCTACGCTGACGCTCTACCGCGATGGCCAGTCCGTCACGACCGTCACAGGCTCACGGCTCGAGCACCAGGCCGACGGCACGCCCGGCGTGTACCGCGTCGAGGCCACGCTGCCGTCGCGACGCGGCAGCGGGCCGACGGCGCCCTGGCTCGTCTCGAATCCGATCTACGTGGGCCCCGCCGTGCCGGACGTGCCGGTCAAGACACCGCCCGAGGTGGCCTCGCGGGTGCTCTATCGCGATGGCCCGTCACCGCTCGCGATCGAGAACAGCGAGCGTGCCGCGGGCGCTGTCGCGATCGTGCGCGCCGAGGGCGGCACACAGCTGTCGCTCCGCTACGCGCTCGGCGGCAGGCTCTCGGACGCCCCGTTCGTCGCCTTTGCGACCGGGGCTCCCGAGATCTCCGGCTACAGCAGCGTCCGCTTCACGGGGCGCGCCAGCCGGCCGATGCGGATATCGGTCCAGCTGCGCACGTCGGCGGAGCAGGGGAGTGGCCGGTGGCGCCGGTCGGTGTATCTGGACGAGAACGGGCGCGCCGTGACCGTGCCCTTCGCCGAGTTCCGGCCGGTCGCGAGCGGGCAGGCGGCCGCGCCGCCGCTGCCGTCGATCGCGTCGCTGCTGTTCGTCCTCGACACGATGAACACCGCGCTCGGATCGAACGGGGAGTTCTGGATCGACGACCTCGCGTTCGTACGGTAAGCCGGGCGAAGCCTCGTCAGGTCCGGACCGTCAGCAGCATGTAGGTGGCCGCCGCACCGAACAGCATGTTCGGCGCCCACGCCGCGATGAGCGGCGTCACCAGCCCACCGGTGCCCATCGCCGCAAACACGCTGATCGTGATCCAGTAGGTGAGTGCGAGACCGATGCCGACCCCGATCGCCGCCATGGCCCCACCGCGGCCGGTGAGCACCGCGAACGGCACCGCCATCAGGGTCAGGATGATCGTCACGAAGGGGAAGGCGAGCTTGCCCGCCAGCGCCACGTCCTGCTCAAGCACGTCGAAACCGCCGGCCCGCAGCCGCTCCGTGTACTCGTGCAGCTGCGCGTAGCCCATGAACCGCGCATCCGGCGGCTCGCTGACGAAGGCGGACATGGCGTCCAGCGTGCGATCGGCGGTTTCGAACGGGTCGAACGGCCCGACGGCACCCGTGGCGGTAAAGGCGCGCGTCCAGCCGCGTTCGAGATGCCACAGCGTCGAGCCCGCGGCGTCCGTCGAGGCCCGCTCCGCGAACGTGTGACGCGCGAGCCGCTCCATGCTCGCCGGGAACTCGTAGACCGAGACGCCGAGCATGCGCCGCGTCTGCGGATCGATGAAGTTGTAGTGGTAGATCTCGCCGCGCGAACCGACGACCCATTGCCGGTTGAGCGCGTCGGTGCTCGTCAAGCGGCCGCGGATGGTGTCGTTCAGGCGTTCGGCGCGCCGGTTGGCCGGCCCCAGGATGGTTTCCTCGAGGGCGAACAGCACCAGGCCGGCGCCGACGGCGGACACGATCATGGGCAGCGCAATGCGGTAGAGGCTGATGCCGCACGCCTTCATCACCACCAGCTCGTTGTTCTTCGTCAGGACGCTGATGGTGACGAGCGCGGCGACGAGCACCGCGAGCGGGATCACGAAGTAGACGTACTGGGGCGTCACGTAGACCAGATACTGGCCGAGCATCGCCCAGGTCGCGTCGCCCTTGAATACCTTGTCCGACAGATCGAGGAACGTCGTGATGTAGAAGATGCCGGTCAGGGCCACGGCCGAGAGCGCCAGGACACGCCCATACGATGTCGTCACGTAGTGGTCGAGGATGCGCACGGCGCCCCACGAGCGCCGCGCCGAACCGAACGCGCGGAAGTTGCTCAGCCAGCCCGGCATTGGAATCCGTAGCGGCCGGTCGGCGGCCTTGTCGCGCCACGCAAACAGCAGGACTCCCGCCAGACCCATCACGATGTTGGGCAGCCACGCCGCGAACCACGGCGGCACCAGGCTGCCCTTGGCGAGCGACGGTCCCAGGTACATCGGGATGTAATAGGTGAAGATCACGACGAGGCCGAGCACGAAGCTGCCGAGCGCGCCGTCGCGCCGGTTCGTGGCGCCGAGCGCGATGCCGATCAGGCCGAACACCAGACAGGCCACCGGAATCGACCACTTCTGGTGGATCTTGATCAGCTCCTGGTGCGGCGACTCGCCTCGCTTCACCTTGTCGGCCACCACCGCGCGCAGCTCGTCGATGCGCATCTCGTTGAGACCCCGCTCGAGCCCCGCCGATCGAAACACCGTGGCGGGATCCAGCGTGACCCAAAAGCGATCGAACTGCGACACCTCGTACTGCCCGTCGGTGTTGGAGGTGTGGCGGGTCCCGTCTTCGAGCACCAGCTCGATCCGCTGCCGGTCCCGGTCGATCGACACCCGCCCGCGCCGCGCCAGGTAGATCGCGGGCGCCGACGTGCTGCGGCTGTCGGAGATGAACACGCCGTTCCACCCGCCGCCGGCGGCGGGCACGTCGCGCACCCACAGCACGAGATTGGGGAAGTCGTCGAAGAAGATGCGCGACCGGATCTTGTATTCCGCCCGCTGGGCTACGACGTTGAAGGCGATCTCACGGAAGCGCTGGTTGCTGTCGGGCACGACGATCGCCCAGACGTAGAACGTGGCGCCGGCGCAGAGCACCGAGATGACGCCGACCGGACGGAGCAGCCGCGCCAGGCTCATCCCGCACGCCTGCATCGCCACGAACTCGCGGTCTGCCGACAGACGCGTGAAGGCGATCAGCAGGCCGAGCAGCAGCGACATCGGAATCGTGAGCGCCAGCGCCTGCGGCACGAGCAGCCACATCGCCGTCATGACCAGGCCGGGCGAGACGCCCTTGGCGATGAAACTCTCCGCGTGCTCCTTGATCTGCGGAATGATGAGCACGAACGTGAACACCAGCAACGCCAACAGAATTGGCGGAAGCATCTGGCGAATCACGTAGCGGTCGATAATCTTCATGAACCGGGCCCATTATGACGCGCGTCGCTTTGCTGTGGCACATGCACCAGCCGTTCTACCAGGACCTCGCCACCGGCGAGCACATCCTCCCGTGGGTGCGCCTGCACGCGCTCAAGGACTACTGGGGCATGGTGGCGCTGACGCGCGACTTCCCCGCGCTCAAGCTGACGTTCAACCTGGTGCCGTCGCTGCTCGTCCAGCTCGAGGCGTTCGCGTCGGGCCAGGCGCGTGATCGCCATCTCGAGGTGGGCCTGGCGCCTGCCGATCAGCTGAGCGAGAGCGATCGGCAGTTCTGCGCCGAGCACTTCTTCCACGCGCACCGCGCGCGCATGATCGATCCGTTCCCGCGCTACGCGGAACTGCTCGCGACGCGGGAGGCGGGCCGCCGCCGCGGCAACGCGGCCGCCGCGTTCACCACCGACGACCTGCGCGACCTGCAGGTCTGGCACAAGCTGGTGTGGATCGATCCGATCTACGCCGAACTCGATCCGCGCGTGCGCGCGCTCTTTGCGAAGGCCCGCGACTTCTCCGAGCACGACAAGCAGACGCTGCGGGCGGTGGAGCTCGAAATTCTGGGACGCGTGGTCGGGGAGTATCGCGCCGCGGCCGAGCGCGGGCAGATCGAGATCTCCACCTCGCCGTTCTATCACCCCATCCTGCCGCTGTTGTGCGATGCCTCGGTCTACCTGAAGACCCACCCCTCATGGCCGCCGCCCGAGCAGCCGTTCGTCTACCCGCAGGACGCGTCGGAACAGCTCCGCCGCGCCGTGGCGCTGCATCAACGTCTGTTCGGCCGCACGCCGACGGGACTGTGGCCGTCGGAGGGCTCCGTCTCGGACGCGATGGTGCCGCTGGTCGCCGACGCGGGATTCGCGTGGATGGCCACCGACGAGGAGATCCTGGCGCGCTCGCTGCCGCGTACCTTTGCCCGCGACGCCGATCTGTACCGCGCGTATCATATCGGCTCTGGAGCGGGCACCGTGGCGTGCGGCTTCCGCGACCACCTGCTGTCCGATCTCGTCGGCTTCACCTACTCGTCCTGGGACGCGCAGACAGCCGCAGACGACTTCGTGCACCGCATCGCGGCCGCCGGCGAACGCTACCGGGGGCAGCGCAGCGGGGAAGAGGCCACCGTGTTCGTGGTCCTCGACGGCGAAAACGCCTGGGAGCACTACGAAGGCCAGGGGCGCCCCTTCCTCCGCGCCCTCTACGGCCGGCTCGAGAACCACCCCCTGCTGCACACCGTGACCATGGCCGAGGCGTGCGCCGGCGCCGCCGAACGCCTGCCGGCCATCCATCCCGGATCGTGGATCAACGCCGACTTCTACATCTGGATCGGCCACGGCGACGACCGCCGCGCCTGGGGCCAGCTGTCGCGTGCGCGCCGCGCGCTCGAGCACGCCAGCGGCGTGGCCAGCGCGGAGGCCCTGGCCGCGGCCCGCGAGGAGCTTCTGATCGCCGAAGGCAGCGACTGGTGCTGGTGGTACGGCGACGACCACCACTCGGATCACGATCGCGAATTCGACGATCTGTTCCGGCGCCACGTGCGCAACATCTACCGGGCCCTCGGGCTGCCGATACCCGAGGAGCTGTTCGTGACCAACATCACGACGATGCCGCCCAAGGTGACGGTGCTGCCGCCGACCGGGACGACGTCGCCGCGCGTCGACGGCCGTGAGTCGAGCTACTTCGAATGGCTGGGCGCGGGCGAGGTGACGCCATCGGCCAGCGCTGGCGCCATGCACCAGGTGGCCGCCGTCGGGCAACGGATTGCCGGCGTCCGGTTCGGTTTCGGGGACGACACGCTCTGCCTGCAGATCGCGACGGCCGAGCCGCTGACCGACTCGCTGGCTCAGGGAGGCGAGCTCACGGTCGCGTTCCTCGAGCCGCCGGGCACGCGCATCGCCATCAACAGCGCCCATCGAGGAGGGACGGTCCTGCGGCGCACGGCGGACGGGACCTGGCTCGAGGTCGCCTGGCGGGATCTCGAAGCCGCGGCGGACGCCGTGGCGGAGTTCCGCGTACCGTTCGAACGTCTGGGGCTGCGGGAACACGACGAGCTCGCGTTCGTGGTGACGCTGCGGCGGTCGTCGCGCGACGTGGACGAGTCGACACTGACCGTCGAGGCCACGGTGACCGGGCGGAGCACCGGGCGCCAATCCTGGCGCGCCTGAAACCGCCAACCGAACCCGCCCCCCGCGGTTTTCCTCGAATTTCATCAACGTCGCATAAGAGACGTTATGTTAACCAAGAAGCCTGAATGGGCCCTCAGCCCCCCAGGCTTCCGGCTACTGGCGGCCTCCGGCGCCGCGAAGACCTCCGGCTCTCCTCTCCGATGCGTTGCCATGCTCGAGGAGCGCCCCAAGGTCCAAGGTCCAAGACCTAAGGCCGTCCAGGTTCTTCGTGTCGGCCGGCCGACATTTCGATCGGCCGGGGTCGGATTGCGCGGTTGAGGATTAGTTGCGGCGCTGAGACTTGAGCTCGCGGATGATGCCTTCGAGCGCCTCGATGATCTCGGACTTGTCCACGCGCGACTTCATGAAGCTGAGACGCAGGTTGAACGCCTTCGTCTGCGGCTTGAACGCGAAGACGAACGCCTTCGGGCGTCCGGGCTTGTCCTTGGCGGTCTCGGCGCGGAGGTCCTTGCGGGTGGTGGCGCCGCCCTGGGCCACCTTCTCGACGAGCGCCAGCATCTTCTTCGGGTCGCCCTGGCGGACGATCTGCAGCAGTGTGGACTTCGACGTGATGTCCGCAAGCCGGCACAAGTTCCGGACCTCCTCGGGCATCGCGGCCAGCGACAGCGACTCGGTGATCGACACGCGCGACTTGCCAAGCTTCTGCGCCAGGTCCTCATGCGTGTAGCTGCACGTTTCACAGAGCTGCAGCAGCGCCTCGGCCTCTTCGAACGCCGTCAGGTCCTTGCGCTGGAGGTTCTCCACCAGCGCCAGTTCCATGACTTCGATGTCGTCCACCTCGCGGATGACGACCGGCACCTCGCGGAGCCCGGCCTGCACCGAGGCGTGGTAGCGGCGCTCGCCGGCGATGATCTGGTAGCGCGATCCGCGCTGGCGAACGACGAGCGGCTCGATGATGCCCTTCTCGGTCACCGAGGCGATGAGCTCCGACAGGTCGCCCATGACCTGGCGGGGCTGGTTGGGGTTCGGGTCCAGCAAATCGATCGCGACGATGCGTCCGACAGGCTGACCGGCAGACGAGGCGAGCGACTCGACGTAGTGCTCGTCATGCCGCATCCGGAGCGTTTCAGGCAGTCCGCGCTTCGACACGCTCGATCACCTCCTCACAGAGACTGTAGTAATCGGTCGCGCCGGAGGACTCGGGCGCGAACGTGAATATCGATTCCTTGTACGCCGGGCTCTCTTCGAGCCGCACGCTCTTGCTGATCACCGTCTTGAATACCTTACCGCCGAACACCTTCTGGATCTGCTCCCGGATGTCGCGGCCGAGCGCGGTGCGCTTGTCGTGCATCGTGATCACGACGCCGAGGATGCGGAGCGCCGGGTTGGGGCGCTGGCGCACCTTCTCGATCGTCTCGAGCAGATCGTCCGTGCCTTCGAGGGCGAAGTACGAGGACTGGATGGGGATGAGCAGGTGCGTGGAGGCGACCAGTGCGTTGACTGTCAGCAGCCCGAGCGCCGGCGGGCAATCGATCACCACGTGGGCGTACTCGCGACCGAGGCGGTCGATCTTGTCCTTCAACTTGAAGTGCGCGTCGAGCTCCCCTACCAACCGCGATTCGAGCTTCGCCAGCCCGATGCGGGCGGGTGCGACGAACAGGTTCTCAACCGAGGTCGCCGGCTGAATCACGTCGGCGAGCTGGCACTCCGCGTCGCCGATCGCGTCGTAGGTGCTGCGCGTGATGACGCGCGGATCCAGAAACGAGATCGTGCTGTTGGCCTGGGGGTCGAGGTCGATGAGGAGCGTCTTGCGGCCGCGCATCGCCAGCGCCGCGGCGAGGTTGACGGCAGTGGTCGTCTTGCCGACTCCCCCTTTTTGATTGGCGATGGCAACGATCATGGATTGGGCAGATCTGTGAAAACGGTCGAGGCCATTGTAGGGACGCCCCGATCGGAGGTCAACGACAAATGAGCGCGCGCGTCGCCTTAGGGCTTAAGACTTAGGGCGGTGCGGGATGAACGAGATGCAATGTCGGCCGGCCGACAACGCGCACACTCGCGCGGCGGACGGGCAGAGTGGGCGGAGTGAGCAGAGTGGAGAGAACGCGGAGCGATGCAGAGAGCGAGTGGAGTGAGCAGAGCAAGTCGGCGGAGTGATACGAGTGGAAATCAGATCGAGGGAGAAGAAGCTTTCCCTTCCCCGTCTACCCTGCTCACTCCGCCTACTCCGCCTCCAGGTTCTTGCTTGTCGGCCGGCCGACATTGAACGCGGCCGACCGCCGGACGCTACATCCGGTACTTGCCGAGCTCGTCGGGGTCGAGGCTCTCGAGCCATTTCTGCAGCCGGTCGTTGTCCACGCGCTCGAGCGCGAAGTCGCCGGTCTTGGCGGCCTCGATCACCTGCTCGTCGACGAGAATCGGCGAGCGGCTGCGGAGCGCCAGCGCGATGGCATCGCTCGGGCGCGCGTCCACCGCCACCTGCTCGCCCTTGACGGTGAGATGAATCGTGGCAAAGAAGGTGTTCTCGCGCAGGTCCGTCACCACGACGCGATCGACCTTGCCGCCGAGGTCGGAGATCAGGTTCCGGAGCAGGTCGTGCGTCATCGGGCGCGGCATGGTGACGTTCTCGATCTGCTGCGCGATGGCGTTGGCTTCGTAGATGCCGACCCAGATCGACAGGACCTTGTCGCCGGCCTTGTCCTTCAGGATCACGATCGGCGTGCTCGAGAACGAGTCCACGACCAGGCCCTTGATGGTCATCTCGATCAGCATGTGACGGCTCCCGCAGGCACGGCGGCCTCGGGCGCGGCAAGCTCCCCTGCCACGCTGTTCGGACCGGCCCGCGTCACTAGTATCGGCACGGTACGCCCCAGCCACAAGTCCGGCGCCGCCAGGGCCCCGCCCGGCACCGGGAAGTTCACCACCGTGTTGCCGCTCGTGCGGCCCGACAGTTCTCCCTCGCGGCGCCGGCTGACCGAGTCCACCAGCACGTCCACCACCTGTCCCACCGAGGCGGCGTGCAGCACGCTCTGGATCTCCCGCTGCCGCGACTGCAGCGCCACGATGCGCACGGTCTTCTCCGCCTCGGGTACGTCGTCCGGCATCCGCCTGGCTGCGAGCGTGTTGGGCCGCTCCGAGTATTTGAACGAATAGATGCTGTGGTAACGAACAGCTTCGACGAGCGCCAGCGTGTCGTCGAAGTCGCGCGCGGTCTCGCCCGGGAAGCCGACGATGAGATCGGTGGAAAGCGCGACGCCGGGGACCGTCTCGCGGATCCGGGCGACCAGGTCGAGATACTCCTCGCGCGTGTGGCGGCGCCGCATGCGACGAAGCACCTCCGTCGAGCCCGACTGGAGCGGCAGGTGCATGTGTTTGCAGACGCGCGGCAGGTCGCGGACCGCTTCGATCAGGCGGGCGCCGGTGTGACGCGGATGCGGGCTCGCAAAGCGGATGCGCTCCACGCCGGGCACCGCGTCCACCGCGGCGAGCAGCTCCGCGAAGTCGCAGGCCGGGTCGTCCGGCGCCTGGTAGTGGTTGACGATCTGGCCGAGGAGCTGTACCTCTTTCCGGCCGGAGGCCACCGCTTCGTGCACGTCGGCCAGGATGTCGGCCTTGGCGCGCATGCGCTCGTGCCCGCGCGTGGTCGGCACGACGCAGAACGCGCAGTGGTCGTTGCACCCCTCGATGATCGTGACGTAGGCCCGCACGGCATCACCGCGGCGGGTGACGCCAACCGGGAACGTCACGTCGTCGAACCGCGCGACGTCCACTTCGCCCCGCCGTGCGCCGGGCGTCTCCGCGGCGCGCTCGAGGAGGACGGGGAGCTGCTTGAGGCGATGCGTCCCCAGGACGACGTCGATCAGGTTCCCGTTCGTCTTCTTGAAGAGCGCGTCGCCTTCCTGCTGCGCCACGCAGCCGGCGACGGCGACGAGCCGCGCGCGGCCGGTCTCCTCGCCGAGGACGCGCAGCTCGCCAAGCCGCGTGTAGAGTTTCTCCTCGGCGTGCTCACGCACGCTGCAGGTGTTGATGACCACGACGTCGGCGTCGGCGTCGGCCGCGGCACGCTCGTAGCCGGCCTGCTCCAACAGCCCCGCCATGCGCTCGGAGTCGTGGACGTTCATCTGGCAGCCGAACGTCTCGATCAGGTAACGGCGCGGAGTCATACCCGCGGCCTCCGACTTTCGCTTTCGCCTTTCGCCTGCTGTTTGACTTTCGCCCCCCGCCCGGAGGGCCGGCCATCCGGCGCGGCGCCGCCGCTCAGGAGTTCCCGCGCGCTGGCTCGCGTGGCGTCCGAGGCCCGGGTTCCGGCGAGCATTCGCGACAGTTCGTCCACGCGCTGATCTTGACCCAGCGGGGTCACCACTGTCACGGTCCGTCCACCGGCCACGCGCTTCTCGACCGCGCACTGCGTGGTGGCACGCGCGGCGATCGGCGCCAGGTGCGTAATGCAGAGTACCTGGTAGCGGCCGCCCAGCTCGCGCAGCAGCGCCCCGACCGCTTCGGCCGCACGGCCGCCGATTCCGGCATCCACTTCGTCGAAGATGAGCGTCTTCCGGCCGAGCTCGGCGGCCCCTGCCCCGCCGCGCGCCGGCCGCCGCGTCCCGTGGGTCCGCAGCGCGAGCATGATGCGCGACAGCTCGCCGCCCGAGGCCACCCGTGCGAGCGGCCGCGGATCCTCGCCCGGGTTCGGCGACACGAAGAACTCGACACGGTCGATCCCGTGCGCGTCCCAGCGCTCGGGGTCGCTTTCGATCGATTCGAACCGCACGTCGAATCTCGTCTCGGCCATCGCGAGGTCGGCCAGGAGCGCCTTCAGACTCCGCGCAAAGGGAACGGCCGCATCGCGGCGTGCCCGCGACAGCTCTTGCGCGGCCACCACGTAAGCCGTGCTCGCGTCCGCCAACTGCCCTTCAAGATTTCCGGCCTCGCTGTCGCCGCCGGTCAGCCGGGCCACGTCGGCCCGCAGAGACAGCCCCTTGGCCACGACGTCGTCGAGCGCCGGCCCATACTTCCGTTTCAGGCGTTCGAGCCGGGACAGCCGGTCCTCGACCTCCTGCAGCCTTGCCGGCGACGCGTCCACGCCGTCGGCGTAGGCGCGCAGAAACGCGGCCAGATCCTCGAGCTGCGCCTTCACCGCTCCGCGCGCCTCGAGGTGCGGCGCAAACGCCGGATCCAGGACCGCCAGCTCCTCGACCTTCTTCCAGACGCTGCCCAGCTGCGGGAGCGCTGCGCGCTCGTCGTCGTACAGCTCGCCGTAGGCGCCGCGGCACAGGCCGTCCACGCGCTCGGCGTTGGCGAGCACGCGCCGGGCCGCCTCGAGATCGGCGTCCTCGCCGGCCACCGGCTTGACGGCGTCGATCTCGGCGAGCTGGAACCGCACCAGCTCCAGCCGCGCCGTGCGCTCGCGCGCGTCCATCGACGCGCTCGCCAACCGCTCCCGGAGCTCGCGCACCCGCGCCCACTTCTCCGCGACACCGGCAGCCAAGGGCTCGAGACCCGCGTCGGCATCCAGGAAGCTCAAGTGCGTGGACGGATCGAGGAGGAGCTGGTGCTCGTGCTGGCCGTGGAGTTCGACGAGGTCGGCGGAGACGTCGCGCAACATGCCGGCCGTGGCCAGCGCGCCGTCCACGAACGAGCGGCTGCGGCCGCCGGCGGTGAGCTCGCGCCGGATCAGCACCTCGGTGCCGTCCGCCCGCCCGAAGACCGCCTCGATGGACGCGACGTCGGTCCCGGTCCGTACGAGGTCGGCGGAGGCGCGCCCCCCGAGCAGCAGGCCGACGGCCTCGACCAGGATCGATTTCCCCGCCCCGGTTTCACCCGTGAGAGCGGTGAACCCAGGGTCGAGATCGACCTCGACGGCTTCGATCACCGCCAGGTTGCGGATGCGAAGCGTGCGCAGCATGTGGCCGGAAACCCCATCGTATCATATGTTTGACAGCACTTTTTCAGCGTGCTACCCTGCCCTGTCTGCGCTGTCCCAGCGGCGCACTTCGGGTCCTCGGAGGATCAATTGAATACGCTCGGCACCCTGCTTCTTGCATTCCAGTTGCAAGAGGGCGCTGCACCTGTACCTGGGAGTACATCGGTGCTCGACCTCGTGCAGCGCACCGGACCGGTCAACCAGTCCGTACTGGCGCTGCTCGCGATCCTTTCGATCGTTTCCTGGGCCATCATCCTGCATAAGTCCTGGGCCTATCGCGCCGCGGCCAGGCACACGCGGGCGTTCCTCGACGTGTTCCGCAAGAGCAGCAAGTTCTCCGAGGTGCAGGCGGTCTGCACCACGATCCCCGACAGCCCGCTGGTGGGGGTGTTCCAGGCGGGCTACGCCGAGATCAACGCACAACTGCGCCTGACCGCGCCGGTGGCGGCCGGCCATCCGCCCGCCGCGGCCGCGCGTCCAATCCTCAAGAGCCTGGCTGCGGTGGACCGCGCGCTGCTGCGCGCCTCCGCGGTCGAGGTCAACAAACTGGAAAAGAAAGTGACCTTCCTGGCCACGATTGCGAGCGCCGCGCCGTTCATCGGGCTGTTCGGGACCGTCTGGGGCATCCTCGACGCGTTTCAGAAGATCAGTCAGACCGGCGCCACCAATCTGTCCGTGATCGGCCCCGGCATCTCCGAAGCGCTCCTCGCCACGGCGGCAGGACTCTTCGCCGCCATCCCCGCGGTGTTCTTCTACAACCACTTCACGAGCACGACCAAGGCGCTGGCGGCGGAGATGGACGACTTCTCCCTCGAGTTCATCAACATTGCCGAGCGCAATTTCACCTAGGACGCCGTGCCGAAGGTTCTCCCCGCATCCTCGTCTGGCGGCGGCCACCGGGCCCGCGGCCGCCGCGTGGCCACCACGCTGGCGGAGATCAACGTGATCCCGCTCGTGGACGTCATGCTCGTGCTCCTCATCATCTTCATGGTGGCGGCGCCGATGCTGCAGCGCGGCGTCGAGGTGACGCTGCCGCAGGCGCGGCGTTCGGCCGAGATCGCCAGCGAGCGTCTGTTCGTGGACGTCCCCTTCTCGTTCCGCCAGGACCGGCGCGTCTTCCTGGTCAAAGACAAAGAAGCGATCCGCCTCGAAGTGCTCGGCGAGCGGATGCGACAGCTGCTGGTCAACCGGTCCGACAAACACGTATTCGTCCGCGCCGACAACCGCCTCAACGTGCAGGCGCTGATCGACGTGCTCGACGCGCTGAAAGCCGGCGGCGTCGAGAACGCGGGCATCGTCACCGAGTTCCCGGAAGAGCGATGAACGAGCCAGCCAGCGACATCATCGCCGCACGCGCCCGCGTCCACGCCGGGCTGACGCCGACGCTCGTGTGGAGTGTGGCGGGTCACGTCGCGATTGTCGCGGCCATCTGGCTGGCGCCCGCGCGCTCGTCGAACGAACCGGCGCGTGTCGTCATGACGGTCAACCTCGGTGGCGCGGCGGGACCGCGGTCGGGCGGGCTCACGCCGATGGGCGGTCGCGCCGTGCCGGAACCGACGCCGGAGCCGCCGAAACCCGTGCCGCGCACGCCGCCGCCACCACCCGCGCCCTCGCGCTCGGTCGCGGCGCTGCCCGCCAAGGCCGCACCGGCCCGGCCCGCGCGAACGGAGCCGGCCCGCACGGCACCGTCGGTGCCCGAGCCGCCCACCGACGGCAACACGCGCACCGACACCGGCGCCAAGGGTCAGGGCTTCGGTCTGGCCACTGGTGGCCAAGGCGGCAAGGGCATCGAAGTCGAAACGCCGAACTTCTGCTGTCCGGGCTACCTCGAGCAAGTGCGGATCGCCATCGAACGCGGGTGGGAGCGCGCGCCTGGCGTCGTCGGCGTCACGATCGTGCGCTTCCGGATCCAACGCAACGGCACCATCGACTCGGTCAGCATCGTGCAGCCGAGCGGCAATCCGCTGATCGATGCCGCCGCCGCCCGCGCGGTCTCGCGTGTGCCGAGTGTGCAGGAGCTGCCGCGGGAGTTTCCCGACGCCACCCTCGCCTTGCGCTTGAGATTCGAGAACCGTTGATCTGGCGAATACTAGGAAGGACCGATGAGACGACTGCCCACGCACGCTGTTCTTCTGGTGATCCTGGTCGCCGCGGCCGGGCTGTGGCCCCTGGCCGCGCAGAATCAGAACCCGCAGCCCGAAATCGAGCTCGTCATCGGCGGCGACGGCAGCTCGCCGCCGCGCTACGCGGTGCCAGACTTCGTGGCCGCGTCACCCGACGCGGCCGAGATGGCCAAGACGATCAGCCAGGTGCTGTGGGACGACCTCGGATTCGAGCGCGAGTTCTATCTCATCCCGCGCGACACCTACTCCACCATCCCGGCGGCGCGCGCGCCCGAACAGGTGCCGTTCGCGTCGTGGCGCGAGCTCGGCGCCGACGCGGTGTTCTTCGGTTCGGTGCAGCGCAGCGGCGACAAGGTGGTCGTGCAGGTACGTCTCTTCAACGTCCGCACGCGCCAGCAGGTCTTCTCCAAGGAGTACGGCGGCACCGCGTCGAATCCGCGCCTCTACGCACACACCATCGCGGACGAGGTGCACCTGCAGCAGCGCGCGCTCCGCGGCGTGGCCCGTACCAAGCTCACCTTTGTTTCCGACCGCAATCGTGAGCGCCTGCTCGGCCCGATCGACAACCGCGAGGTCAAGGAGATCTACATCTCGGATTACGACGGCGCCAACCAGCGCCGGGTCACCACCACGCGACAGCTCAACCTCAACCCGTCCTGGTCTCCGGACGCGAACGCGGTGGCCTACTCGTCCTACCGCAACCTGACGCCACAGATCTTCGTGTCGCTCATCTATCAGGGTCTGCTGGAAAACGTGACCAAGAACGTCGGCAGCAATTTCATGCCGGTGTTCTCGCCGGATGGGACGCGGATCGCCTTCGTTTCGAACCGCGACGGCAACACCGAGGTCTACGTCATGAACCGCGACGGCTCGAACGTGCGCCGTCTCACGAACCACGCCGCCTACGAGATGACGCCGACGTGGTCGCCCAACGGCGCGCAGATCGCCTTCACCTCCGATCGTTCGGGCAATCCACAGGTCTACATCATGAACGCGGCCGACGGGTCCAACGTTCGGCGGCTGACGGTCAGCGAGAGCGAGGCCGACCGCGCGACCTGGTCGCCCGCTCCGTTCAATGAGATCGCCTATTCGGGCCGGACCAGCGGCGCCGGGTTCGACATCAAGATTCACGAACTGGCCACGGGCACCGTTCGGCAGATCACGTTCGGCGAAGGATCGAACGAAAGCCCAGCCTATGCCCCCAACGGCAAGCACCTGGCCTTCACGTCCACCCGGGCGGGCGGCAAGCAGGTGTTCACGATTGGCCGCGACGGACGCGGCCTCAAGCAGCTCACGCGGAGCGGCAACAACCAGACGCCCGCCTGGTCGCAGTAGCCCGCCACGTGTCGAAGCCGAGGAGCACCGCACATGATCAGTAGTCGAGGTCTGGGAATCGCGCTTGCCTTCATCTGTCTCGTGGCCGCGCCGGCGTGCTCGCGCCGCGACAAGCCGGTGGTCACGCCGCAGCCGGCGCCGGTCGCCGAGGCGCCGCCACCCGTGACACCGCCGCCTCCCCCGCCGCGCGGCGCGCAGCGGGTCGAGGATCTGCAGCCGGCCCCGCTGTCGGAAGACTCGGTCTCGAACCGCTCGCTCGACGAGCTCAACCGCGACTCGCCGCTGCGGCCGGCATTCTTCCCGCTGGACAGCTCGGATCTCGACGACTCCGGCCGTTCGGTGGTCACGAGCAACGTCGAGGTGCTGAAGAAGTATCCGCAGTGGGTGGTGACGATCGAGGGACACTGCGACGAGCGCGGCACCGCCGAGTACAACCTGGCGCTCGGCGAGCGGCGGGCGTCGGCCGTGAAGACCTACATGGTGTCGCTCGGCATCGCGCCCGACCGGCTGCGCACGGTGAGCTACGGTAAGGAATTCCCCTTCGACCAGGCCCATTCCGAGGACGCGTGGTCCAAGAACCGGCGCGCGCACTTCGTGATCACGGCCAAGTGATCGCCAGGCCGATCGCCCGGAGGATGACGATGACAATGTCGACCCGCCTTGCCGTCGCGGCGGCCGCGCTCCTGCTGGCGCTGCCGGCGCACCCGGCTGCCCAGAACCGCGAGCACCAGCAGCAGGCGGCCGAGCTGCGCATCCTGCAGGAACAGCAGCAACAGCTGACGCTGGCGATCTCGCAGCTGGCCGACGCGATCAAGGCGCTCAACACGCGTCTCGACGAGGCCTCGGCGGCCACCCGAAAGGGCTTTGCCGATCAGGAGCTCGGCATCCGCAACATGAGCGGCGACCTGAGCGCCATCCGGGAACGCACCCAGGAAACCGACACACGCATCCGGACGCTGCGTGACGAGATCGATGCCTTGCGCACCACGATTTCGAGCCTGCCGTCGCTGATCAGCCAGGCGGCGCCGCCGCCCACCGACGGCGTCGATCCCGCCGCCGTGGCGGGGGGGCGCCCCCAGTGTCGGCCGCGCCTCCGGTCGCGACAGGCCCGCCGTCCACGGCAGGGCTCTCGCCGTCGCGCATGTTCGAGTCCGCCAAGTCCGACTACTTCGCCGGCGCGTTTTCGCTGGCGATTTCGGGCTTCGAAGCGCTGATGCGCACGTTCCCGCGGTCGGACCTGGCCGGCGAAGCGCAGTTCTACATCGGCGAGAGCTACTACGCGCAGAAGAAATTGCCGGAAGCCATCGACGCCTACGGGCTGGTGCTGCAGAACTTCCGCAATTCGCCCTTGGTGCCCGACGCGTACCGGAAGCGCGGACAGGCGTACTTCCAGACCGGCCAGGTGGACAAAGCCCGCGAGTCCTGGGAGGCGGTCATCAAGCTGTTCCCCGAGAGCGACGCCGCCCGGCTGGCCAAGCAGGACCTCGAACGCGCCAACCGCACCTCGCCGCCCGCGAAATAGCCCGCGGCGCGAAGCGCTTCGACCACGTCGTGACCTGCCCTGTCACCCGTTTGCTATAGGCTTAGCGCTTGGCACGGCCGCAGTGACTGCGGCCGCAGCGACGGCCGCAAGGTCGTCTGGAGAGGGTTCGGCCGTGAGGCCGTCCCGAGAGAGAGAGCGGACGATATGGGCAGCGTGAACAAAGTAATCCTGGTGGCAATCTCGGGCGTGACGCGGAGCTGCGCTACACGCCGGGCGGGGCGGCCGTCGCCACGTTGAACCTGGCCACCACCGAAGTGTGGAACGACCGCAACAGCCAGCGGCAGGAAAAGACCGAATGGCACCGGGTGGTGCTCTGGGGCAAGCAGGCGGAGAGCCTGCAGGAGTACCTCACCAAGGGGAAGCAGATTTACGTCGAGGGGCGCTTGTAGACGCGCCAGTGGGACGACAAGGACGGCAACAAGCGCTACACCACCGAGATCAAGTGCGACCGCGTCACGCTGCTCGGCGGCGGTGGCGGTGGCGGCCGTGGTGGCGGCGGGGGCGCAGAAGCCTTTGGCGCGCGCGGTGGCGGAGGCGGCCAGATGGACGAGCCGCCGGTCGAGCCGATCACCGACGACGATATTCCCTTCTAAGAATCTCGATGCTTGACGCGCAGGCGCACGCCTGGCACCTTCGCCAGGCTGCGCTTGAGCGCTTCGGCAATCATCACCGACCGGTGGCGGCCGCCGGTGCACCCGATCGCAACCGTCAGGTACGCCTTTCCTTCCTTCACGTACTGCGGCAGCGAGAACTGCAGGAACGACGTCAGCCGCTTGATGAACTCCCCCGTCTCGTCGTGCTTGTGCATGAAGCGCACGACGGCGCGATCGCGCCCGGTGAGCCGGCGCAGGCGATCCACGAAGTGCGGGTTGGGCAGGAATCGGACGTCGAACACCAGGTCGGCGTCCTCCGGCAGGCCGTGCTTGAAGCCGAAGCTGAGGAGCGTCACTACCATCTCGGCCCGGCCGCGGCCGTCGCGCGACATCCGCATGAAGATGTCGCGCAGCTCGTGCACCGTCAGCTCCGAGGTATCCACGATCATGTCGGCCATCGCGCGGATGGCGCCCAGCTTGTCACGCTCCTCGCGGATGCCTTCCGCCACCGAGCGGTCCGGCGCCATCGGATGCGGGCGCCGCGTCTCGCTGAAGCGGCGCACGAGCGCCGCGTGGCTGGCCTCGAGAAAGATGAGCGTCGGCGTCACGCCCGGCCCGGCCTTCAGTTTTTCGAAGATGCGCGGGAACTGACGCAGGAAGTTCCGCTCGCGGACGTCCACCACGAGCGCGATCTTCTCGAGGCCGGTGTCGTCGCGGCTGGCCAGTTCGGCGAGGGTGGGAATCAGCTGCGTCGGCAGGTTGTCGACGCAGAAATAGCCGAGGTCCTCGAGGGCGCGGACGCCGTGCGTCTTCCCGGACCCGGAGAGGCCGGTCAGGATCACGAACCGCCGGGTGCCGCGCCGCTTCA